>CALGEI010000149.1 GCA_937881575.1 uncultured Flavobacteriales bacterium | reverse complement strand
GGTAACGATTTCAGATGGATATCCTAAAACTTGCTTTATCAATATGACCATTAACTTCGTTGACTCGAATCACACCTGATTTTCATCGCCACCTAAAACCATGTCCTACGTCATCCAAATGATTGCTGAAGGGGAGCACCAAAAGCAAGATTTTAAAATGCGTGTTGAGGACGCGGGCAAGATCGCGCGAACACTTTGCGCATTCGCGAACACGGAAGGCGGAAGACTCTTGATTGGAGTCAAAGACAATGGAAGCATAGCAGGCGTTCGGGCTGACGAAGAGTACCACATGATCCAATCTGCAGCAGAAATGCATTGCAAACCGCCGATTGCATTTGATGTGCAAATTTGGAAGGCCGAGCTGAAAACAGTGATGGAGGTCCAAGTCCCCCGTTCTGCTGCTCGTCCACATTTCTGCGCGGATGAGAAAGGAAAGTTACAAGCGTATTTAAGAAAGGAAGACCGCATTCACCGAGCCAGCCCTGTTTTAGTCAAAGTATGGCAATATGAAATGCGCTTGGATCGCGCTGAATTTCGCTACGATCAATTCATCGGAAAACTATTCAGTGCTTGGCGATCAGGACGGGCTTTGTCCTTTCTTCACGTCGTTCGCATCGGACGTCTTGATTTCGATGCCACCGAGGACTTGCTGTGTCTGCTCATTGTTTGGGGAATCGTACGCTGGGAATATGGCCCCAACGGCTGGGTCTACTCACTGAACGACGAAGACGCCTTGGACCAATTGGAATCCTCCGGAGTAGAGGCGTTTCGATGGAAAGACCACCGTTGAATCACACAATATTCCGACCTTTGATGCGTATGCAGAACACACCTCTCTCGTTGTTAAGACCCATGCGCTTTCCATTCGCTCCTACCCTGCACGCAGTGCTCCTTGTCCTTGGTTGCTCTTTCGGATTGGATGAGGCTGGACTTGCGGCTCAATCGGCGTTAGAAACATCCGATGTCATCTACCGCGATGTTGGCACGTGGACAGACCATCTGCCATACAGCCATGCCCAGGAAACGGTTTACTGTGGAAGCACCCATTCGCCAGCAGGAGAAGACGGGTTCTGGGCGGTTCGTGCTGAAAATGGAGTTTTTCTTGTCTTCTCCGATGGGAGCATTCAAACCATCTCCAAAGTCAACGGAATGAATGGTAGCAATCCGTCTGCATTGGCTTGGGATGTCCAGGGCCGCATGCTCGTGGTGGGCTACGCGTCCGGTGTTATTGATTTTTTCTCCGATCAAGGCGTGAGGTTGTTCACCATGAGCGACATCAAAGACAGCAACCTCATCGGAGACAAAACCATCCACTCCATGGTTCCGGTCACGACCGATGACACAGACCGCATTTATGCCGCCTGCGGGTTTGGCATTGTCGAGATCAATCCACGAGAATTTGATGTGAGGGATACCTGGTTTCTTGAAGGTCAACAGGAATTGCGGTCGTGTCAGGGGATTCAGTTCCATGAGGGTCAAATCGTCGTTTGGACCGATGCCGGCATTTTTGAGGCGGATCAGAATCATCCATTTTTGAGTGCGCCCGATGCCTGGACGCGATGGAGTGACATCCCCCTCGAAACAGGAGATTACAGGCACGTGATCTTCCATCCTGACGGATCGGTTATTCTGCATTTGCATACCGACAACGCCAGTCAGCCAGATGAACTTTGGTGGAAAAATCCAGAAGGCCTCTGGGCTCCTTTGCCTGCATGGGAAAGCAATCAGGTGTATGACATCGCTGCCGGCGCGACCACTGCGGCTTCAGACGATTGGCTTTTGGCCATCTCAGATTACCAATCCATTCAATTGTTCAATGCCGCGCTTGAGCCCATTCAATTGGATTACTCAGCAGACGGCGTCCCCTTGCGTGCACGTCACATGGTTTTTCACCACCAGGTGATCGCTAGCGAGCAAGGAATCAGTTACGCTTTTTCCGATTTGATGATTGCAAACCAAGAAGAGGGCTTGCTTCGACTCGATATAACAGGTGGTGAAATGGACGATCACTGGTCGCCAACTGGCCCTCCCAAATCGTTGGTTCGTTGCATAGACGCTTGGAATGATCGCATGTGGATTGCGTCAGGCGGAGTGGACGAAACGTGGACCGGCATGTACCACAAGCATGGGTTTTACGGTTTAAACGGAACTCAATGGGAGTGGATTCCTCCTGCAGAAGGCGAAAATGACATCTCTGGAATCAATGACCCTCTCGTAGTGAGCATTGACCCGCTGAATCCAGCACATGCCTTTTTTGGAACCTGGGAAGAAGGCCTCATTGAGGTAATGGACAACACCGTCATTGATATTTACAATGACTCCAATAGCACCTTGGAGGTTTCGAATTTCGGCGGGTCTCCACGAATAGGCGTTGGCGGGGTTGACTTCGACTCCAATGGCAATCTCTGGTTCACCAATGCTTTCGCCGATCAGCCATTGCAGGTGCGCCTAGCCGATGGCACTTTTATCGCCTTAGATGTGGGCAATGCCATGGGAAACAACGGGTGGATGGGGGATGTTTTGGCCGCACGCAACGGCTATATCTGGTGCATCATGCCCGACAATCAAGGGCTTTTTGTCTATGACACCAACCAAACCCCTGGCAATACAACCGATGATGACTGGCGGTTGTTGTCTGATGCCGAAAATCAAGGAGCCTTGCCTTCGGATGACGTCTATTCCGTTGAAGAAGATCTGGACGGTGAGATTTGGATTGGCACCTCAGCAGGTCCCTGTGTCGTTTATCTCCCGAGCGCCATCTTCGATATCCAGAATACGAATCCCGTAGCTTCCCAAATCTTGATCCAACAAGACGGAAATTATCAATTGCTCCTTGAAACTGAGGTCATCCGCAGCATTTGCATCGATGGTGGCAATCGAAAGTGGATCGGCACACAAAACTCTGGTTTGTACCTCTTGAGTCCTGACGGGGCTACACAAGAAGCGCACTTTACGGAAGCAAATAGTCCGCTTTTAAGCAACTCCATTTCCGACATCGCCATCAACCACCGCAATGGCGAAACGTACATTGGCACCTCCCAAGGACTTCTGGCTTGGCGAAGCGATGCGACCAACTTTGTCAGTGAAATTGATGCGCTTGAAGTCTACCCCAATCCGGTTCGTCCCGATTTTGAAGGATGGATTGCCATCAATGGCCTGGCTTATGCCTCCACCGTTCACATTACCACCACGTCCGGGCGTTTGGTCGCCCTCTTGGAATCCAATGGAGGGCGCGCCGTGTGGGACGGAAAGGATCTGAATGGAAGCGACGTACCGCACGGAGTCTACCTCATTTTCGCAACCGATTCCGACGGCAATTCAGCCGGAACAACAAAATTGGCCGTCACACGCTGATCCAATATGGCCGACTCCCTCAATCTCCCGGATTCTAAATTGCCCCATGTAGGAACCACCATCTTCACAGAGATGAGTGCGCTGGCAGCTCAATTCGGGGCGCTCAATCTGAGTCAAGGATTCCCCGATTTCGATCCTCCAGAGGCCTTGCGTCAAGCTGTTGTGGACGCCATGAACGCAGGCAAAAACCAATATGCTCCCATGGCAGGGGATTGGGACTTGCGTTCTTGGATTGCCGAAGACACCGAACGCCGAACCAAGCGCGACTATGACGTTGATAGTGAGATCACCGTTGGCGCGGGAGCTTCGTCATTGTTGTTTGCGGCCATACAGGCCTGGGTGCATCCCGGTGACGAGGTAATCGCACTCGCGCCAGCATATGATTTGTACCAACCCGCCGTTCAATTGGCCGGAGGTTCTCTGGTGGTCGTTCCTCTTAGAGGCGCTGATTACCACCTCGACTTGGAAGCAATCGCCTCGGAGATCACTGCTTCCACTCGCATGATCATCCTCAATGTCCCGAACAACCCCACCGGGAGCGGATGGTCCTACGAAGATTTTGACGCGTTGCACATACTTCTTGCAAACACAGACATCCTGCTCCTGAGCGACGAAGTCTATGGGCCCTTGCAACACGATGGTCGAAAGGCGCTGAGCTTGTCCAGCCATCCTGCCTTGTCCCAGCGCGCCCTGGTGGCTGCTTCATTTGGAAAGGTCCTGCATGCGACCGGATGGAAAATCGGCTACCTCTTAGGGCCAGCCGAACTGATGAAGGAAGTGCGGAAGGTGCATCAATACGATGTGTTTTCAACGGGAGCGCCCCTCCAAGCAGGCATCGCTTCATTTCTTAAAAGTCAAGACGGCCAGCATCATTTGGCGGCGCTCCCTGCTTTCTATCAAAGCAAACGCGACCAGCTACTGCATGGCTTGAAAGGGAGTCGCTGGAATTGGACGCCCGCCGAATCAGGGTACTTCCAGGTGTTGGATTACAGTGGATTTGATGACCGCAGCGACCGAGAAGTCGTGCACGAATGGTGTCGAAAAGGGGCCGAGAATGGCGTCGCGTTAATTCCCTTGTCCCCGTTTTATCCGAACGGCATTCCGGAAGGTCACCCCACCCATCGTGTTCGTGTCTGTTTTGCTAAAAACGAGGCCACGCTCGATGAGGGCATCCGCCGTTTGCTTCTTCTCTCTAATCCCTCCTAATCGCTGTCCATGTCCACCACCGAAGATCTCAATATCGCGTTGCTTCAATTGGACTTGGCATGGGAAAGCCCTGAGGTCAACATCGCTCAAATCGACCTGCACATGAACGATTTAGTCATGAGTCACGGCGATTGGGATGTGCTGGTGTTGCCGGAAATGTGGGCCACAGGGTTCACCATGCAACCCCTGAAAGCGGGCATTCCATGGGAAATGGCCTTCGCACAGACGGCCGAAAATTGGTCACTGCCACTTCAGGCCATGCTGCGTTGGAGTCGTCAGCACGACGCCGCAGTCGTCGGCAGTTTGTCCTGTCACCTCTTGGATGAGGAACGCTGTGTCAATCGGTGTTTTTTCATGACACCAGAGGGCCTCATGGGCTGGTACGACAAACGTCATTTGTTCCGGTTCGCAGGTGAAGATGCGTCGTACAGCCCGGGTGCAGAACAGATGACCATTTCTTGGCGAGGCTGGGACATCTTGCTGCAAGTTTGCTACGACCTGAGGTTTCCGGAATCCAGCCGAAACTTCCAGGATGAACCCTATGATCTCGCGCTCTATGTAGCAAATTGGCCCGAAGTCCGCGCTTCAGCTTGGTCTGCTTTACTTCCCGCTCGTGCGATTGAAAACCAAGCATACGTTGCAGGAGTCAACCGCATTGGTCTAGATGCCAATGGTGTTCATCACAATGGATTGAGTGCCATTCATGCCCCTAAAGGGGACGTCGTTTTAGCGGCGCAGGCCAATGCAACACAATGGATATCTGCGATGCTCAGCCGGGCTGATTTGAACCACTATCGAGAGCGCTTCCCTGTATTGAATGATATCGTTTAAGCGAACGCGTTCAGTCCCGTGACATCCAATCCTGTAATGAGCAAGTGGATATCGTGCGTTCCTTCATAGGTCACGACCGACTCCAAGTTCATCATGTGGCGCATAATCGGATATTCTCCAGTGATGCCCATTCCACCTAACATCTGTCGAGCATCCCGAGCAATGGTCAAAGCCATGTCCACGTTGTTTCGCTTGGCCATGGAAATCTGAGCCGAAGTGGCTGTTCCGGCGTCCCGCATTTGACCCAATCGCAGCGTCAACAATTGCGCCTTGGTGATCTCCGTGATCATTTCAGCCAACTTCTTTTGCTGCAACTGGAATTGGCCAATAGGACGATCGAATTGGATCCGCTCTTGGGCATAACGCAGGGCGGTATCATAGCAATCCAATGCGGCACCGATGGCGCCCCAAGCAATGCCGTACCGTGCAGAGTCCAAGCAGCTCAAAGGAGCGCCCAGCCCATCACGTCCCGGCAAGATGTTGGTCTTGGGAATCCGAACGTTGTCGAAGATCAATTCGCCCGTATCCGAAGCACGCAAACTCCATTTTCCATGCATGGTGGGCGTCGTAAACCCTTCCATTCCACGCTCAACCAAAACGCCGGTGATGCGCCCTGCCTCGCTTTTTGCCCAAACCACCGCAACATCTGCAAAAGGAGCGTTGGAGATCCACATCTTCGCGCCATTGAGGATGATGTCATCCCCATCCTCTTTGAAATGGGTGGTCATCCCACTTGGATTCGAACCGTGATCCGGCTCTGTCAGTCCAAAACAGCCCATCATCTCACCGGTTGCAAGCTTGGGTAGGAATTTTTGTTTTTGCTCTTCACTTCCATAGCGCCAGATCGGATACATGACCAAGCTGCTTTGAACCGATGCTGTTGAGCGCAATCCGCTATCACATCGCTCCAACTCCTGCATGATCAATCCATAGCTGATTTGATCCAAGCCTGGGCCGCCATATTCCTCTGGGATATACGGGCCGAAGGCACCAATCTCTCCCAGTCCAGGAAGCAGATGGCGAGGGAAAACACATTTTTCAGCAGCCTCCTCAATGATCGGGCTCACTTCTTTTTTGACCCAAGCACGGGCGGTCTCACGAATGAGTTTGTGCTCCTCTGTGAGCATCTCATCCATCATATAGTAATCGTGGCCTTGGTAGAGATCGGTCCGCATGGTTTCAATCGTTATTGCGTTGAGGGCACAAAGATACGCAGCACGCCTCGAAGATGACGTGCTTCCTCCACCCCCCGTTCAGGCCGTTGATGCCTCATAGGCTGCATCAATGAGTAAGTTGCCCTTTTTGTATGCCGAGACAGCCAGTTGATCCACCAGTTCATTGAAAGGGTTGCCTGCATGTCCCTTCACCCAATGAAAGATCACCTTATGTTGACGGTAAACGATCAAGAATCGTTTCCACAGATCGGGGTTCTTTTTATTCAAATACCCTTTCTTTTCCCAATTCATGACCCAACGTTTCTGCACTGCATCCACAACGTATTTGGAATCGGAAAACACATCCACCTCCATTCCGGGCTTATTCAAGGCTTCCAATGCCGTGATTACGGCCAAAAGCTCCATCCGGTTGTTGGTGGTCAATCGGAAGCCTCCACTCAACTCCTTCCGATGCTCTCCATACATCATGAGCGCCCCATAGCCCCCTGGACCAGGATTGCCACTTGCTCCTCCATCTGTATAGATTTGAACACGTGACATCAGCAATTGAGGGTATTAGAAGGTGCCATGCCTATCAACGGTTCATTGTTTTTGAAGCGCTCGGAAGCGCTTCGTTTGCCTTCACCGATTCACTGATGACGCTCTCCAAAACATCGGCATAGTAGCGGTGCTCTAAGGCCAAAACTTTGGACCCAATGATTTCGGCTGTATCGCCTGGTTCCAAAGTACACACCGCCTGAAATAAGACATCGCCTTCATCATAGAGGGCATTGACCCAATGCACCGTCATGCCTGATTCCAATTCACCCGCTTGTGCAACGGCTTCATGGACGTGGTGATTGTACATCCCTTTGCCTCCATATTTCGGGAGCAACGCCGGGTGAATGTTGATGATCCGGCGGTCATATGCTTCTACCATTTCAACTGGAATGCGCATGAGAAAACCCGCCAAAGCAATCCAATCGACCTCTGCCTTCTGAAGCATTTGAGTCAATCGTCCTGAGTTCAAATCGTCCTTGCTGAACGGCACAGTTTCCAGTCCAAATGTCCTTGATCGGGTATAAATTCCTGCGCGATTGGGAGGGCGATTGCACCCCACAAAAACGACCTCTGCTTTCGCGTGGTGCTGGAATCGCTCCATGATCATCGCGGCATTCGAGCCAGAGCCCGAAACCAAAAGCGCGACCCGTTGTTTTCGAATGAGAGGCTCTTGCGTCACTGATCAAAAATCATAGGACCCCAAATCGTAAAAGGCGCGTTCAGAAGTCTGAATCATCTCTTGCAATGCGTCGAGTTCCCGCGACAATTCCGACGACAATGAATCGTCTGGCAAATAGATTCCGACAGTTTGAACCATCAGTTCCGCTACCTGTTTGGCGATTTGACGATCTCTTTTAACGGCCTCGAATTGACTGCGATTCAGTGAATGGTAATAATTCAAGTCATCCGCTTGGAGGTCGTACAGCCTTCGTGTCAGGTCCTTGCCCAACGACTTGGCCCTCGCCCTCCGTTCGTCGGACAACTCATAGGTGGTTAGCCCCGGGCCTGCAACAGTCGAAGACAATTCAAGCAAACCGCTTTGAACCGATAAAAGCACCCGACTATAGGGAACGTTTTCTTCGGGCATGACAGTCAGGATTTTATCGAAAATATCCAACGCTCGATTTGCATCTCCATCCTTCAGGAATTCGTCAGCCAAATTGGCCATCTGCAGACGGAAATTGGTGACCATGCGGCGGTTGTTTTCGTCCATGTACACCCCATCTTCCAGGTTGTCCATCCCGCCCCAATGCCATTTGTTCATCACATTGTCATACATGATGTCCTTCGCAACACCGCCGAACATATTCGGATTATCATTCTCGGAATAACGCATGGGCACCAAACGGTAAGCCAAGCCTTCGAGACGGAAATGCTGCTGCAGACCCATGTAGCTGTCTGGCCCTGTGGTCACTGCAAAATAAATAGGTCGCTCCCAATTGTTGTTGCGCAACATGTCCAATACGGCAAACTGGTTCTTCAATATGTAGCTCTTGGGGTTGCCACGTTCATCCGTAAGCGTCCATTCAATGAACTCCAGTCGGGACTTCATTTCCTCTTCATTCAGAACACCGTATCGGATGAGATCAGCACTATCCGCTTCAATTCTAAAGCTATTGGACGGCAATACCGAGTAGGATTTGCCCCCCCCATAATCGCGTGTTCGCTCATCATTCAGCGCGGACTCCATTGCTTGACCCAAGTCCATGTAAGGGTTGTTGGGGTCCCTTGGGGCGTCTAAAACAACAATGTCACGCGTGCCCTGCCGGTACTTCTCTTCATCCATTTCAATGGGCAATGGAGCACTCTCATAAGCTTGACGCTTCATTTGATCCACATACCAATCTGTATTGAGTAAACTCAGATTGCAAATGCGCACATCCGTTCGATACCCCTCCACCTCTTGCACGTACCAGAGTGGGAACGTATCATTATCACCATTGGTAAAGAGGATGGCATTCGGAGCAAGCGAATCCATGTAATTCTTCGCAAAATCGACCCCAGTTCTACGATGGGCACGACTGTGATCATCCCATCCCTCATTGGCCATGAGTCCCGGCACCAACAACGCCAAAACAACAAGCAACTGTGCTCGCAACGCTTCATTGACGGCTCCTTGTTTCAGTGCCCAAGACAACGCCAAAGCCGCTCCACCAACGGCACTCAAAAACGCAACGGAATAACTCAGTGCATGTCCTCCTCCGGAAACCGTCTCCGTCCCGAAAAGCACCGCACTGGCGACAACCCCCACGCCGATGATTCCACCCAGCTGCTTGGTCTCAAGTCTTCTCGACGCTTCAAAAAGGGCCATAACGCCCAGACCAATCCACATGGCAAAAGCATAAAACGACCCGACAAAAGCATAGTCCCGCTCACGCGGTTGGAAAGGGTATTGATTTAAATACACGACGATTGCCAATCCCGTCATCACAAAAAGCAAGCCCACTACGAGGAATTGTCGCGGATCACGGATGGCTTGGAAAATCAATCCAAACAATCCCAGCAGTAGCGGCAAATAGTAAAAGGCATTGTGGGCCTTGTTGTTGTCGCGATGCTCTGAGAGTTCGCTGCGATTTCCAAGACGCTCCTCATCGATCGACTCTACACCGCTCAACCAATTGCCATCAATAAAGTCTCCATGTCCCTGAACGTCATTCTGTTTTCCTGCAAAATTCCACAGGAAATAACGGAAGTACATCCAACCCACTTGGAAGTCCTTGAAAAAGCGCAGATTCTCCCATTGCGACGGTTTTTGCTGTTGGATCACCCGATCCAATCCACCCTCCAATTGACGAACGAGGCGAACGTCATCCGCCGAACCTGATTGGTTCGCTTGCCTCGTTGCCGCTCGGATTTGAGATTCTAGCTGAGCCCGCTCTCCCTCGAGTCTTCCGACGTACCCTTGACCTCGAAGCATCCCTGATTCCAACTCTGCTGTGATGTAACTCGTCAAGGTTTCCAGCATGCCCTTATCTGAAAAGGGCGCTCGACTCATGCCACCCGTCTCGGGATTTCGAACCAACAACTCTCCGGCAGAGGCCACTTCATAATTCTTTTCGAAACGCATGCCATAATCACTGAAGAGTGCATTGAACGCGCGCTTCAATTCCACTTCGCTCATTGCGCCGCTCAGGTACGTTGTTGCCAAGTGCTCTTCAAACACCTGACGGGACATCAACCCATTGGCCATCGGGCTCGTGAATGCACTGACTTCGTTATAACCCTTGTAATTGCTCCAACTTTTATAGGCTTGCACATGACTCGCTTGGGTTGAATACATGCGCGGAAACAGCATCGTATAACGGGAATCAAAATTGGGCTTGCTCGCTTTTTTCTCTTCGCTGTCCACATACTCTTGAACAATGCGCATGCGCTCGTTCGCATTGTCGTTCATCCAGGCGTTGGCTCCCGATTCTGATCGGAAGGACTTCACACGAACATCCCGGCCTCGAGATTCATAAACGCTATAGCTTTTTACAAACGTCTCTCGTCCATTTGAATATGGAGTGCTGGAGTCCATTGGTGAATCCCAAAATTGGCCGGAAGAAAGCGGCCGATCTCCATACTGCTCGCGATTGAGGTAAGACACCAAGGCAAATAAATCCTCTGGGTTGTTTTCATCCATCGGCGGATTTGCTGAGCTCCGAATCACAATCACAGCAAATGTGGAGTAACCGATCAACACCATGGTCATGCCCAACACGAAAGCGTTGCCAGCCCACCATCCTTTTTTCTGTGTCCACCAAATGGCTGCAGTCAACGTCGCGATGAGAACGAGGGCGTAGACCATTACACCGCTGTTAAAGGCCAGGCCAAGGTCATTCACAAAAAACAATTCAAACTTTCCAGCCAAATGCACTGCGCCTTTGATGATGCCTTCTTGAATCAATGCGAGAAGTCCTACAGCAATCACTCCCGTAGCGAGTAAACCCTTCCAAGAGAACGGATATTTTCGGAAATAGTACACCAATGCGATGGCTGGAATGGCCAGCAAATTGAGCAGGTGGACTCCAATCGACAATCCCATGAGGTAAGCAATGAGAATCAACCAACGCAAATGACCCGGCTCGTCCGCCACGTTTTCCCATTTGAGGATGGCCCAAAACACAAGCGCGGTAAACAAAGACGACAAGGCATATACCTCACCCTCGACAGCACTGAACCAAAAACTATCACTGAATGTATACGCTAAGGCTCCAACAGCACCTGAACCCAGAATGGCCCAGGTTTCCGACTTGGTTGGTGCCACCCCTAGAGAGGCGACCATCTTCTTCGCCAAATGCGTGATGCTCCAAAAAAGAAACAAGATGGTGAATGAGCTACTCAACGCCGATAGCAGGTTGGCAAAGGTTGCTGCATATTCGGTTGGGCTGAAGATCATCAGGAACCGTGCGAGCAACATGAAGAATGGCGCCCCAGGAGGGTGTCCAACCTCCAGCTTAAACGCCGACGCGATGAACTCACCACAATCCCAGAAACTTGCTGTGGGTTCAATGGTCAGGACATAGACGATTGTCGCCAAGGCCCAAACTCCCCAACCCGTGATCACATTCAATTTTTGGTACTGCATTGAACTCAGAAATTTCCTTAGTTGAGCAGCGAAGTTAACAAGCAAAGGCGACCAAAAGTGATCCTGAAATCAACCTTTGTTCGCCTTCGAATGCGAATAAATGAAACAAAGCGACTGCGTTGGGTTTTCAGTCTGCTACCAGCACCCGAGATCGGTAAGCCGGCAAACCCTTCTCCACCCATAAAATCATGTAGAACCCCGCGGGCCAACCGGTGACCTCCAGCGTCCCTCCAATCCCTTGAATCGCCTCTTGATGGATCAATTTTCCGTCAAGAGAATGGACACGAATGTCTCCATTAAAGGTTTCTGATGACAGCGTCCAATTGACCGCATTGATCGCTGGGTTTGGCCATACATGAACGGTCGAGGGAAGCCCCATGCCTTCTTCCAATCCTGAGTCTACACTGCAATCAGGAAGCAATCCGAAGTCGTTGTAAACACCGTTTTGAATGTCCACCAAAATGAGAGAAGATTCTTCATCCAAGAGTGCCTGAATGACAAACGCCTCCAGCCCACTTCCTAGAGGAAACTCAAAGGTCGCCGCCACATCAAAGCACGCTGCTGGAATGCATGCAGTCACCGTATCCGCAACACTGCCGAATTCCTCCCAATTCAAATTCAACGACCACCCTTGGACCTCCCAATCAGCAATCGTCGCGTTCAGCAAAAGTTGAAAAGCCCAAAACTCTGCCTCTGACCATTCCGCATTGAGTACGAATTGAACCTCTTCACATTCAATTGGAGCGGTCTCCAACTCAATACAGGTTTCGCCTCCATCACACGCTTCCCAATCAGAAAAACCGATGCACATGGATTCGATGGAAGCCTCCTCGTTGTCCCAAGTCCAGGCAAACGGGTTGCCTGCTCCGACATTTTCACCTGTGGTCCACCAATCTACCGTTCCTTCCCACAATGCGCCATCGGAGTCGACCGCTGAGAATAAATAAACACCGTCTGCCAAAGCCTCCCAGACAATGGACACCTCACAACCATCGTCACCACAATCTGGACAAACCTCTACGTCATCACCCGCGCCGTTGGGGCAGTCTTCTGTCTCATAGCCAACGGAAAACACATGGCAGTCATCATCCGGTGCCGTATAGAAAAACTCGGCTGTATTGACCTCGTAAGGCTCACCGTCCAATGTCCAAAAGAGCTGAGCGTCTTCCGGAAAGTTGAGCGCCTCGACCAAGAACTCATTGCACTCGAGCGGATACGCAACGGCCTCTATGTCGCACTCCATATCGCCGCACCCTTCGATATTCATCTCCCACGTATACACCTCCCCTTGGCACGTTGCGGAATAAAACTCAGCCGTCACAACATATTCCCCATTGGACGGAAACTCATAATCAAAATAAATCCCAGCAGTCCATTCAATCAATTCCCCATTCACAGACCATCCAATCTCCCAAACATTTTT
This sequence comes from uncultured Flavobacteriales bacterium, assembly GCA_937881575.1. GTDB lineage: Bacteria > Bacteroidota > Bacteroidia > Flavobacteriales_D > Sanyastnellaceae > UA16. The sequence continues at coordinate 41,161 of CALGEI010000149.1, read as the reverse complement.
GTCGTACAACCAGAACAAGGCATAGCAGCCACCGAGGTATTCAACTTCCGTGAAATCAGGGTCTGGACAATCGCTGCTTTCCATGTTGGTGTAGCATGCCTCCATTCCATCGGGACAGGCATCGGTGAACACCTCGACGCAAACACTCCAATTCGGATTGAAATCAAATCCAGCTTCAAAGGTCAATCCATTTTCGCTCGTAGGAGGAATCACCTGACCATCGATGTACCACTCAATCACGGCGCCTGCTGGTTGTTCAGGAATTTCAAAGGTGTACCACATTCCATTCGCACTTGACACGTCCATTTCCAATGTGCACTCCGCTTCACCGCAACCTTGCACGTCGACTGTGGTGGTCAGATACACTCCCATTGGGCAATCGAATGAGGTGAAAAAAGCTGTGACCTCATACGTTCCTGTATTCGGAAAATCATGTACATGGAAGTGTCCTCCTTCGACCGATTCTTGGCCATCTCCAAAGTTCCACACCACATTCTCACCTTCTTGGAAGCTGCCAATTTCAAAGGCCCACGTGCATCCTTCTCCGGCTTCAAAATAAATCACTTCGGGGCAATCAAATTGCTGGGCATTTTCGACACAGAATGCCGTCACCCATTCCCCTTCTCCTGCTCCTTGGTCCCAGTCTAAAATCATGATGTAGTCAGACTGTGCCAATTGGACTTCCAAGGTGTTTGGGCTGACGCTCGTTCCCGAAATCAAGAGGGTGTAACAGCCCGCAGGAAGACAAAGTGGCGTGACGACATCATCTGATGTGACTTCCCATAAGCCGGACTCCACAAGCTCACCCATTGCTGCATTGATCTCGTATGCCACGTTCAACTGGGCAATTTCACCTCCGCTCGTATTCAGAGTAATGAATTCGACATTCGTGCATTCTTGGGAGAAGCCGAGTACCGAAGCGCAAATAAAAACCAGCAGCGTAAATAGTCGTGTATTGGTCATCGGAATGAATTTTGATGAGACACGTTTAAAACTGCGGATTCGCAGCAAAGGTTGCGCGCTCACATCCGAAGACCTTGCTTCAATCTAACCCCTTGTCAATCAACAAACCGTGGGTCCGTATCCATCACCTCACCACAAGCATCACACGTTCTCAGTGATTCGTTGCCATAGAACTCGCGGAATCGCGGAATGAAATCCTTCTCAATATTCTCGAGTTTAAAAAAGGTCTCATGAAGAGGCTCATTGCAAGCATCACAAAACCACATCAACCCATCTTTCATGTCCGAGTCTGCCCGCTTACGTTCAATGACCAAACCCAACGAACCCGCTTCCCGCATGGGACTGTGCGGAACATTTGCAGGATGCAAGTACATATCACCCGGTCCTAGTTCCATATCCACTGCCTGCCCATCCTCCTGGATGCGGACCGTAATGTTGCCTTCGAGTTGGTAAAAAAGCTCCTCGGTCTCGTTGTAATGGTAATCCTTGCGCGCATTCGGGCCGGCTACAATCATGACAATGTAATCACCGCTTTCGACGTATAGGTTCTTGTTCCCAACAGGCGGCTTGAGCAGGTCCCGGTTCGATTCGATCCAGGCCGTTAAGTTGAATGGTTTTGCAATCGGCATGGTGTGAATTTAAGCAAATTCCTAAGACGATTTTTTTAGGCTGCGCTGGGACGGCTCACCAAGGCAACACCAGCAAAAATAGCCAGTGCACATGCGCCTGTCACCCAACTGAGATCGGCCGTGTAATCCGTTCCGCCGGAGGAAGCCAACCACCATGAAAATCCGGTTGCCAAGAGAGGCTGTAAATAAACATAAATGCTCACCACCGTGGGTTGCACATGCCCAAGCGCATAAATATTCAACAGATACACCATGAAGGTCGTTGCCAAGATGACATACGCCAAGCCCTGCCAATGAATCGTTTCAAACGCCGACCAATCAATGGCTAAAGCTTGCTGGCCACCAATGGGAATGACCCACAGAGCGCCGAAGAGAAACACCCAGGAAATCACCGTGAGCGGTTTGTATTTGGACATCAGCGGTTTGACAAGAACCAAGTAAAAACCATAACTCGTTGCATTGATCAAGATCATCAGATCGCCTTGCCATGATGTGTGGATATTGGCTTGATTCGCACTGAAAATGAGCAATGCCACAGCCCCAACTCCACCAATCGCAATGCCCGTCAACTTGCGTGCTGTGATCGCCGTGCCGAGCAAGGCTGCCGAGATCCCCAATACCAAGATGGGGTTCACCGTCATGATGATGGACGCGTTGACAGGACTGGTGGCATTCAATCCGTTGAAAAACAACAGCTGGTTGACTGCGACCCCCGTGGTGCCACAAAGAAAAAGGCGCACCAAGTCCGACCGGTCCACGGACTCCCACCCTCCTTTCAATCGCAGTAAACCCCGTAACACCCAAAACATAGCCCCGCCGCCGACAACGCGCAAAACGATAAAACCACTGGGACCAATGAGGTCTGGCATGAGCCCTTTTGCGACGAGGTAGTTGCCTCCATACGTGAATGCAACCACCAAGAGGGCCAAATGAGCTAGGAGGCGATTCATCGCCGTCTCTAAGCCGTCATTGCAGCCTGAGCTGCAGATACCGCGACCTTTGCCGATCCCGCATGCACCGAATCAGCAAACAAGAAGACCGGACGCTTGAGGAAAGTGTATTCTTCGAGAATCAACCGGCGATAATCCGACTCTTTCAACTCCTGGTCAGCAAGTCCCATGGAGCGAAATTTCATGGCGCGACGAGAGAAAACAGCCTCATACGATCCCGCCAATTCCGCCATCCGGTCCAAGTCTTCGGCCGCGATGCCTTCAGACTTGATGTCGATGACCTCACATCCATGAGCCGCTGGCTGAAGTTCTTCAAAAATCCGAACACATGTTTTACACGTCGGAAGGGTGAATGCTTTTTTCATGATACAATTGATTTTTCCATGGAATCAATGAGCTGCTGTGTGCCGATTTCCCAATGGTGTTGATTGTCGATGATGACATCGGCACGCTCCTTCCACGGTTCGATGTATTTCAAATCTGCGGGGCGCACATGTTGTTTCCATTGATAGCGCACCTCTTCCTCACTATAGCCCCGTTCAGCTCCATCGCGGTCAATGCGCCGTTGCAGTCGAACATCTTCCGGTGCATCTATGAATCCGAGCACATCCACCCGACTCAACATCTCTGGATATGCCATGACGAACAGTCCTTCTACGACCAGCCATTCAGAAGAATCAATGGTAATGTCTTCCGATACCATGACTTCTCTGTTGTAGGTATACGTGCTCAAAGAGATGGACTCTCCTCGCTTCAAGGCATCTATGTCGCGAATGAGATCCACGTGATTGATGACCTCGGGCAAATCAAAATTCGTTTCCCCATTTTCATCCACAGGAAGTTCTGATTTCGGACGGTAATAATCGTCCAAAGAAAGAACGGCAACACGCGCGTTAAAGTGGTTTCTCAATGCGGCGAGCACCGTGGACTTCCCTGAGCCACTCCCTCCAATCAGCGCCAAAATTCTCATGTCTTTGAAGTTTCTTGTAATAAGATAGAGTCGGAAAAATTTCTATCATTGGCCAAACGGGGGGGCTTATTTTGACCTCCTAAACGCCCCAAAGATTCCATCGCACTGTGGAACCCTCCCGTGTTCACCAGTGTTACGATTGCAGGACGTAAAACGCCTCCGGAAATCAAATCCTTGTAATACGGATTGCGTGCGATCATCGACTGGTCGATGGACTTTGCAAAACCCAAAGCATCCTGGGGTTGCTCCGAAAACTCGATGAACCACTCGTGATACGGCAAGCCAGACGGAGGATTGACTTGCGGTGCAACGTGAAATTCCGTGACAAGTCCACCCATCTGCTGCATCGCATCGTTGAGCGCCCCTTCTACTTCTTCAGCAATGACGTGTTCTCCGAACGCACTGGTGAAATGCTTAATGCGTCCAGTGACAACAATGCGATGGGGGTCGGTGGAAACGAACTTGATGGTGTCGCCAATATCATATCCCCACAATCCCGCATTGCTTGAAATGATCAAGGCATATTGCACGCCCAGCTCCACCTCATCAAGACCCAAGCGTTCCGGTTCTTCATCAAAATAGGTGTCCACCGCAATGAATTCGAAGAACATCCCATCATCCACGTTCAGTCGAAGTCCCTCCACATCCGTACGGTCTTGATAAGCAAAAAAGCCCTCCGAAGCCGGGAACAACTCAATCGTTGGCACGTCCGCACCGATCAACTCGCGAAACTTGGCGCGGTACGGTTCAATCGCTACTCCACCATAAACGAACAACTCGAAGTTGGGGAAGACCTCCCGAACCGTTTTCGCCCCGGTTGCCAACAAAAGTCGCTCGAAGTAATTCTGCACCCACGAAGGAATTCCACTGATCAAACGCAAGTCCTGATTCCGCGTTTCTTCCACAATGGCCTCGATCTTCGCTTCCCAAGGCTCGATGCAGTTGGCCTCGAATGAAGGGAGTCGGTTGGCCTGTAAATAGCTCGGCACGTGATGCGCTACAATCCCACTCAATCGTCCCATGGGAATCCCCCCGCTCGTCTTCGTCAACTCCGGTGAACCCTGAAGGAAAATCATCTTGCCTTCTAAGAACTCCGACTTCCCGGTCTCTGCGATGTAAGCCAGCAAGGCATTGCGCGCAGAACCGATGTGATTCGGCATGCTATCGCGTGTCAAGGGGATGTACTTCGCTCCGCTGGTTGTACCGCTGGTCTTGCAGAAATACAAGGGTTTGCCAGGCCACAAAACATCGCTTTCACCAGCAACGGAACGATCGATCCACGGTTTGAGCGCCTCGTAATCTCGAACAGGCACCGCCTTTCGAAACTCCCTCGTGGTCATCGCTGGATTCAATCCATGGTCTTGACCGAAAATCGAGTGCTGCCCTTTTCTGAGCAACGCTTTCAAAACAGCCAACTGCTTGGAAGCGCCATCCATTGCTCGACGATTCTCCCGCTTCGCAATGCGCCGTGCTAACGGTTGGCTCAAGATCGATTTCAGCGACATGCTGCGAATTTACTGCCTGTCGCTCTGAGTCCACCGTCTGTGGTCCATGAAAAAAGGGCGACCCTTGCGGGACGCCCTTCCATTCAATATGTGCTCTAAGTCGCGATTAATGAACAATCATCTTCTTTGTCAAACGCATGCCATCAGCCACCAGTGTGTAGGTATAGATCCCGCCCTGCAACTGATCAACCTGGTAATTCATGCTGTGCGTGCCAGCAGGCAGCTGACCCTGCTCCATGCGGTCGATCAAACGTCCTTGCAAATCACGGATTTCCATCGAAACGTTCCGTGATTGAGTCAACTCAAATCGGATGGTCGTGCTACCGTTGGTTGGGTTCGGAGTGTTTTGGTGCAATTCGATGCCGTTCATATTCGCAATCTCATCCACGCCAACGCGCTCAGAGAGAATCAATCGAATTGCTGGCGTCGCCGTTTGTGACGTGAACCAAACGAAATCACCGTCACCCGTCAATCCATAGTCCCCGGTTGAGTTGTCCGTATCCGAGTTGGAATTACCGGCAACTGTCAATTGTGCTTCGCTTTCAAATTCTGCAATGATGGCTGCAAAGTAGAAATCTGCATTGCTCAATTCAATGGGGTCTTCAAATGGCAAGTACACAATATCAGTCGTGTTCAAGCTATTTGGAGTCCAATCATCGTCGTATGTCCAATACGTGCTCTCAAAAGGTGAAGCCGTTAAACCGTCTGCACCCAATGTGTAGAGTCGTGATTCAAACTCCAAATCAGCTCCACCTGCGCTTGGTCCGAAACGCACTGTCATGCCATAAGCAACAGATCCTTCGTTGTGCATGTGGTAGTAGTTTCCAAATCCAGCTGGATTGAACAAGCCTGGAATATCTGATTCTCCAGAAGCGAACTCAACGTCCAAATCTCCTTCGTCATCATGCCCATACTCATCATCAGAATAGACGATGACCTTGCTCATCATGTTGTCGTCAGGTGACGCATCTTCATTGGCTGAACCAATGCTCGCCTGCAACACGTAATTGCCCACTTCAGAGGGGGCCCAACCAGTGGCAATGTATACCGTGTCCTGCATATTGGCCGGACAGCTCGTTGCGTTGGCAAAACTCAATACCGTACCGATGTTTTCAGTTGTTGTGCTCAACACGGTACCCGCATCGTCCAAAATCTCGACGATGATCACCGTTTCATCTTGGTTCGCATTGCCCGCGTTGCGGTACAAAACTCCTGCCAAGAGACCTCCGTCTGACTCAGGAATGGCCTGCTCGAGAGGAGTTACACGGTACTCAAAGACGTTGTAAACGTCACCGTTGGTTACTTGAACCACCGTCAAATCATCCGCAACTAGATTTTCTGAAATGGTGACGTCATCAATCCCCCAGTAGTAGTGGCTGTATCCATCGCCTGTTTCAGCAGCTTGCAGGTAGGACCAACGAATTTGGACTTCGGCCGCATAGGCTGCAACACAAGAAATGTCCACTGATGTGGTCAAAGCATTCGCTGATGCCGAGTTCGCAGACTCGATGAACGTGCCGTGGCCATCAAACGTGACCCAAGTCAAGCCACCATCATTGCTCACTTCCAAAAAGATAGGGGCGTAAGGAAAGCAGCAGTAACGGAAGTATTGCTCCCAGGTTACGACCACAGAACCGTTGTTGCTCATGTCCAAAGTGGGAGTGGTGATCCACCCTTCCGTGTTCTCATAGCCCTCGGCAATTGGCGTGTTGAAGTAGTCGCTATCAAAGACCATCCAACCGTTGTCCGATGTTGTCGAATTCAAAGAACCGATGTTGGTCGAATATTCTCCTGCTGGCGGCTGAACACCTGAAGCAGTGCCATCTGCATAAAAGCCATTGCCCGCTACATCCACGTGCTGCCAAATTTGACCGCCGCCTGTATCTTCTGCGGACCATGCACCTACCGTGTTATTGCCATCAAATCCATTGGCAAAATCTTCGTAGAACAAAATAGTTCCACCACCTCGCTGCGCAACTTCCAAGGCAGATTCGTGGCTGGCATCGCGCATCATTTGCGCTTCTGCATCTGAAAGCCCAGAAGGTACCTGAGCAAAGGTGTGAACGTCCGTCAATCGTTGTGCTTGCAAAGCAGTAGCAAGTCCCAACATCGCGGCCAAAAGAAAAGTAAAATGCTTCATATTGTGTGAATCAGGTTTTGACGCCCTAAAGAAAGTCAATCCCGCTCAATTATTCGCAGAAAGTGCAAACAAAGAGAGGGGAATCCCTTTCGGAATTCCCCTCTTTTCAGTTTCGAAGCGCTCAACGCGCTCTGACGCACTCTTATTTGATGATCAAACGCTGCGTAGAACGCGCGTTGTTCACATTCAATGTGTAGGTGTAAACACCTGCTGCCATATTCGCCACATCCAATGTGATGCTGTGGTAACCAGCAGGCTGTGTTCCGCGAGCAATTTGATTTACCACCTTGCCCGTTACATCCCGTACCTCTACGGCAACATCAGCAACTTGATCCAAACGGTATTGGATGCGCGTTGTCTCCGCAGCTGGGTTCGGGAATGCCGGATACAATTGGAATGGACCTTCAGCGATTTCCTCCACAGCGACTGTGTTGGTTGCGTTGGGATCCAAGTTCAAACGAACCATCGGCACCTCGTTGGTGTAGTACCAATCATAAGCGCTTCCTGATCCGAAAGGTCCATATACAAATGATGTGTTGTCATACGTATACTGAGACTCCCAAATCTGAACAGCTGATCCACCGTAGTGCTCAAAACCAGCAGCGAGGACAGAACCTCCCGCGGCTTCATACGGCTCTTCAAGAACGAGAGTGTACCATACGATGTCATCCTCAGTACCGTCATTAGAATAGTTCGCCGCCAAGTCCAACTCGGACGTGCTTGAAATCAAACCTCCATACTGTTCCGTGAGGTAGTTGTCGTCCATTCCATCAAACAAGTGCGCCACTACCGGCGTACCGTTGTCTGAACCAGCAACGATGGCCACATCAATGGCATAAACCGTTACATCTTCAAAGATGTCGTAGGGATTCAAAGCGATGTAATCATCGGCTCCGTCTGATGGGAAAACACCCGTCATCGTTCCGTTGTCACGGCCATAGTGCAATGAGCTCACCTCAAAAGACTGTGTCGCTTCGTTATTGGCAGGATTCTCATCTTCATTGTCAGAGCTGACGGTGTAAGTGAGGTTGTACGTGCCAACTGCAGCCATATCAAAAGGAACACGCAACGTGTCCACTCCTTGGTATGCCAAAAGCATAGGATCAGATGAAGCGACCGTGCCGTCTACATCCAACGTCAATAGGGTTCCCGCCTGCTCCAAATAACCGACGTTGTATACCTTGGCAGCCGCCTCAAGTGATGAGAGCTGGCCTTCCGCAAATACACCGGCTTCCCAAATGCCTGTGGTGAAGTAGTCTGTGTAAGACAAGTAGTTGTCAATGCGGATGTCATTGGCTGGAGTCTCGTAGATGCTAATATCATCAATCTCCCAGCTATAACCCCAAGTTCCAGCCCAACGGAATCGAACATAAATCATGCTCTCTCCGCCAGCAGCAGAAGTGATGTCAAACTCAACCAAAGAGGGGTTGTCCGATTCACTCCCCGTCTCGAAGCCAGGGAACACTTCCCAACGACTTGGTACGAGCACGCCATCGCCATAATCCACGGTTCCGTCCACCTCAGCAAACGTGCTGATGTCTGGCCAGTTCACTCCGTCACGAGAAATCTCGATCAAGCACTTCTCGCTGTCGTCAGAACCTCCATTGTCCCAGCAACGGTAACGTGTTTCAAGCGAGATGCTGACAAAATCCAAGGTGCTGCAATCGACTGAATTGGCAGTTTGAACCCAGCTATTCTCAATCCAAGCTGCGCTGTAGTTGGCGTCAGCTCCGAACAAATCGGAATCAACAATCAACAGACCATTGGCTGCAGTCGTTGAGTTCATGGCGCTAGCTGCACTGAAGTCTCCAGTTCCTCCAGCCCATTGGTTGTAAGGTCCCGCAGGTCCGTCTGTGCTGCATTCGAAATTCAAATCAATGTCTTCCCAAGGGCTTCCCGCTTCGCCGGCACCGTTGCCAAACGCCCAATCACCGCAGTCATCGATGTTGCAGTCATGTGTCCAAATCACCTCACGATCTAGAACTTGAACTGCATCAGCAGATTCAACCCGTCGAGCCTGAGAGGACTTCGAATCGGCATCAGGAAGCAAGCCCTGAGCGGTAGTGGATAATGTGAAAAGAGCAGCGAACGCCGCGATGTAGATGTGCTTCATATTTCAGCAGTTTGGTGTGTTAGGTTGTGACAAATATATATCGAGGTTGCTAGTCCTCAGGAATTTCATTTCAAAAGGCTTGATTTCAGCCCAATAACTCTTCAAATGCAGAGAGCGGAGGACAACTGCAAACCAGATTGCGGTCGCCGTATGCATTGTCAACGCGAGCCACCGGACTCCAGAATTTTCGCGCGCGGGAATCGGCTGTTGGATAACACGCCTCTTCTCTCGAATAGGGGTGACTCCAGTCTGTCGCTGTCGCTTCAAGGGCGGTATGTGGAGCCATTTTAACCACGTTGTCTTCCCGATCGGCATCCCCCATTTCAATGGCACGGATTTCTTCCCGGATGGCCAACATGGCTTCAACAAACCGGTCCAGCTCCTCCAGGGACTCGCTTTCTGTCGGCTCCACCATGAGTGTTCCCGCCACAGGCCAAGAAACCGTTGGTGCGTGAAACCCGTAATCAATCAATCGCTTGGCAATGTCCATGACTTCGACTCCCGCTGATGCTTTGAACGATCGGCAATCCAGAATCATCTCGTGCGCTACGGTGTCATTGGATCCTTTGTACAAGATGTTGTAGGCCCCTTCCAGTTTTTTCCGCAAATAGTTCGCGTTCAAAATGGCGACTTCCGTAGAAGCCCTCAGCCCGCGTTCACCCAACATTTTAATGTAGGCATACGGAATCTGGCAAATCAGCGCACTTCCAAATGGGGCGCCGCTGATGGCGTGAATGGCCTGATCACCACCCGTTTTCACTACCGTATGTCCTGGTAAGAATGGAACCAAATGTTCGGCGACGCCGATGGGACCTACGCCCGGTCCGCCACCCCCGTGAGGAATCGCGAAGGTCTTGTGGAGGTTGAGATGACAAACATCCGCACCAATGAGACCCGGACTAGTCAATCCCACTTGAGCATTCATGTTGGCACCGTCCATATAGACTTGGCCCCCATGACCGTGAATCAATCCCGTGATGTCAAGAATTCCTTCTTCATATACGCCGTGCGTTGACGGATAGGTGATCATCAAGGCCCCCAATTCCGCCGAGTACTTCTCGGCCTTCGATTGCAAATCTTCGAAGTCAATGTTGCCTTGATCATCACATCCAACAACGACGACACGCATGCCAGCCATCACCGCACTGGCTGGATTGGTCCCATGGGCCGACGAGGGAATCAAGCACACGTCTCGGTGCGAATTTCCTTGGCTCGCGTGAAACGCACGAATGACCATCAACCCTGCAAATTCTCCTTGAGCCCCTGAATTCGGCTGGAGGGAAACCCCTGCAAATCCAGTTATTTCAGACAAGTCCGCTTCCAATTCGTTCAGCAGTTGCAACATTCCCTTCGCCTGTTCCGAAGGACAGAAAGGGTGGAGCTCAGCGAATGCAGACCAGGTGATTGGGATCAACTCTGTGGCCGCATTCAATTTCATCGTGCACGAACCCAATGGGATCATCGCATGAACCAGAGATAAATCCTTGTTTTCCAAATGTTTGATGTACCGCATCATCTCCGTCTCCGACCGGTAACGATTGAATACCGGGTGGTGCAAATAGTCAACTTCTCTCCATAGATCACCCAAGAAGGCTCGTTCGACCTCAAGGCCGTGCACTTGACTCACCCCGAAAGCGGTGCACAAGTCGACCAATTCAGTTTCCGTCACCCGTTCGTGCAAGGAGACTCCCACGTGCTCACCATCTGGGAAATAACGCAAGTTGATGCGCAAGGCCTCGGCCCGTGCTTGCAGTGAACGCATGGCGTCTTCTCCGCCGTTGACTCGAATTTTCAACGTGTCGAAAAAGCAAGCATTCAGCTGGTCGTAATCGTCACTGCCTCTCAAGGCTGCGTCCAAAGTCCGTGCCGCTGAATGAATGGTCTCTGCAATGTTTCTCAATCCATGGGGACCATGGTAAACGGCATACATGCTCGCCATCACAGCCAACAATGATTGCGCAGTGCAGATATTCGACGTGGCTTTGTCGCGTCGAATGTGCTGTTCGCGTGTCTGCAAGGCCATGCGCAAAGCCGGCGCTCCCAAACGATCTTTTGAAACCCCGATGATCCTCCCCGGAAAGTGCCTTTTGTAAGGTTCGCTCGAGGCGAAGAATGCGGCATGAGGTCCGCCATAGCCCATAGGAACGCCGAATCGCTGGCTCGTTCCTACGGCAACGTCCGCTCCCATCACGCCCGGCTGGCGCAACAAAGCCAAGGCCATCAAATCCGTGGCCACCACGACTTGGGCATCCACCGCTTTGGCCTGAGCTATGAGGGCGGTGAGGTCCTCGACGAATCCGTCACCATCCGGGTATTGAAAAAACACGCCAAACACACCCGTTCCCGCTTCAAATTCCATTTCCGAGCGCCGGACAATTTCCAAATCCACCCCCAAATATTTCGAACGGGTTCGCAACAAATCCAACGTCTGTGGATACACCGCTTCATCGACTAAAAATCGGTTTGCCCCGGCCTTCGCTAGCGCTTTCGGACGCGCAGCAAACACCATCGCCATCGCCTCAGCCGCGGCCGTAGCCTCGTCCAATAACGAAGCGTTGGCCAGCTCCATGCCCGTCAAATCGCACACCATGGTTTGGAAATTCAGCAACGCCTCCAGTCTCCCTTGGGCAATCTCTGCCTGGTAAGGCGTATACGCCGTGTACCATCCGGGATTTTCAAGCACATTGCGACGGATGACACTCGGGACTTCCGTGGGATTGTATCCCATGCCAATGTAATTCCTGTAAACACTGTTCTTCGAAGCAATGCCATCAATGTGTTCGAGGTATTGACTTTCGGTCAATGCCGGGGATAAATTGAGCCGTTCCCGAAGGCGAATGCTGCCGGGAACTGTTTTTTCAATCAGATCATCCATGGTGCCCGCACCGATGGCACGAAGCATCGTCTGCATGTCCTCCAATCGAGGTCCAATGTGACGGGAAGCAAAATGGGCTAGACGCATAGCACAAACTTGTTAAGGGTACAAATGTAGTTTTGAGATGCTCGGATTGCATCACCCTTGAAGCAAATCTCATTCCTCATTTTTGACACTCTATAACCATTCGATTGTCATCGCATTCGTAACAGGGATGTCCGAACTTCGCACCATGGTCGAACGGCTCGGTTTTACGCATTTTTGGATTGCCATTGCTGCCAGCTTGAGCGCGGCTGGATCGGTGTTCGCTTTTTCGAACGGATTGGAACTAGACTCTCCGGATTGGAGCCTTTTGTTGACCATCGGAGCATCGACTGGTTGGGTCTACACCTTCCAACGCTGGATGAAAAGCACCCGAAAGCCAGAACAGATGCCTCCTTATCGACTGGAATTCATGCGAAAGCACGGCGGTCGACTGGGCGTTTTATGGACCATCCTCGCCCTCTGGGCAAGCACCCATTGGCTGCTTGGTTTAGAAAGGTCTGAATCCGCAACGGGCTCGATACACGGAATCTTGATTCTTTGTGCTGCTGTCCTCAGCATCGGCTATGCTTTTAATCCCATGGGAAGCGGCCGCGGATGGCGAGAGAGACCGCATCTCAAGCTGCCTGCTATTGCATTGAGCTGGACGCTCGCCACCGTGATTTTTCCGGCCTCACATATCGGATTGAATCTCTGGGGAATGGAAAGTTTGCCGCTGTGGGGGCTGGCGTGCAGTCAAGCCTTTTTTGTCGCTGGAATTACCGTTCCCTTTGACGTCCGCGATTTAAACATAGATCCGCTGGAATTTCAAACTTGGCCGCAACGCTGGGGGCCTTTCAAATCCATCCGAATCGCGCTATTTCTGCTCGCCTTGAGTGCTGCAGGGTTCCTTCTCTGCGACATCAACTGGGGCAGAGCCACCATCTCGCTACTCGCTTTACCGATCGTTGCGTGGACCGTTCGGCCGCGAAAAGAAGCCGTGTACAGCCTTTTGCTAGACGGACTGTTAATTCTTCAGGGAAGTGCGGTCTTCTGGTTTGGCGTTTCGAATTGATCAAGCCAACTCAAAAACTTCATCCAGTGCAGAACAAAATGCGTGTATGGCTTCGTCAATAATGGCATCCGAGTGCGCCGCGGAGACAAATCCCACCTCATAACCCGAAGGGCCCAGGTAGATTCCACGGTTCAATAGCGCACTGTGGAGCTTGCTAAAATACGCCATGCTATCGGGGTCAATTTCGCTCGATTTTCGAATCCAAACGCGGTCGCTGAAAGCCAACCAAAAAATGCTCCCACGACTGAAAATACGCAAGGGATATCCGGCCGTCCCTGAATGCTTCAAGATTCCGTCCAAGAGGCGCTTTGTTCGTCGCTCCTGATCCGCATAGAAACCTGGTTGCAACAACTCTGTCAATTGCGCAGTTCCTGCAGCCATCGCAACCGGATTGCCACTCAGCGTGCCGGCTTGGTACACCGGTCCTGAAGGTGCGATGTGCGCCATGACTTCCGCTGAAGAGGCGTAGGCCCCGACCGGCATGCCACCGCCTATGATTTTTCCAAAAGCCAGCACATCCGGCCGAATGCCATAATATCCTGCCGCACCATCAAAGGCGACGCGAAAACCAGAAATAACCTCATCAAACAAAAGCAAAATGCCTTCACGGTCGCAAATGCTTCGGAGTCCGTGAAGAAAGCTCTCATCTTGGATGAGCAAGCCGTTGTTCGCTGGAATCGGCTCAATCGCCATCACGGCAATCTCATCCTTGAATTCTAGCACACATTGCTCAACCGCTTCCAAATCATTCAATGGAAGAACAAGCGTCTCCTGGGCACACGACTCTGGTACTCCGGCAGAAGAGGAGGTCCCTAACGTCGCCAATCCGCTCCCAGCCTTGACAAGTAAAGAGTCCACGTGCCCATGATAGCACCCGTCAAACTTGATGATTTTGGATCGGCCTGTCACCCCACGGGCCAAACGGATCGCCGACATCGCCGCTTCAGTTCCTGACGAGACAAAGCGCACCTGCTCCACATACGGATGGTGATCAACAATGAGCGATCCCAATTCATTTTCTAGTCGCGTGGGCGTGCCAAACGTGGTGCCATTGCGCACTGCTTCGATGATTTTTTCTTCGACCCGAGGATGTGCGTGCCCCAAAATAAGGGGACCCCAGGAACAACAGAAGTCAATAAATCGGTTTCCATCCGCATCCCAAACATAGGCTCCTTGGCCTTTTTCCATAAAAAGTGGAGTCCCCCCCACGGAACCAAATGCTCGGACCGGACTGTTCACCCCCCCTGGAAACAGGGTCTTTGAGCGTTCAAAGAGTTGCTTGGATTGGACCCTTTGGATAGAATGCCTCTTCGAATTCATGGATTCAGTGATTTTCCTGCGAAATTAGCCCCTCCAAGGTTGGGCGAACGTTTTCAAGGGTGCGATTGCATGCATCCATTGACTTCGGCTCCAGCATTTGACAAGACCATGACAAACAATTCTTCATCGTCCGAACCGCAAGCCAACGAATTCAGCCTGCAGCACGCGCGTCAATTGGATTCAAATGATCCGATGCAGCGATTCCGGGAACGGTTTCACATTCCGAATATCGGTGGGCGAGAAGCCATTTACATGACCGGAAACTCCTTGGGTTTGCAACCCAAATCCGCACAAAAAGCGATTCAAACCGAACTCGACGATTGGGCCAAATGGGGAGTGGAAGGACATTTTCATGCGCACAACCCGTGGGTGGATTACCATGAACGCTTTGCCCTTGGCTTAGCGCACATCACCGGTGGCAAGCCGCACGAAGTCGTCGCCATGAATGCGCTAACGGTCAATTTGCATTTACTCCTCGTTAGTTTTTATCAGCCTTCTGGAAAGCGAACCAAGATTGTTTGTGAAGCCAAGGCGTTTCCCTCTGATCAGTATGCATTGGAGAGTCAAATCCGATTTCACGGAGGAAATCCTGAGACGGACTTGATTGAAATTCAGCCCCGTCCTGGCACGCATTTCATTGAAGAATCGGACATCGAAGCTGTTTTGGAAGAGTCCGGTGAGGAAATAGCCCTCGTCCTAATGGGGGGCGTACATTACTTCAGTGGTCAACTCTTGGACATGGAGCGCATCACACGTGCGGCCCATGAGGCGGGTGCTTATTGCGGGTTCGATCTAGCCCATGCAGCAGGAAACGTGGTCCTTCAATTGCATGATTGGAAGGTGGATTTTGCTTGTTGGTGCAGCTACAAGTACCTCAACTCTGGACCCGGTGCTGTGGCCGGTGCCTTCATTCATGAGCAGCACACTCAACGCGAGGACTTGCCTCGATTCGAAGGCTGGTGGGGGCATGATGCGCAACGACGGTTTTTGATGGAACCGAAATTCGAAAGCATGGGCACAGCGGAAGCTTGGCAAATGTCGAATGCGCCCGTTTTGAATATGGCCGTTCACGCGGTCGCCTTGGATCTTTTTCTTGAAGCCGGATTACCGGCCTTGCGGGAACGCGGAGACCGCCTGACAGCTTACCTCGAGCGGGCCATTCATGATGTCGCAAAACAAAACGAGGTTCGTTTGGAAGTCATTACGCCTTCGAGTCCTGAGCGACGCGGCTCACAACTTTCCGTTGTCGCACATGGATATGGGAAAGCGTTGTTTGATCAATTGACTGAACAAGGCGTGGTTGCTGACTGGAGAGAGCCCAATGCCATTCGCATGGCCCCTGTTCCGCTTTACAATTCGTTTGAAGACATCGCCCGATTCCATGCAATCTTTTTAGAAGCCACTGCTTTGTAAAAGGAAACAACCGAAATTTACCCCATGCCACAATCTTCCCGCTTCGCCGTCTTCGGCATTGGTCGTTATGGAACCCAAATTGCCTTGGCCTTGGCCGCAAAGGGCGCAGAGGTGTTCACCTTTGATAGCAATTCCGTCCGATCTGAGAACATCAAGGATAGCGTCGCATTGGCCGTTACGCTAGATGCAACTGACGTTCGGGCATTGAAAGCACAACGGGTGCAAAACATGGATGCAGCCGTTGTAGCGATTGGGGAGAATTTCGAGGCCACGGTTTTGACAGCAATGAATCTGCTCGACCTCGGGGTACCTCGTGTAATTGTTCGTTCCAATGGTGAGCACCAACAGCGCATCCTCTCAAGTCTAGGCGTAAAGGAAATTCTAAATCCAGAAAGTGAGGTTGCGAGTGTCATATCCGAGCGATTGATCCATCCCAACATCGGGGGATTCTTAGAACTTCCTGATGACTATGAAATCGCTGAAATTCATGCTCCAAAAAATTGCATCGGCCGCCCCCTCGGCAGCATCGACCTGACGAATCGTTACGAGTTACGACTGATCACCATCCGTCGCGTATTTGAAACGGACGAAAAAGGATTGTCAACGACAGAACACATCATTGGGGTCCCCAAACCTGAAATGGAAATCGAAGCCACGGACACCTTGGTCGTATTCGGGACCTTAACTGCAGTCAAGCGGTTCCTCGAGGTCAATTCTTGATTCCAGGTGAGTGCTGTTCACTTGTCATTAGCGCAATACACGGACAGCTCCTTCTGCTTCGAACCACGTGCTCAGCGATCCTGATGGGTCCGTAAAGTGTCGGTATTTCGCTTTCCAGATATAAAGTTCATCCTGGACATAGTGTGTCAACGAAGGCGACTGTGCATGCCAGTAATCGCCGATCGCGTCCGCTTGCCAAACCAAATTGCCCCAACGGTTGAACAACTGAAAGTCCAGCTCTACCAAATTTCGTCCTTCGATCCGTAAAACCTCGTTCAAACCGTCTCCATCGGGGGTAAAGGCAGACGGGATGAAAAGAGTTGGTTCTGAGCAAAATCCGTTGACCCAGATGGTCTGTTCGCTTTCACATCCTATGTCATTGGTAACGACAACGCCATAGGTACCCGGACCATCAACGGGCAATGTATTGTCTGTGGAACCATCATTCCAGAGGTATCCATCAAACCCTGCAGGTACCGCAAACGTGTATTGAATTCCAGGGTAATCTTCAAAGCAAAGCGATGTATCCGAAGGAAGGTTGAATTGCGGACTTGGCAGCGCCGTGACCGAAACCACTGTCGATGTGGTGCACCCACCAGCATCCGTTACCACCACCTGATACGCACCGGTCTCATTGATCAGCACCTCAGCTTCATTGGGACCATGCGACCAATTGAACTGAAAGGGTCCGGTTTCCAGATTGATTGGCATCGCATCCAATAAAATTCCAGGCGATGCACACGTCGTCGTTGAATCTTCAAGAGTCAACAGCGGGCCATTGGTGAAAACAACATTCAGAATATCCGAATGCACACACCCTTCTGGAGATGTCACCGTCAAGCCGTAGGTTCCACTCGCCGTAACATCGAGTGTCGGGGAAATCATACCGGGATCTGACCACTCATATACATAATCCCCTGGCAAACCCGGATCGATGGTCACTACATCGCCATCACAGGCGACCACATCCCCTCCCAATTCCATATCCGGGAAGACCGAAACCACTTCCACCACATCGGTCGCAAAGCACGCTGCTGCACCCAACCCTTCAATGGTGGCCGTGACCGTATAAATTTGACTCAACTCCTCTGTGAGTTGCGGGTTTGAAACTGTCGCCTCGCTCAACCCCAATGCCGGCTGCCACTCCCACGTGACCGGATTGAGAATGTCGACGCTTGCGACAAGGCTAGCCCCCAACGTTGAACACAACAACAAGTCCGGGCCACCGTCCACCTCAAAACCGGGATAAACCGTGATGGTGATATCATCCTCAAACACCTCTCCCGAAGGCGATGTCATAACGGCCGAAAACGTGCTCGTATAAGCCGGATTCACCAACACAGACTGAGCGCTGGGATCACTCACATCGGCGGCGGGACTCCATTCAAAGGTCCAATCTTCCACAATCGTTGTGGGGTCAAAAGCAAGCACATTGCAATACAACGAAACCGGATCTGATTGGCCTGCGCAGAAAAAGTTCTGAGACGTCGCGATGTATGGCTGTGCTGCGACCTCTGCAAGGGGCACGGTGCCGAGCAGCAGCAAGACTCCCGGTGCGACTTTTGACAACGCAAGTCGGATCAGTTCATTCACCTGTTTCAATCGATTTGCCTTTCGTGTGAGCATTTTATTCCAATTCTTCGACTTCAGATTGCAAAGTCCACTTCCACTCCATCTCCCAATTGGAACGTATATCCAATTCATCCGGGAGGTAAAAATAGGGCTCAGGAGTTTGCTGCATCAAAGGGTCCATGGATTGCCAGATAGAGTCGTTGTTCGCATCGAACTCAAAACCCACTTCATACTTTCCGGGATGCAGTTGAGGCCAGCGCAAGAGGGTATCTAATTCGCAACGAATTCGCGGCGTCTCCATATCTACCGGTCCTTTTGGAACACAGCTCAACCAGCCTGGACCAGGAAGCTCACTGACCTCCAACGTCAAGCTTCCAAAATGATCTTCAGGCCATGTGGACCATTTCCACGACAACGTATCCTGATTGACTCTACCTTCTCTGCTTGTCACGCCTCCTGGAAGTATGTGCACCGCATAGCGCTGTGCCGAGATTTCAGATGTCCGAATTTGCACGGAATTCCCTCCATCGGCAACGTCTGAAATGGACAGTTCTTCTGGGACAAGCAGTCGTTTGACCGAATCGATGTGCAAAGTCCAAAGCGAAGCATCCACGTGTTGCAAGACCCGGTCAAAACGCCAAATGCGTTCTTCCTTCTTGGTGGTTTTCGCCGGCCATTGGGGCAACATTGAAAGCGACTTACCCATCGCGCTCCGTTGCAATCGCGCCGGCAAGGAATCCGTTCCTTCCAAACGACTCCATGTGACCACCGCATTTTCGACCAACTTCGGTGCTTCTGTCCATAGATATACGCTATCCCCCGCTCTGCACCACTGGGTTTCCAATGCTTCATCCTCCAATAAAATCGCCCAATCTTCTTCATTTTGACCCTCTTCTTTCGGAGCCAAAATCCGAGAATACCCTGTAGAATCAATCGATGCCGAGACGATGTAAGCAGGAAGAGAGGGTGGCGTTGTCGGTGCAAACAACCAAGGTGAAGACCACGCCTGACCAGCTCCAATCGATGCGGTACTAAAGGCCAATGCCTCTCCAGGGTTCCAGACGTAGTCCCTGTTCACGTCTTCAATCGCAATGGCTTTGTAACGACCTGCGGCCAAATAAGCGCCCGTAAATTGCCCTGCTTCATTGGTAATGGCAATGGCTTTCGGGCGTTCACCACCCCAAATCGAATCCCAAGGGGTTGATTCCGAATAAAACAAAGCACGCAGACCAGGCACACCGTCTCCCGTTCGGTGATCCACAACCCAACCTTCCAACGTCAAAGTGTCCAATTCATTCCCTGTAGAAAAAGCAAAGAAGAGTGCCTCTGCAGGATTCGATTCATGCAAATCCACCAATGCGTCTCCAAAGCTCAAAACATATGTGGTCTCCGAATCAAACCAATTGGGATCAAATTCCACTTGCACCTCCTTCCCTCTTGTTTTGAACAATGGTCTGCCAGCGATGGGCGGAGAGATGAGCAACTGTTGAGCCGCATTTTTTGAGATGACGTATTCGTCAAACTCAAGCGTCAAGGAT
Source organism: uncultured Flavobacteriales bacterium (assembly GCA_937881575.1). Lineage (GTDB taxonomy): Bacteria > Bacteroidota > Bacteroidia > Flavobacteriales_D > Sanyastnellaceae > UA16. Next base: position 21,357 of record CALGEI010000149.1, on the reverse strand, counting down.
TCCAAATACAAATTGACGGTCTCATTGGGAGGCGTCATTTCCAACACTTGAGGAGGCGTTTCATCCATTGGACCACCGGTAGGTGAAGACACCTGAGCACACCCCCCAAGTAAGGTCAACCCCATTAAAAAGAGCGCTGAGCGCCTGTGTTGTCCGTGTTTCATTCCCAATGATTCCATCGTGAAGCTACATAATTTACAATACGGTCAAAGCCTTTGACATCCGCCGTTGAAAAATCCGCAGCTTTCGCAGAATCAATATCCAAAACGGCCACAACATGGCCGTCAACAATGATGGGAAGCACCAATTCGGACACCGAGAGCGCGCTGCATGCAATGTGACCCGGGAAGGCGTGCACATCGTCTACGACCTGAGCCTCCATAGTGTCCCATGCCGCTGCGCAGACACCCTTTCCATGGCGCAGGCGTGTGCACGCCACTGGGCCCTGAAAAGGCCCCAGAACGAGCTCGTCCCGTCGCTCATCGACTTCATAAAAGCCGACCCAATGCCACTCAAACGCTCCATAAATTGCCGCAGCTAGATTGGCCAAATTGGACGTACGATTGACTTCACCCTCCAACAGAGCAATCCATTGCGGAGTCAAGGTCTTGAATAGGTCCTTTCGGTTGTCAGCCTCCGGGTGATTGGACGAGAGAATCATCGGGTCAAAGATACCCTACGTCCGCAACACATGGTTCACGCCAAGGCCAAGGCCATAGCTCCAACAACGCGATGTGGAGTATCCTGCAGTGCCGCTGCGCACATCCGGAATGTCGTGCCCGTTGTCAGTACATCATCGACCAACACAATACGGCAAGGCCTTGTGCCCATTTCTTCCGACACCTCGTAGGTTCGTTCGAGTTTTTCTTGGCGTTCTCTTCTGCTCATCCCGGTGAGCGATGCACCGTGGGTGGCTCTCGTCATCCAATTGGATGCTATTGGGATGTGCCAAACAGATGCAATTCCCCGTGCCACCCATTCCGCTTGATTGAAACCGCGGTCCCACTTCCTGCGCCAATGCAGCGGAATAGGAACCAAAACAAGCGCATTCTCTCCCCGTGGACAATGCTCGCTACCGCTCGCTAACCATCGGCCCCAATGCCATGCTAACCAACGATCTCCGCGGTATTTAATCGTCCGAACTTGTTCTTCTAAAAATTCAGATTCCTGCAAACGAAAACCCACTTGACCCCAAACAATCGCCAACCTTTCTTGCATCAGTATTCGGCCTACCTCACCGCGTAAATCGGGCCACAATTTTCTGCAGAGACCGCAACATGCTATTGGATTGGATTCATTCAACATCCAAACACCACATTTCCAACAATACCGAGGAAATACAACATCCAAGAAGCGCTGTGCAATGACCATGGTGCAAGATCAAAAAGCTTTGAGACCCTTTGTCCGTTCAGTTCATGGCCGTCACGACTAAATTTGTACTCTCCATGAAATTCGGGAAACTACCTTCCATCGATCACTGCAGCCCCGATTTCTTTCAGCTGCCCGCTGTCGACGAACGTTTTTGCGTGCTTGACCCCCTTGGTCAATCGGCTCCGACGACCGTCCGATCCGGAGGAACGATGTGGACCATTCGGCCTTGGCGCGGCACAGTTTATCCAGAGAAAGCCGTTCAACGCACCTGGCCTGAATGGTATGGTAAGCAGTTCTCGAGTCTTGAATTCAACGCCACCCATTACCGGATATACCCGCCGGTAAAAATGGCTGAATGGGCCGAATCCATGCCGGAAGACTTTCGCTTTTGCCCCAAATTTCCACAAATCATTTCCCATTACCGACGTTTCAACCGATGCGAGGGACCGACGGATGACTTCATCGATGGGATCTTAGCCTTGGGGAGCCGATTGGGCACGAGTTTCATACAACTCCCACCGCATTACGCTCCCAAGCATGCTGCACATTTGGTCGAATACCTGGAAAAATGGCCGGAAGAATTGAAGATAGCCATCGAGTTTCGTCACCCCGAATGGTTTGAGGACACCCCCGAATCTTTAGCCATTTGGCAACTCTTGAAAGATCGCGGGATTGGCGCAGTCATCTCAGACACCGCTGGTCGACGAGACGCCTTGCACATGCGCATCACGGCACCTCATGTGATCGTTCGGTTTGGAGGATATGAAGGACACCCTTTGGATGAGACCCGTATTCTGCGGTGGGTTCAGTGGATCAACCAATGGAAAGCGAGCGGCCTTGAGTCCTTTGACTTTTTGGTGCACGAGCCCGATAGTGTCCTGACACCGCATACATGCATTCAGTTCGCACATCACCTCAAGCAGGTCAGTCAATTATCCTGTCGGTCACCCCAACTTATGGACTCCGCGCAAACCCTCTTTTAACGAGTCGGTTCCGTACACTAGAAATCCAAAGATCCGCAGATCAAGCGCCGTGACACTTCTTGAACTTCTTGCCCGAACCACATGGGCAGGGTTCATTCGGAAGCACCTTCTTTTCCGTTCGGATTGGTTCTGTTTTCCGAGGTGGTGGTGGCGGCATTCCGGTCTGACCGCCTTGGCGAGCGGCGTTTTGACGCGCTGCAGCCATGGCCTGTTGCTGAATGTTTTGAACTCCCTCCTTTGAAATATCCATTCTTCCTGGTGCCAACGGGCGAGCGATTGGAGCCTGTTTGACTGCCTGTTGACCAGGGCCTGTCGGAATCGTACACTTGAGCAAGAAAGAGGCGACTTCTGCATTCATTCGTTGAACCATGCCTTTGAACAATTCGTACGACTCAAACTTGTAGATCAACAGCGGATCTTTTTGCTCGAATCGCGCCAATTGGACATTGGACCTCAAATCATCCATGTTCCTCAAATGTTCTTTCCAATACTGATCAATGATGGCCAAAACCACCGCTTTCTCCAGTCCCTCCATGACGCTCACGCCTTCTGAAAGGACACTTTGTTCAATGTCAGCGGAGACTTGAATGGTCTTGCGTCCATCCGTAAATGGAACCAAAATCTGTTTGAAATCATTGGCCGGATCATCCTGCACCCGTTGGATGACTGGATGAGCACGCTCTGCCAAGTCCTTCAACTTCATGCGGTATACAGACTCTGCACTTTGGTACGTTTGGTATGCAATTTCTTCCGCGTTGCCTGTCGCAAAACCGGACTCATCCACTGGAGGTTCGATGCCAAAGTCGCGCAACAAAGACAACCGGAAACCTTCATATTCCTTCTCCGGCTGATAGGCCATAACGGCTGATTCGACCAACTCAAAGAACATGTTCGCGATGTCCGTTCGAATGCGGTCACCGTGCAAGGCATGTCGACGTCGCTTGTAGATGACTTCACGTTGCGCATTCATCACATCGTCATATTCCAGCAACCGCTTGCGGACACCAAAATTGTTTTCCTCAACCTTCTTCTGCGCCCGTTCGATGGATTTCGTGATCATGGAGTGCTGAATCACATCGCCATCCTGATGCCCCATGCGGTCCATCATTTTAGACACGCGATCTGAAGAGAACAACCGCATCAAGTCGTCTTCCAACGAAACGTAAAACTGAGAGGATCCCGGATCGCCTTGACGACCGGCTCGTCCACGCAACTGACGATCCACTCGCCGACTATCATGTCGCTCTGTTCCAATGATCGCCAAACCACCCGATGCCTTGGTATCGTCGGTCAGCTTAATGTCCGTACCTCGCCCGGCCATGTTCGTTGCAATCGTCACTGTCCCAGGCTTTCCCGCTTCACTGACAATCTCCGCTTCGCGTTGGTGTAGTTTGGCGTTCAACACCTGGTGTTTGATCTGTCGAATGTCCAACATACGTGATAGCAACTCACTCACTTCCACGGTGGTCGTTCCTACCAAAATGGGCCGTCCAGCATCCCGCAAGGTCACCACATCATCGATGATGGCATTGTACTTTTCGCGCTTCGTTTTGTAAACCAAATCCTCTCGGTCATCCCGTGCAATGGGCCGGTTCGTTGGGATGCCCATCACGTCAAGTGCGTAGATGTCCCACAATTCTCCTGCTTCGGTTTCCGCTGTGCCTGTCATGCCCGATAGCTTGTGGTACATGCGGAAATAGTTCTGCAAGGTGACCGTCGCATACGTCTGGGTGGCCGCTTCAATCTTCACGCTCTCCTTCGCCTCGATCGCCTGGTGCAGGCCATCGGAGTAGCGACGTCCGTCCATGATCCGACCTGTCTGCTCATCGACAATCTTCACCTTGTTGTCCATCAAAACATAATCGACATCCTTTTCAAACAGTGCATAGGCCTTTAGCAACTGGTTCATGGTATGCACACGGGCACTTTTGATGTCATAGTTGGACATCAACTTGCTCTTCATCTCGAGCTTGATCTCGTCGCTTTCAGGACCGTTGTCTATTGTCACCAACTCAGTCGCTAAATCTGGCATCGTGAAGAACTGGTCGTCCTCCATATTCGACGTGAGATACTCAATCCCAAGCTCAGTGAGTTCCACTTGGTTTTGCTTTTCGTCGATAACGAAATACAATTGCTCATCCGCTTTGGGCATCTCCCGTTTGTTGTCCTGCAGATAAATCCCTTCCGTTTTCAGCAGCTGCTGCTTCATCCCTTCCCCGCTGAGCATTTTAATCAGAGGCTTGGATTTTGGCAACGCTCGGTAGGCACGAAACAAGGCCAATCCTCCTTCTGCAATCTCATCCTTCGTCGCGCCGTCCTTTCCGAGCAAGCGCTTGGCGTCCGCCAAAAACCCTTGTGCCGCTTTTTGTTGGATTCCCACCAATTGAACCACCTTGGGCTTCAAGGCATCAAATTCCTGTTGGTCGCCCTTGGGGGTCGGGCCACTAATGATCAATGGAGTTCGTGCCTCATCAATCAGAACCGAATCCACCTCGTCGACGATGCCATAATGGTGCTTGCGTTGGACCAATTGCTCCGGTCGTTGGGCCATATTATCTCGGAGATAATCAAAGCCGAATTCATTGTTGGTTCCATAGGTGATGTCCGCGCGATAGGCCTCCCTCCTTTGTTCACTGTTGGGTTGGTGCTTGTCGATGCAGTCGACTCGTATGCCATGAAACTCAAAAATAGGAGCCATCCATTCGGAATCTCGACGTGCTAAGTAGTCGTTAACTGTAACCAAATGCACCCCTTTTCCTGGAAGAGCGTTGAGGAACATCGGCAATGTTGCCACCAACGTTTTACCCTCCCCTGTTTGCATTTCCGCCACCTTGCCTCGGTGCAAAGCCGCACCTCCAACAAGCTGCACATCATAATGGATCATGTTCCATTCAATTTCTGCACCTGCCGCCATCCATTTGTTACTCCAAATCGCGCGATCACCTTCTATCTGGACCCCGCTTCTTCGCGCAGCGATGTCGCGATCCCAATCTGTCGCCTCCACATCCAGTTGATGATTCTCGGAAAGCCGTCGCGCTGTTTCCTTCACAATCGCAAAGGCCTCCGGCATGATTTCTTCTAGACTTTCTTCTATTGAGACATTGATTTGCTTTTCCAATGCGTCCAACGCTTCATAAACCGCCTCCTTGGCCTCTAGGTCGGATTCTCCCATTGCAGCTGCCTTTTCACGCAAGGCATTCGACTCTTGCGTTTGAGCCGACGTACGTTCAGCTATGCGCATTTTCAATGTGGCCGTCTTGCCCCGCAAAGCATCGTCAGTCAACGCTTGCAATTCCGCTTCAACGGCATGCACCGCATCCACAACTGGACGAATATCCTTCATATCGCCCTCGGCCTTATCACCGATTAATTTCTTCAAAAGCTTTTTCAGCATGGCACAAAAGTACGGACTCATCGCAGTCTGACAGCGTACAATTTGTCATCCAATCCTCTGAAGTCCCCGTGGAGTCATTGAATGCCGATTTCAACAAAAGCCACCCTTACAAAATCGTGCCATAAAAACGATCAAATTTCACTTATCAGTTATCCCCAACGCATCAAAAAATGACCTCTAATCGTTGATTTACACTTACTTAGCGCCTATGCATTTCTGCCCGTGTTAACAACTCCCTCTCATTGTGAATTCTTTTGTTTTGGCGTTGACCCTCTACATCGTTTTTCTTTGGGGAACTGTTGGACATCTCTTCTTCTTGAAGCGCAACTTGTCCCCAAACAAACGCGAACATCCTGCTTCTTTAGGGAGGCGATTCCGGTCTTCCTTGCTCTTCGAGGATAGGCCCTTTGACCCCCCAAGAACGCGATGATCAACTGTAGGGGACTGCTTGTCAACCACTTATAGGTTGACATATTAGAGGTTTCGTTCGACGACTTTGATTCACACGCGTCACCAGGCGCAACTACCCCAACGCGAAAATGAGCGACTTGTCTACAAAAGCCCCAGCCCAAACCACCATTGATGAAGTGTTGCCGATGAATACGGTCGTCTCTGAACCCATTCTCGAAGACAATCCCAACCGGTTCGTGTTGTTTCCTATTCAACACAATGATATCTGGAGCTATTACAAGAAGTCAGAAGCCAGCTTTTGGACGGCTGAGGAGATCGACCTCGCGGCGGACTTAGTGGATTGGAATGAAAAGCTCAATGACGATGAGCGCTATTTCGTCAAGCACATCCTCGCCTTTTTTGCAGCTTCCGATGGCATTGTGAACGAAAACCTCGCTGAAAACTTTCTTTCTGAAGTTCAGTACACGGAGGCTAAGTTTTTCTATGGCTTTCAGATCATGATGGAAAACATCCATTCTGAAACGTATTCCTTGCTCATCGATACTTACATCAAAGACGATGCAGAAAAAGGCCAATTGTTCAACGCAATCGACACGATGGACTGCGTCAAGAAGAAAGCCGAATGGGCGCTCGATTGGATAGACAACGGTTCATTCGCTGAGCGCATTGTTGCTTTCGCTGCTGTTGAGGGGATCTTTTTTAGCGGAAGTTTTTGCTCCATCTTCTGGTTGAAGAAACGTGGCCTGATGCCTGGGCTGAGTTTTTCAAATGAATTGATCTCACGCGACGAAGGCATGCATTGTGACTTTGCTTGCTTGCTCTACAATGAGCACATCGTCAACAAGCTCCCGGTCAAGACTCTGCGTAAAATCATCATCGATGCCGTCGACATTGAAAAAGAATTCATCTGTGAGTCGCTTCCGGTGCGATTGATCGGGATGAATTCTGATCTTATGTCACAGTACATCGAATTCGTTGCTGACCGACTCTTGGTCGAGTTAGGAACCGAAAAGGAATACAACGTCACCAACCCGTTCGATTTCATGGACATGATTTCACTCCAAGGCAAAACCAACTTCTTTGAAAAGCGTGTTGGTGAGTATCAAAAAGCCGGTGTGCTCAACAATTCTGACGAGGGATCTAAGTCCTTCAGCCTTGATGCCGACTTCTAAATCGTCTCTCCTCACTTTTCCCCACACGATTCACACGATTCTCTAGCCCATGTATGTCATCAAAAGAGACGGCCGAAAAGAGCTTGTTCAGTTCGATAAGATTACTGCCCGCATCAAAAAACTGTGTTACGAACTGCACGATGCCGTGGACCCTGTCAAGGTCGCCATGCGTGTTATCGAAGGTGTTTATGACGGTGTCACGACGACTGAGTTAGACAACCTAGCAGCTGAAGTTGCTGCAACCAACGCCGTCACCCATCCTGATTATGCCAGTCTTGCCAGTCGCATAGCGGTGTCCAACTTGCACAAAGCGACAAAGAAGTCCTTTGCTGAGACCATGGAGGATTTGCATACCTACATGGATCCAATTACCGGCGCAGTGGCTTCATTGGTTGCAACCGATGTGATTGAAATCATTCGTGAAAATGCCGAGTTCCTTGATTCTCAGATTATTTACGACCGCGATTTCAATTACGATTACTTTGGATTCAAGACGTTAGAGCGCAGTTACTTGCTGAAAATCAAAGGTGAAATTGTTGAGCGCCCACAGCACATGTTGATGCGCGTGTCGATCGGAATTCACAAAGATGATTTGGAGGCGGCAGTAGCAACCTACAACATGATGAGTGAAGGCTGGTTTACCCACGCCACACCGACCTTGTTCAACGCAGGCACGCCCAAGCCTCAGATGTCTAGCTGCTTTCTTTTGACCATGAAAGAAGACAGCATCAGCGGCATTTACGATACGCTGCAACAGTGTGCTAAGATTTCACAGAACGCCGGTGGTATTGGCTTGGCCATTCACAACATTCGGGCTACAGGTTCCTACATCAAAGGAACCAACGGCACATCCAACGGGATCGTTCCGATGTTGCGTGTCTTCAACGATACCGCTCGCTACGTAGACCAGGGAGGAGGAAAGCGCAAAGGTTCTTTCGCGATTTACATGGAGCCTTGGCACGCAGACATCTTCGATTTCCTAGACCTCAAAAAGAATCACGGAAAGGAAGAACAACGTGCACGCGACTTGTTCTACGCCATGTGGATTCCAGATTTGTTCATGAAGCGCGTTGAAGAAAACGGCGAGTGGACCTTGATGTGCCCCAACGAATGCCCCGGATTAGCTGATACGCACAGCGCAGAGTTCGAAGCACTCTATACAGGATATGAAGCTGCAGGAAAGGGACGAAAGACCATCAAAGCACAAGATCTCTGGTTCAAAATACTCGAGTCTCAAATTGAGACGGGGACTCCTTACATGCTCTACAAGGACGCTGCCAACAGCAAGTCCAATCAGCAAAATCTTGGAACAATCCAATCGTCCAATTTGTGCACGGAGATCATGGAGTACACCTCTCCTGATGAAGTGGCTGTTTGCAATTTGGCTTCGGTCGCTTTGCCGAAGTATGTCAACAACGGCACCTTCGATCATGACAAGCTGTTTGAAGTCACCTACCAGGTCACTAAAAACCTCAATCGCATCATCGATCGGAATTACTATCCGATTCCTGAAGCACGCAATTCCAATATGCGTCACCGTCCCATCGGAATCGGTGTACAGGGATTGGCCGATGCGTTCATTTTGATGCGTTTTCCGTTCGAATCAGAAGAAGCTCGTGCTTTAAACCGAGATATTTTCGAGACCATTTACTACGCTGCATGCACTGCATCGAAGGATTTGGCCAAGGAAGAAGGCGCATACGAAACCTTCCAAGGATCGCCTGCGTCAGAAGGTCGTCTTCAGTTTGATCTGTGGGACATCAAACCCTCAAACCGTTGGGAGTGGGACGTTTTAAAAGAAGAAATTAAAGAACACGGTTTACGAAACTCCCTGTTGCTCGCCCCCATGCCAACGGCATCCACGGCACAAATTTTGGGCAACAACGAGTGCTTTGAACCTTACACATCCAACATCTATACGCGACGTGTACTCTCGGGTGAGTTCATCATCGTCAACAAGCACTTGTTGCGTGATCTGACCAAATTGGGCTTGTGGGACGATGACATGAAGAACCGCATCATTTCAGCGAATGGTTCGATCCAAAACATCAAGGAAATTCCTGAGAACCTCAAAGCGTTGTACCGAACAGCCTGGGAAATATCCCAACGCGCCATTGTCGACATGTCAGCGGATCGGGGAGCCTTTATCTGTCAATCGCAATCGCTCAATGTCTTCATGGAAAATGTCAACACAGCCAAGTTGACCTCCATGCATTTTTATGCTTGGAAGAAAGGCCTGAAGACGGGCATGTACTACCTCCGAACAAAAGCCGCGACCGATGCGATTAAGTTCACGGTCGACAAGAAGTGGAAGGACGTTCCTGCTGAAGCGGCCGTTGTCGCTGACGCCCCACGCAAATCAGTACTCGAGATGTCGGACGAAGAACAAGCAGCCCTGGCTTGCTCCATTGAAAATGGAGCAGACTGTGAAATGTGCAGTGGCTAATGCCACCACATGACCATAAAAGAGGCCCCTTGTGGGCCTTTTTTGTGCTTCACAATTCCAACACTGACGGAGAAATGACAGAATTTCCCAGCATTTCAATGCACCTTTGCATCATGAAGCCATCTTCACTTCAAGTGCTGTCTTTGGATTTTCGATCTGCTCCATTGGAACTCATCGGCGCCTTGCATTTGGACACTGATTGCAAGCAAACCCAACTCGCTAATTGGAAGGCCGCTTTAGAACTGGATGGTCTAGTCTATCTGTCCACATGCAATCGAGTGGAGTTCATATTCTCAGACGAGACCTATTTCTGTACCGGTCGTCTGCACCGGTTGTTGCAGGCTTTCCATCTGGATGGAAAACAACTAGGCCAAGTTACCACAGCCATCAAAAGCTATCGAGGAGAAGACGCCATGACTCACCTGTTTCGGGTGGCTTGTGGCTTGGAGTCCATGGTTTTAGGTGAACGTGAAATCATCACCCAACTGCGCGAAGCCTTCGACTGCAGCACAGCAATGCGCATCGCTGGAGATCACCTCAGAATCACCGGGCGTTTGTTGGTCGAAACAGCCAAACGCATTTTTACTGAGACGGCGATAGGCTCAAAACCTGTCTCTGTCAATTCATTGGGTTGGCATTGCATGGAGCATTGGAAGCTCGACAAGAATGCTCCTATTTTGATGATTGGTGCCGGTCAAACCAACCGGAATGTTGCGCGATTCATGCATGAATCGGGTTACCAAAAAGTAACGGTCCTCAACCGAACGGATTTGGCGGCACAGCAATTGGCGGCAGAATTCCATTGGGAATGGGATCAGCTCGATGCATTGCAGAAACACTTAGAAAGTGGTCCTCAAGCCATCGTGATTTGCACGAGCAGCACGGAGCCTCTTCTCGATGGGGAAGAAGCGCGATTCCTGCCGCCAGGCGCACTGCATGTCCTTGACCTGGGTCTTCCTGCAGACACCGGTGCTGCATTTCGCATGCGGCCGGAAACATCGGTTGTAGACTTAACCGTGTTGCACGAGCAAATCGATGCCAACCTTGCTGTACGCAAATCTGCAATCGCCGGATGCGAAGTACACATTCAGGAAGCAATGCAGCAATACCGGGACCGTTTGCAACAGCGGCAGGTGGAACTGTCCATGCGCGAACTGCCAGCAACGATCTCCGCGATTCGCGAAACAGCATTGGGTGAAATTTTCGCTCAAGACTTGTCCCGATTGGATGACGAAACCCGCGAATTGATTGACCGCATCGTGGGCTATATGGAAAAGAAATACGTCGGCGTACCGATGAAATTGGCGCGTCAGGCCGTTTTGGATCAGTTGCGCCAATCGTAACGTTGCGTTCCGCATCGATCAACCATGGACAAGCCGCTGCACGCCGCCCGCCAGACCATCCTCAACTCCTCTCCTCCTCATTTCCGTATTGGGACCCGAGGCAGTGATTTAGCGCTTTGGCAAGCCCACTTCACTCAAGATTGTTTAGAAGCTGCTGGAGCAACAGTCGAGTTGGTGATCATCTCCACTCAAGGCGACCGCATCCAACATGTCACTTTTGACAAAATGGAAGGCAAAGGATTCTTCACCAAAGAGATTGAATCCGCGCTTTTGGAAGACCGCATTGATATCGCAGTCCACAGCCACAAAGATTTGGAGACGACTTCGCCTGATGGATTGTGCATTGCCGCAGTTCCAGCGCGAGGCCCCGTGGAGGACGTGCTCATTATGCAACCACTCCTTCGCGATGACCGCACCCCATTGAGCATTGCTCATGGCGCCAAAGTGGGAACCAGTTCACACCGGCGACGCGCTCAACTCCAGACATTGCAATCCGGCTTGAACATTGTTCCGTTGCGCGGCAACGTGCCCACGCGAGTGGAAAAACTGCGCCAAGGGGAATACGACGCCATTGTACTCGCACGCGCGGGCATTGAACGATTGGGGCTCGACCTGTCTGATCTCCATGTGCATATTCTGCCGACCAACCAGTTTGTGCCAGCCCCAGCGCAAGGTGCTTTGGCCATTCAAATGCGAGATCGTGATGTTCACTTGGATTGGGTCAAGTCCACGCTCAACGATGAAGCGACTGTTCAATCTATAGATCGTGAGCGCAGCGTGTTGCGTGCACTTGAAGGCGGATGCCTGTTGCCGTTTGGAGCCCATGTGATAGGGAACCGACTCAGGACATTCCTTGAAACTCCTGCCGGGCCGCGTTTATCAGAAATCGGCATTCTCGAAAAACAAACGGTTGGTGCCAGCGCTATGGCAGCCTTAGCTCGCTTGAACACACCTTTGCATGGCAACGTGTTTCTATCCAAAATACCGGGCAAGTGGCCCATTTTTGAAGCGCTCGTGCGAGCCGCAGGTCTTCAACTCATAGAGCAACCATTGGTTCGAAGCCAAGCGGCATCCATTGACTGGCCTGAACTCCCCGCTCCTTCAGATTGGCTCTGGTTGCATTCGCCTTCAGCAGTCGAAGTCATGCGGCCCTTGCTCTCCGATTTCCCCGGAACAATTGCATGCGCAGGCAAAGGAACAGCCGCCGCTTTGGCGCACGTGTCTGACCGCATCCCACAGTGGGTCGGAAGTGGCACGCCCGAAAAGACCCATGCTGAATTCGCCGCTCTATTGAAGGGGTCAGAACACCGAATATTTGTCCCGCACAGTGACCGTTCGATGGAACGCTGGGCATCGCTGTCCTCTCCTGAAAGAATCGTGGCTTGGTGTGCTTATGAAACGACCTTGGAACCGGCGGCATTGCCGCAACATACCGTTGCCGTGATTACCAGCCCTTCACAATGGGCGGCTTATGTGCAATCCGGCACTCCAGTCCATTCGATTGTTACGTTGGGAAATTCTACCGCAGCAGCCGTGAAAGCGACGGATGAATCCATTGATGTTGAGGTGTCTTCGGAGCCTTGTGAGTGGGAGGTTTGGCTAGCCGTAGAGCGAGCCCTCTATCGTTAAGTCTCAGGCGTTCGTTCATCGATAACGCATCATGGCCCAACCATTGCCTACCAGCAAGGCCATGGCCAGCGCCAAATGCAACGGTTGGGTCCAGGGCGGCATGTTGGCAAAAACAAACAGGATACCCGTAATCATCTGAAGCAAAACCAATGCCATGGACCACCGTGCCGCGGGAATCCCCTGTCGATTAGGCCAGGCCCAAAACAACTGAACAACCAGGATGAGCCAAGATCCCGTGCGGTGCCACTTCCACCAATTTGGAAGAGCATCCAGCCAATTTGCTCGCAACAAACCTGAATGAGACAGGAAATCCACTTGTTCCCGGACTTGTGTCCCGCCAATCAATTGGACCGACGTCAATACCAGAGCCACAATCAACCACGGGCGACGCTTCAATTCCGGTCCTGTCCAAGGACCCGCCAACGACATCCACACCGCCGTCAGGACGAGGAGAATGGCTGCCGCCCCGAGCATGTGCAGCGTGATCGAAAACGGAATCAAATTGCCGTCCACAACCTTCTTTCCCATCCACGCGACCAATCCAAGCAATGCTAAATTCGCGAGTGCCCACAAAAATGGTCGCCATTTCTTTTGTCTCCTACCATAGAGGAACGCTCCCAGAGCTAACAGCAATGCCGGAATTCCCGTTAGTGCACCAATCAGACGGTTGATAAATTCGACCCAAGTATGCAGCGGGTTGAACACAGCATAATCATGCCTTGTGTACGCCATCCAAATACCATCCTCGCGCTCTTGAGCAAAATCGTTCGCCAACACCGTTGATTGAGCGACCCACAACGTGTCGTTTGCGAGCAACATTCGCCCCGGGGCATATGTCGCCCCCAAAGACCATGTTACCTCTTCTACCGAGGTCGGTGGAATGGCCAACCCGAAACACTTGGGCCAATCGGGACACCCCATTCCTGAGCCTGTCATGCGCACGACACTTCCCGCAAGGACGACCAATGAAGACATGACCAGTGTTGCAATGGCCAGCCTCCGCAACAACCTCGGAGTTCGGTCAAGGACGGTTTGCAGCTTTGGCAAAATGCGTGAGTTGGACGGCTTCTACACCATATAGTTTCCCATCAGCAATTCCAGTCACAGCTGCGACCAACTGATCCACATGCACTTGAGCGGGGTCAAACTCAACCTCTGCATGATTCATATCCCGGTCCAATTCAAAATCAATAATGGCGTTCGCAACGCCCTGCACCTCCAACAACTCCTTTTTAATCTTCCCGCCGCATGCATGCGCACACATCATCCCGGTCACGTCAATTCGAGCGGTGGTCTTCACCGCCAATCCCGCTTCATGCACTTCAGTGAGTTCATACGAGCATGACTCATTGCAGCTTACCATTAGCAGATTGCTAGCAACCAAAAGGGCCAGTATTCGAGGTGTAGTGAAACGACAAATGAACATTTCACAAAGATAGGTTGTCCTCCGCTGAGGAGAAGACAACATATTCTAATTTCGAGCTCCTTCACGCCCTTTAAACTTTCGCTCATGAATTCGTCCTCGCATGTTGCTCCGAATCGATGGGCGGCCCCCCTGATTCTCTTACTTCTGGGGTTTGTCTGGGGAAGCAGTTTCATTCTGATGAAAATGGGACTTTTCGCTCGCGATGGCTCGGTCCTATTTCCCCCCGCTCAATTGGCAGCCATGAGGATCTCCATAGCGGGCTTCACGCTATTCCCGATTGGATTCAGGTATTTTAAACAACTGTCTTCCGAGCAATGGAAGTGGGTGGCTGTTGTTGGCGTCGTCGGGAGCTTCATCCCTGCCTTGTTGTTTGCCATTGCCCAAACTCACCTTCCAAGCGCTGTAGCCGGTATGCTCAATGCACTGACACCTTTGTGGACCTTGTTGATTGCCATTACCGCATTCGGCGTGCAATTCAAGCGCGGTCAATTGATCGGATTGGGATTTGGATTGATTGGAACCCTTGGATTGATTTGGAATCCAGAAGCCTCCTTCGAAGCCGCATGGGGCCCGGGAGCTTTGCTTGTCCTCGCCACCATCTGCTACGGCACCAGTGTCAACATTACCCGAGAAAAGCTCCAACAACTGAAAGGACCTGTCATCGCCTCCTGTTCCTTGGGATTGGTTTCAATCCCTGCCGCCATTTGGTTTCTCAGCGGAGACATCCCCTCTCTCATCGTGACGCATCCCGATGGCACACGTGGTTTGCTCGCCATCGTGGCGCTCGCGGCTATTGGCACCGCTGGTGCATTGGTACTTTTCAACCAAGTCATCGCCTGGACCAACTCCGTTTTCGCCGCTTCCGTGACTTACATCATCCCCGTCTTCGCCACGTTTTGGGGTTGGATGGATGGAGAGTCACTGCACGCCAGCCATCTCATTGCCGGGACACTCATCCTCATCGGGGTGTGGATTACACACCGCGCTGGACGTTCTTCAAAAGGAAAATAAGACACTGAATAAACGCCTCTAAAAGCCATTGAATCGACCTGCAATATTGCGTGGGAAACAACGGCTTGTAGATTCCGCCTCATCAGTGTTGAAAAGTTCCATGCTTTCCTCTACCTTTGCACCCCATCTTTTGGGAATAATATTCTTTCATCATGTATGCAATCGTAGAGATCGCAGGGCACCAGTTCAAGGTACAGAAAGACCAACAGGTTTACGTAAACCGTTTGGACGTTGAAGAAGGCAAGACGGTCAAGTTTGACCGAGTGCTTCTTGTAGACGACAACGGCAAGGTTACTGTTGGCGCCCCAGCGATAAGCGGCGCGCAAGTGTCAGCTCAGGTTGAACGCCACCTTAAAGGCGACAAAGTCCTCATCTTCAAAAAGAAGCGGAGGAAAGGATATCAAAAATTGAATGGTTTCCGTGCTTCATTGACGGAAATTAAGATTACGAACATCAAGGTCGCGAAGACTGCTTCGAAAGACGCTTGAATAGAACCCTGAACCATGGCTCACAAGAAAGGTGTAGGTAGCTCGAAAAACGGACGGGAGTCCGAGTCGAAACGACTGGGCGTAAAAATATTTGGTGGACAAGGATGCATCGCTGGCAACATTATTGTGCGGCAGCGAGGTACCAAGCATCACCCTGGAACGAATGTTGGAATTGGCAGGGATCACACCTTGTTTGCTCTAACAGACGGTGTAGTTGAATTCCGCAAGAAGGCCAACAACCGGTCATTTGTATCGGTTGTGCCCATGGGCGAAGCTTAAGAGGAATCTCAATTGGCTCAAATTCTGAGCCCTGAACGGTTGAAATGTTAACTCCCGACCCTGCAAAGGGTTCGGGAGTTCTGTATTTTTACCAAACCAACTTGGGGGCCTCCTGAGAGGTCTCAAATTGAAACATTTTTGAAGCACTGCTGCATCCATGCTGACCATTCAATCCCTTCGCGACGACAAAGACCGGATCATCCAAGCGCTGAGCAAACGCCACGTTGACGTCACCTCAGACATCGAACAAGTGCTCGAATGGGATGCTGGTCGTCGGCTAACTCAAGCCACTCTTGACGACTTGTTGGCGCAAAGCAATGCGCTTAGTCGGGAAATTGGCGGCTTGATGCGAGAAGGTAAAAAAGAAGCCGCCGAAGCCATCAAAGGCAAGACGGCCGAAATGCGCGAGCAAACCAGTGAGCTCAAAAATCGCATGCACGATTTGGAAGCGTCGATCCAAGACGTTCTCTGTACCATTCCCAACGCGCCCCATTCGGATGTTGTCGCCGGGAAAAGCGCGGAGGATAATATCGAAACTGCTCGTTGGGGTGAAATCCCGACACTCCATGCCGGCGCCATGCCCCACTGGGAATTGGCGGATCGGTTCAAGTTGATCGATTTCGAACTCGGGTCGAAAGTGACCGGCGCAGGCTTTCCGTTCTATCGTGGAAAAGGAGCCAAACTGCAACGAGGTTTGATTCGCATGTTTTTGGATTATGCGGATAAAGCAGGATATGAAGAGTTCATTCCACCGCTCATGATCAATTCGGAAAGCGGTTTCGGCACAGGGCAATTGCCGGACAAGGAAGGTCAGATGTACCACGACTCCGCTGACGACTTGTTTCTCATTCCGACAGCTGAAGTACCATTGACCAACATCTACCGTGATGTCATGGTCAAAGAGCAGGAATTGCCCATCAAGCTTTGCGGATACACCCCTTGCTTTCGACGAGAAGCGGGGAGTTATGGCAAAGACGTTCGGGGACTCAATCGCTTGCACCAATTCGATAAAGTAGAAATCGTTCAAATTGATCATCCCGAACGCTCATACGAAACACTGGACAGCATGGTTGACCATGTCAAAGGATTGCTCGAAGCCCTGGAATTGCCTTATCGCATTTTGCGCCTCTGTGGAGGAGACATGGGCTTTACCTCGGCCATCACCTATGATTTTGAAGTCTACTCTGCAGCGCAAGAACTTTGGTTGGAGGTGTCATCCGTGTCCAATTTTGAGACGTACCAAGCGAATCGCCTTAAATGCCGATTCAAGGGAAGTGATGGCAAACCCCAACTTGTGCATACACTGAACGGTTCAGCGCTCGCGTTGCCCCGCATTGTTGCAGCACTGTTGGAGAACCACCAAGATGAAAATGGCATTCGAATTCCAAAAGCCTTGCAGGCATTTTGTGGCTTTGAACGGATTGACTGAAGGTCCTTGCTATCTTCATCCCATGAATGAAGCCATGTTCACTCGACACCCCTCTTCTGGTGCGTTGGGTTCCATTTCTTGTTTCTTTTTGATTGTCTTGGGGCTTTCGAGTTGTCAATCACCCCATCCGCATCAAGCAGCAATCGATGAATTGCAGGAACTCCAGCGTTCCGTTTCCACAGCCTTTGCGCAATTGCAAGAACTCCCTACAGACTCTGTGCTGCAATGCGCCCGCTGGTCAAGTGAGAACCTTCAGGAATTGGAGCTCCTTCTTTCCGGCGGTCACATCGTGATCACCAAGGCTGAAGGCTCTATCATTTCAGAAGTCTCCCGAGCGCGTAGGCTCCTCAAAGATCATGAAAGCCGCCGCAATCGTTTGACACAAAACACTGAACGAACACGCTTGCAACTGCAATTGCTCGCGGATGCAATCGCTCAAAACGCGCACATCGACGGAGCCGGAACTCCGATTGACTCCGGTTACATTGCCACTCAAGTCCTCACTGAGGCACGCATCGCCCGTGAATTGATTGAAGCGATCAATGAAACAATTGATTTAGCTCGACGAGGTGTCGCCTTAGTAGAAGAGGCGCGCGCAGACAACGACAGTCTCCAAACCATTCTGCGTGCACGTCTTGCTCAACACATCCTGGACAGCACAGACGACTCCACCCCTGAAGATTCATGAGAAAAATTTGGATGCTCGCCATGGTGTTTGCGCTTCCTGCCGGAGCTGCTGCCCAATCAGACCTGGAACTGGCCGAATTTTATTACAACGAAGGTTCTTATGAGCAGGCGAAGCTCTACCTGGATCAACTCTGGAAAAAAAACAAGACCAAAAAAGTCTTCGACATGTATTACGCGTCGTTGCTCGCGGTCAATGATTTTGAAAGTGCCGAAAAACTCGTAAAGAGCCGGATGCGCAACAAAAACACCCGTGCGACGGCCTATGTTGAATTGGGACAGTTGTACTTGCACTTCGATCGTGAAATTGAAGCGAGAGAGGCCTTTGCTGAAGCACTCCAGCGATTGGAGCCAGGAAAGAACAAAGCACTCGCCTTGGCCAATGCCTTCCTCGATCTCAACGAACTCGACCTCGCACTGGAGGTTTATGAGAAGGCCAAAGAATTGGGAACGCGGGACTTGGAATACCAGCTCGTCGATTTGCAAGGGCGCAGGGGGAACTATCCCGGAATGATTGACGCATCCTTGGAACTGCTTCACCTGAAGCCGACCTACCTGCGCAATATTCAGAATAGCTTCAACCGCAATTTGAGAATTCAGGACAATCCTGAATTGGGAGAGTTGCTGCGATCCAAGCTTCTTGGTGCGGCTAAAGAATTCCCGGAAGACACCATCTTTCCCGAATTGCTCGTTTGGTATTTCAAGCAGAGCCTCGATTTTGCAAGTGCCTTTGTTCATGCCAAATCCTTGGATTTACGCTTCAACGAATCTGGTGAGCGACTCATCGAACTCGCCCAGATGTCGAGCAAGAATGGAGACACTGAAACAGCCGCCGCGTGTTATCAGTTTGTCAGCTCCAAAGGGCCAGACAATCCTTACTTCTTCACTGCGCGCTGCCAATCGCTCCGCGTATTGATGCAACCGTTGCTTGACTCGACTCCGCCGTCCATGGAAGAGATTGCCAGGTTGGCTGAGCGTTACCGTACTACGTTGCGTGATTTAGGTATTCGAACCGAAACCGCTACGCTCGCCAAGGAATTGGCTCATGTCGAAGCATTCTATTTACAAAACCCGGCTGCAGCCATCGAGCGCTTGGAGACCATCTTGGCCATTCCAAGTTTGTATAACCGCACCGCCGCAGTATCCAAATTGGAACTCGGTGACGTTTTGGTCTTTACCGATGAAATTTGGGACGCTTCCTTGCTCTTTTCTCAAGTCGAGTTGGACTTTAAAGATGACCCCTTGGGCCATGAGGCCAAGTTTAGAAATGCGCGCATCAGCTACTTCGCTGGTGACTTCGACTGGGCCCAGTCCCAACTCGATGCGTTGAAGGCCTCAACTTCCAAACTCATCTCCAACGACGCCATCGATTTGTCCCTGTTGATCACGGACAACTACGCCATGGACACCATCATCGAGCCCATGTGGCTTTATGCTCAGGCTGATTTACTGGCATCGCAACATCGTTATGATGACGCACGCGTCAAATTGGACTCACTGGTAACGACCTGGCCAGGTCATGCTCTGGAAGACGAGGTCTTGATGCAACTGGCTCAAATGGCGCTAGCTGAAAATCAAGTCGACACCGCCGTGGTGCTTTTGCAGGAAATTGTGGACCTTCATTTCGACGATATCCTGGCAGACGACGCTCTGTTTCAATTGGCCCAGTTGCGCCAAGAATGGTTCAATCAACCTGAGGTCGCCCTGCCTTTATACGAACAACTCTTATTTGAGTTCCCTGGCAGTTTGCATGCCATTGAAGCGCGTCGACGCTTTCGGCTGCTGCGCGGTGAGGAAGACCAAGGATAACCCCTTTTACGTGCCTCCTAAAGCGTGTTACGGCCTTTAGCTGGAAGGTCTCCTCGTAAAACTGCCTCCCTCTCACCTCTTCGCTTTGTCAAACCAATTTCTAGCGCATAAAAAAAGGGCTCCCCATAATGGGGAGCCCTCATTTCTATAATCGCTCCGGGTGTTAGTTACACAACTCACCGTAGTAAGCGAGGAGAATCAACAAGTCGGCTGTTCCAATGATACCGTCTCCGTTCAGATCTTCAGCTCCTCCGTTAGGGGAGTTGGCAATCTCAACTGGATCCTGAACCCCATAGAGGCTCAAAATCGCGAGGAGGTCATTGGTTCCAACTGCGTTGTCACCGGTGACATCACCAGGGCATTCGCGGAATGCCATCTGATGAAATCCTTGAGTCAAGAAGATGTTTCCATCATCAAGGGTCGTAGTGAACACTTGGCCGATGCTACCATCGATTTCTCCAAGTACGTCTCCTATTGCGTCAACTTCTCCCGAATGATAACCCGAGGTAATCGCTTGGCGCTCCATAGAGATTTGCGCCGTCGTTTCCTGAGAGATCATCGAGAGACCCCCGAGCAGGAACAACATGTAAACTAGCTTTTTCATAATGTGCTCGTTTTGGGGGTTACTAATTATTACAGGTCTCCTGTTATTGGAGTAGTGAACGTAGCATCCGTAGGAGGCGTGTTCTCACTGTCCAAGTAGAATCGGATTGTTATTCCTGAATTGTACTTCTCTCCTCCTGCAGTTTCAAACATAACTGAAGTAGATACATAACCATCTTCTTGGCCACCAGAGAGATCTTTGATGTCAGAGTAACCAATGTTGAAGGTTAGTCGGGCGCCCGCACTATTGAAGGTCAAATCATTGCTGTTGTTATTCAAATTGTGGGTGTTTCCGCGAGCTTTGAGTGATACCTCAACAATTTCCATGTCGGTACCTTCCTGATTGAGGTCAGACCCAAAGATTCGCATTCCATAATTCACCAATCCCTCTTCTTCTCCAGCATAGAGCAACAAGTCACCATTGATGTAGAAAATAGTATTCTCTGAAGTTGACTCATAAGCTACGTAATCCCACATCTGTGGAGGTGTGAGTGCCGATGCAACCGCTCCATCAACGTATGCTTTATTCGTAATGTGCGAATTGCTAGACGGAACTGCTGCAGACGTGATATTCGATGTTACTGATAAAGCACCACCAACTGTCATGTCGCCTTGGTAGTTGGCGTCATCCTGAACAATCAATTCTGGAACGGTCAAAACAGCTGTTGACTGGTTGGCCTGTGCTAACATTGGAACGATGTCCACTGTTACAACATTATTTCCATCCATGTCTTGAATTGCCCATACTGTACCAGAGTTACCTGCTGTATTCAATCGAGTTGAATCTTCAACAGAGAAGTTGTCCTGAACGTGTGCGCTCTTCGCAACATCTAAGCTGTCGTTCAACTGAGTGAAACCATCAACCTCCAGTGTAGACAT
>CALGEI010000148.1 GCA_937881575.1 uncultured Flavobacteriales bacterium | reverse complement strand
GAACCTTGACGTCCAAGCGCGGGAATCCCGTCAAAAAGTACGTGTTTCAGCTCCCTGGCCCCACGCACGATATGATCAGCAGCATTTTCGCACTGCGAAATTTAGACTTTGACAACCTGCAAGTCGGCGACACGGCAAGGGTTCCCTTGTTCATGGATGAAGAGTGGTTGGAGCTTGAAGTCATCTATAGTGGCAAGGTGGAACAGAAAGTCAACGGTGAAAAATGGCCTTGTCTCCTCTTTCATCCTGTCATCCAAACCGGTCGCATTTGGCGGAACCCCGATGACTTGTCGGTATTCATAAGCGATGATGCGAATCACATTCCACTGTTGGCCCAATCCAATATTCTATTCGGAACAGTCCAGATGGAATTGACACACGCCAGCGGGTTAAGAAATCCTTCGTCGCAACGCGATTGAGGCCGGTTTTTTTCCGAATTTGCAGCTATGCCATCTAACCAAGATTTCGATCCTGCGATCCTCCAAAAAATTGAAGCGCTGGAAGCGAAGTACGCCGCCATGGGCCAAGACCTATCGGCGTATCTCGATGGGTTGCTGCATGCTGATTTTCTAACGTATTGGGATTACATCAACCTGGATACGTTGCTGAGTTTACAGCATCCCATCACGCCGTTTCCAGACGAGTCCATCTTCATCGTTTACCACCAAATCACGGAGCTCTATTTCAAGTTGGTGCTGCACGAATTGGAGCAACTCGCTGAAGAAGCACCTCGAACCAGCGCACCCTTTTTGGAACGCATTCGACGCGTCAACCGCTATTTCGAGGCCCTAACCCACAGTTTCGAAATCATGGTCGATGGGATGGACCGGGATCAGTTCCTGAAATTCAGGATGTCGCTGCTCCCTGCAAGCGGCTTTCAAAGTGCGCAATACCGCATGATTGAAATCCGATCGACCAGCTTTGATCGACTCCTTCATCCAGACCACCGCGATGCCCATGTCGATCACAGTCCGGGCGATTTGGACGATTTGTTTGAGAAGATATACTGGAAAGCGGGCGCCGTAGAATTGGCAACCGGGAAGAAAACCTTGACGCTCAAACAATTTGAAGACAAGTACGGTTCCGTTTTGCTGGAATTGGCCGAAAATGTGCACGGCGTCAATGTCCGGGCTTTGTGGTCCGAATTGCCCGTTCACGAGCAAACAGACGAATTGCGCCAAGCGCTGCGTTGGTTGGATGTGAATGTCAACATCAACTGGCCCCTGAGCCACTACAAAAGCGCCGTCCGGTATCTCCAGAAAGATCCCGAAGACATCGCTGCTACCGGCGGAACCAACTGGCAGAAATACCTGCCTCCGCGATTTCAGAAGCGGATTTTCTTCCCTGAATTGTGGAACGCGCAAGAGCTTGAGGATTGGGGGAAAAGCTGGGTCAAACGCGAAGTCTTTGGCCTATCATGAGATCACGTTGGATGCAGCGATGGTCCGTTGGAATCATGGCCATCCTATTGATTTCATGCTCTTCTAACGAGGCCCCCACCTTTTCCTTTTCTGAGGCTCCTGATACCGTCCAAGAACCGGCGCAACGGTTCGGGCTCATCTGGAACACCTTCGAGGTGGATTCTGGAACGGTTCGAAGCGGACAATCGCTCTCTCACCTCCTTTCGCCTGCCGGATTGTCACAGGCCGCGATCGGTAAAATCGCAGAAACCAGCAAACAGGATTACGACGTGCGTTCCATGAAATCGGGAAATGCCTGGTGGTTGGCATTTTGGCAAGATTCAGCGCGAACACCTGCCTATTTTATCTACCAACGCAATGCCATCGACTATGCCAAATTCCCGTTGGAAGCACCCTATGGTGTTCAGCTCGAGAAACTGCCAACGGATACGGTCATTGAGCGGGCCAAAGGGGTCATTGAGCAAGCCCTGTACGTCGATTTAGAACGTGTGGGAGCTCCTTCGAGTCTCGCTTTGGCCATGGCCAGTGTGTATGCTTGGACCGTGGATTTTTCGCGTTTGCAAGAAGGCGATGAGTTTGATGTTTTGTACGAGCGCACTTTGGTCGCCGGTGAGCCCAAAGGGATGCCGCGTGTCATCGCTTGTCATTTTCAGCACCGCGGCAAAGAATTACCGGCGTACCGTTACAACCAAGGCGAAGGCATGGACTATTTCGACGATGAGGGACAGAGTTTGCGCAAAGCTTTTTTGAAGGCTCCGGTCGAATTCAGTCGCATTTCGAGCCGCTACAATCTGAAGCGATTCCATCCCGTTTTGAACCGAACCAAAGCACATCTCGGCACTGATTATGCCGCGCCCACAGGGACACCCATCGTGGCTGTAGGCGATGGCGTTGTCACCAAATCCGCTTACACCAGCGGCAACGGCAAGTATGTCAAAATTCGGCACAACAACACCTACGAGACCCAATACCTTCACATGTCAAGACGCGCCGTATCGGTCGGGGAACGCGTGCGACAGGGTCAAGTGATTGGATACGTCGGTGCCACAGGTTTGGCCACAGGTCCTCACGTTTGTTTCCGTTTCTGGAAAAATGGCCAACAAGTCGATCATTTGCGCGAAGAGTTCCCTCCCTCAACTCCGATCAAGGCCGAGGCCATGGCCGATTTCGAACAAACTGTCGTTCAGATGCGCCAAGTCATTGACTCTCTATCGCTTGCCCGTTAAAAGCAGAGCTACGCAACCTTTTCGATCCTCGTCGGGTTTAGTCATTGACCACATTGGTTAGAAGTGACGCCGTGGTAAGTGAATTACCTCCAAGACCTGCAAGCTTTGTTGAGTGCTCATGGCCACATAAAGGCGTCACTTTTTTACTCCCTATTTGGAGTTATCGCGCCTGAAACGCAATCCCGTAATGCTTCATTTGTTGCACCATGGCCAACAAGCCATTTGCGCGTGTTGGGCTCAAGTGCGTATCCAGACCGATGCGCTGCACAAACCACAGGTCAGCGCCTGAAACCACCTCCGCTGGAAGTTTGTCCAAAGCGCGGATGACCAACGCGACCAAACCGCGTGTGATAATGGCATCGCTGTCTGCGCGAAACTCCAACAATCCTTCCTCCGATCTCTTCGCAGCCAACCAAACACGAGATTGACAGCCCCGAATGATGTTGTCATCGGTTCGATCGCTCTCGTCCATTGGGCTCAATTCTTTGCCCAGTTCAATCAGGTATTCGTATTTCTCCATCCAATCTTCGAAGAAGGCGAACTCCTCGACTATTTCTTCTTGGCGCTTTTGGAGCAGTGTATTGGAATCGGACATGCGACAAAGTTAGCGTAGCATGCGCACGGCGCGTTCTACTCCCGCGGCCAATGCATCCACTTCTTGCAAGGTGTTGTACGCCCCGAATGAAGCCCGCACAGTCCCGGGTATTCCATAGTAATCCATCAGTGGTTGGGTGCAATGGTGGCCCGTTCTTACAGCGATGCCCATGGGGTCGAGCAACGTGCCAATGTCATAAGGATGCACCCCATCCACAACAAAACTGACCACACCCGTTTTTTCTTCAGCTGTTCCTATGAAACGCAAACCATCCACTCTAGCCAGTAAATGCCGCGCTTCGGCACCCAAGGTGTTCTCGTGATCACCGATGGATTGCAATCCCACGCCCCTCATCCAATCCAAGGCCACGCCCAAGGCAATGGCGCCGCTGATGTGCGGTGTTCCCGCCTCAAACTTGTGGGGCAATCCAGCATAGGTCGTTCCCTTTTCCAGGCTCACCACATCAATCATCTCTCCGCCCCCGCGCCACGGCGGCATGGATTCAAGGAG
>CALGEI010000147.1 GCA_937881575.1 uncultured Flavobacteriales bacterium | reverse complement strand
TCTCAAAACCAAGGTCGACGTGGTTACCGACTGGGCCTTGCCCGCCGATGTGGAGGGAGCGATCCGGTATAGCCTGCAGGAACGAAGCCAGCCTTCCGCAAGTGAACCGGTTCATCTCCTGGGCTTCTCATTGCAACGAGAATGGGGCCAGCAAAATCAAATCAAGACGGCCATTCGGTTGAACAATGTTTTGAACGCGCAGTACTTGGACGTGGGTCAAGTGGTGCAGCCGGGCAGAAACGTGCGATTCAGCCTTATTTTTGATTTGGATTCATAAAAGCAAAAGAGGCATGGAATTGATGCGAAGGTTGATCACGGAATTTCCCGATCAAATGCGGGATGCCTGGAGTTTGGTTGAAAACACACCCATTGACTTGTCGGGTTTCACGCCGAGTGGAGCCTTGATCTTGGGCATGGGAGGAAGCGGCATCAGCGGCGTCATTCTCTCCCGCATGCTCGCGGCCACCAGCCCTGTTCCGATCCAGTCCAATTCAGATTATTCGATTCCGGGTTGGGTAGGTCCCGACACATTGGTGGTAGCATGCAGCTGTTCGGGCAACACCGAGGAGACGTTGATCGCCTTGAAGTCAGCCCAAGAGCGCGGAGCTCGCATTGTTGCGATCACATCTGGGGGACAATTGGCTGATTGGGCGGACACCCACGGTTGGCCATCCGTGCGCTTCCCTGGCGGCCAGCCTCCTCGGTCTCAATTTGGATATGCGTTTACCAGTGTCTTCCATGTTCTGCACGCTGCCGGCCTGGCTTCAGACGAGCAGCGCGCCGCCTTTGGACGCGTCGGAGATCACTTGGCTGCAGGTCAAGAGAATGCTATCAGTCGAGGCGAGTCTTTGGCAGAATTGTTGGATGGCCGCAAAGTCCTGCTTTATAGCGATGCATCGCAAGAAGGACTCATCATCCGATGGAGACAACAATTGAATGAAAACAGCAAGATGTTGTGCTCACATCATGTTTTCCCTGAGATGAATCACAACGAATTGGTAGGTTGGGAAAGCGGAGACGAGCAGATCCTTGCGGTGGTTTTTCAAACGCCTGAGGACCACCCAAGAACACGGGCTCGAATGGATGTGTGCATGGAGATCTTCCAAGAGCAGGGAGCGGATGTGGTCGTGATTGAGGGGGATGGAGACAATGCGATTTTGCGATTTTTTGATCTCGTTCATGTGGGAGATTGGACCAGTTTGTTGCTGGCCGAAAATGAGGGAGTGGACCCCGTTGATATCCGCAACATCGATCAACTGAAAGAAGCCTTGTCCAAAATCCCTTACTGATAGTGAACGCATGACGCCCAAGGTTCGTTTTCATTCGTTGGGTCGCTCAGCGTACACACCCGCTTTGGCGCTGCAAGAGCGGCTGATGAAAGCGGCCCTTGAGCGGAAGAAATTGCGACGTGATGCCGGTTTGGAAGGCCAAGACCGTTCTGAAGACCCGGCCCTGGACCTTCCTGAAAACCACCTCATTTTTGTTGAACACGACCATGTTTTGACCTTGGGAAAGACTGGGAATGTGGGGCACGTGGTTGCTTCTGAAGAGCGACTCCAGGAACTCGGTGTGGAGTATTACCCCACCAACAGAGGCGGTGATATTACCTACCACGGCCCCGGTCAGTTGGTGGGTTATCCCATTTTGGATTTGGAACAGTTCTACACGGATATCGGTAAGTACATGCGGATGTTGGAAGAAGCCATCATTCGGACATGCGCTGATTACGGCTTGGAAACAGGCCGAATCGATGGATTGACCGGTGTTTGGGTCAATCCCCAAGCGGGTTTGGCTGCCCGAAAAATAGCGGCACTGGGCGTGAAGTGTTCCCGCTGGGTGACCATGCACGGTTTTGCGTTCAACATCAACACCGATCTACAGTTTTTCGACCTCATTGTGCCTTGTGGAATTGGTGATCGCGGGGTGACATCTTTATCCAAAGAAATTGGTGAGCCTCTTGACGCTGATGAAGTCAAGAAGGTTGTTTTGAACCATTTGGGTCATTTGTTTCAATGGAATTTATCCGACGCAGTTTGAATTGACCGCCTTTTGTTGAAATTCGCAAAAAAACCTACCATGCGCCGTTTAAAGATCATTGTTGCCATCGTTCTGAGCGTAGTCATCCTTTCGTTCATCACGAATCACGGGTACATCTGGGGCGGCATTCAGGAGACGTATTTCCGGGGTTGGAAAAACTCCAACATCGATGATATCGAGTTCCGAGATTTGCGTGTGCTCGATGCAGCGGACGCAACTCAACCATGGGCCATGGCCTTGAATGAGGTCAATCCGTTCACCGCAGAAGATGAACTTTGGAATGAAGATTACCTCACAGCGAGCTTTTTGGTCATTCATCGGGACACCATCCGATTTGAACAATATTGGCAAGGCCACGATGAGCGTACGTTGACGAATTCTTTCTCAGCGTGTAAATCCATTGTTGCCCTTGCGATTGGTTTGGCTGCTGACCAGGGGCTTCTGGATGTCCATGATTCTGTAGCGCAATACTTGCCGCGATTTGCAGGTGATGCGGGACGCGGCCTGACCATTCAGGAAGTGCTTCAAATGCGATCCCACATCCCATTTGGGGAGAGTTATTCCAGCCCTTTTGGGTTCATGGCGAAGGCCTACTATCGGGAAGATATCCGCTCATTGGTAGCGCCGTATACCGTGACCGATGATCCGGGGAGCCGATGGAAGTATGAGGGCGGCAACACCATGCTCTTGGAAGAGATTCTAGCGTCACTCGGAAAAGGTTCATTGAGCGATTGGGTTGAAAGGGGATTTTGGCAACCGATGGGTGCTGAAAATGACGCGTTTTGGGGATTGGATGCACCGGAAGACGAGGGCGGTGTTGAGC
The DNA here is from genome assembly GCA_937881575.1 of uncultured Flavobacteriales bacterium. Taxonomy (GTDB): domain Bacteria; phylum Bacteroidota; class Bacteroidia; order Flavobacteriales_D; family Sanyastnellaceae; genus UA16. The sequence continues at coordinate 16,562 of CALGEI010000147.1, read as the reverse complement.
GGTGTTTTGCTCAATTCTATGCGACAACACGGGACTATGCTCGATTCGGAAAGCTGTTGAATCAAGGCGGAAAATGGGGTGATCTCCAACTCCTGAGCGAGGAGTATACAAAGGCCTTGATGACACCGATTGCCGGCTTGACGGACGCGTGTGATGCGGAGCATTACGGCTATCAAATCTGGCTGGGCGAGACGGAATCTGGCCGTGCTTTTAGCTGCATGGAAGGCTTGCGCGGTCAAATGATCATCTCCGTGCCCGAACTGGACCTGATCGTGGTCCGCATGGGTTATAGCAAGGAAGAAGTCAAAAAGGGAGAATTGCCCTCTGATATCTATCGGGTATTGGAAATGGGCTTGCGCAATGTGAGCCTGGAGGGTTGAGGCCTAAACGACAAGCATGAAGTCATTGGAGTCGTTTACAAAATCACGGAGTCACCCAGGTTGTTTGGCGCCTTGTTTTGACGACAACAGTTAATTCAATGAACACACCCGATCAACCCATACGATGTCTTGTTGTCGATGATGAAATGCCCGCTCGTCAGGCTCTTTGTCGCCAAATAGAACGGCATTGCCCCCATTTTCATGTCGTGCAAACAGCCAGTTCTGCGGCTGAGGCATTCCAATTGATCAAAGAGCTGGCCCCCGAAGTGGTTTTCTTGGATGTGCGCATGCCGCATGAGACAGGGCTAGAATTGTTGGACCGTTTTGAAGAGCGCACGTTCCATGTTGTTTTTTGCACGACTTACCATGAGTATGCCGTTGAGGCGCTGAGAAAGAAAGCCTTTGACTATTTACTCAAGCCCGTGGACGCCATGGACCTCAAGATTTGCGCGAAACGCATCACTTATGCCTTGCGCGTTCAGCCGGAATCGCCCCAATCGATCACGCCGCCTGGCGGACGTCGTGTGGAGTTGATTACCTCGGGCCAGCGGCATTTTGTCAGGCACGGAGACATCGTTTATGTGGAGGCTTCAGGAAGTTATTCGACGTTGTATCTCACATCGGGTAAGCGCATCACCGTATCGAAAAACCTCAAGCGGATTGAAGAAATTCTTCAGGATCCGTTGTTTTGTCGCGTCCACAATTCATACCTCGTTCGCCTTGACGCTGTCCAGTCGTTCAGTCACCGGAATGGAACGCTGTTGCTTCCCAATGGCAAGGAAATCCCGATGGCGGTACGAAAAAAAGAGCAAGTCCGCAAGCGCCTAGTTGGTCTCATGACGGGAGCCCAAGACGAAGTAGAATTGCCCCTTGCAGCAGAAGAACAACAGCAATTGTTGAAGGCGCAATAACTCCCCTCGGTTCTCCCCGTATCTTTGCGGTTCATGCAAGATCGAACGGACATACGGTTGTTGAGTTCCGAAGAACTCTCAAATGCGGTAGCTGAACTGGGAGAGAAGCCTTTTCGATCCCGACAACTTGAGGATTGGATTTGGACGCACGGTGCGGGTTCATTTGATGAAATGACCAACTTGTCCAAGTCCTTTCGAGGTCTGTTGTCAGAACGATTTGAGCTGTCAAGGATCCGTTTGGCGGAGCAGCAGGTCAGTCGGGATGGAACGATCAAGTGTGCATTTGATGTTGGAGTCAACAAGGTTGTTGAAGGTGTTTTGATTCCCACAACGAAGCGGATGACCGCTTGCATCTCCTCGCAGGTAGGGTGCAGTTTGGCCTGTAAGTTTTGTGCCACGGGCAAGTTGAAACTACTGAAGAACCTAACAGCTGGAGAGATTTATGATCAAGTAGAGGTCATTCGAAATTTAGCCGATGAGCACTACAAGAAACCCCTCTCGAACATTGTCTACATGGGCATGGGCGAACCGCTTCTGAATTACAGTTCGGTGTTGACGTCCATTGAGCGCATTTGCGGTGACCCGGGTTTGGGAATGTCGCCAAAGCGAGTCACCATAAGCACCGCTGGAATTGCCAAGGCAATCAAGCGCCTGGGTGATGATGAGGTGCGCTTCAATTTGGCGCTGTCTCTGCATGCAGCCAATGACGCCAAGCGGAATCACATCATGGCCATCAACGAGTCCAATAATTTGGAATCCCTAGCGGACTCATTGCGCTACTTTCATGAGAAAACAGGGACGCGAGTGACGTTTGAATACATCATTTTCGACGGTTTCAATGATCAACTGAGTGATGCCCGTGAGCTGGTACAGTTTTGCAAGCACGTTCCTTGCAAGGTGAACATCATCGAGTACAACCCCATTGATGATGGGGAGTTTCAAATGGCGAGCAATGAACGGGTGGAAGACTTTGTTAAGCTGCTTGAAGATTGCAACATCATCGTGAACGTTCGGCGTTCAAGAGGAAAGGACATCGACGCCGCTTGTGGTCAATTGGCGAACAAAAACACGCCAGCCAACGCCCTCAAGGCCGGCTGATCAATCCAGTTTTAGGACGGCTAAAAAGGCGGATTGTGGCACCTCAACGTTGCCTATCTGGCGCATGCGCTTCTTGCCTTTTTTCTGCTTTTCCAACAACTTTCGCTTTCTTGAAATGTCTCCACCATAGCATTTGGCGGTGACGTCTTTTCGGACAGGCTTGATGGTTTCACGCGCGATGATTTTCGCGCCAATCCCCGCTTGTAGCGCCACCATAAACTGCTGACGAGGAATGAGTTCCTTGAGCTTCAAGCAAATTCTTTTGCCCAAGTCGTAGGCGTTGTCTTTGTGAATCAAAGCACTCAGAGCATCGACCGGGTCTCCGTTGAGCATGATGTCTAGTTTGACCAAGTTGGATTCCTTGTATTCGTCTGGGAAGTAGTCGAAGGAAGCGTATCCGCGAGAAATGGATTTGAGTTTGTCGTAAAAATCAAATACAATTTCGCCCAAAGGCATGCTGAAAGACAACTCCACGCGATCGGCAGTGAGGTACACCTGGTTGGATAAAACACCACGCTTCTCGATGCTGAGGTTCATCACTTGTCCAATGTATTCAGACTTGGTGATCACCTGTGCTTTGATGAACGGCTCCTCGACATGCGACAAGTAATTGGGCTCAGGTAGATCGGCCGGGTTGTTGACGATGAGCATTTCGCCGGTCTTCAAGTAGGCGTGATAACTCACGTTGGGCACCGTCGTGATCACGGTCATGTCAAATTCACGTTCGAGGCGCTCTTGGATGATCTCCATGTGGAGCATGCCCAAGAATCCACAACGGAATCCAAAACCGAGAGCGGCAGAAGATTCGGGCTCATAGACCAACGAAGCGTCGTTCAATTGCAACTTATCCATGGAAGCACGCAGCTCTTCATAGTCCTCGGTGTCTACTGGGTAGATGCCGGCAAACACCATGGGTTTGACGTCCTCAAAGCCCTGCACCGCGGTCAAACAAGGGTTGTCTTTTTTGGTCAGCGTGTCCCCAACCTTAACTTCTTTGGCATTTTTAATTCCGGAAATGATGTAACCAACGTTTCCAGCAGAGAGCTCTTTTCGCGGCTTCAAATCCAATCCAAGGATGCCAATTTCATCGGCTTGGTATTCGTTATCTGTGGCAAAAAACTTCACCACATCGCCTTTTTTGATGGTGCCGTTGAGAATCCTGAAATAGGCGATGATGCCTCGGAAAGGATTGTAAACACTATCGAAAATCATCGCTTGAAGCGGAGCGTTGGGATCTCCTTTGGGAGCGGGAACACGCTTCACGACGGCTTCAAGGATTTCAGCAACGCCCATACCGGTTTTTCCACTCGCCGGGATGATGTCGTCCAACGAGCAGCCAATCAACTCAACGATTTGATCGCTCACCACTTCGGGGTCGGCAGAATCCAAGTCCATTTTGTTCAGAATCGGGATGATTTCCAAATCATGCTCGAGTGCGAGATACAAATTGGAAATGGTCTGGGCCTCAATGCCTTGGGTTGCGTCAATGATCAACAAGGCGCCTTCGCATGCCGCTATGGAACGAGAGACTTCGTAACTGAAGTCGACGTGACCCGGTGTGTCGATGAGGTTGAAAACATACTCCTCGCCATCTTCACCCGTATACAGCATCTGGATGGCGTGACTCTTGATCGTAATGCCCCGTTCACGCTCGATGTCCATGTCGTCCAGCGTTTGTTCCTGCAGCTCACGGTCCGAAATGGTCCCCGTCAGGTGCAGGAGCCGATCGGCTAGCGTGCTCTTCCCATGGTCAATGTGAGCAATGATGCAGAAATTTCGCGTTCGTTTCATTCGAATAAATGTGGTGCAAAAATACACCCTTACGGCCTGTGTTTTTCAGAGAGAACGACAGGAAGCACGAAGACGCAATGCATTGCATTATATTTACACCCTACCTGGTGTTTTTTAAGCTGTTTTTTAAAAGGAGCGTTGGAACACTGGAGAGGTATAAAACGAAAAAACGGATCTATGAATCGTCGCATCATTCTGACATTCTCCTTGACTTTTTTGAGCACTCAAATTGCTTTTTCTCAGTCCCCTAGCGATTCTTCGAATCCGGTGTTCAGCGAAGAGAGCGCAGAGGATGTTTTGGAGAAATACCACTCGTTCAAAGGTGCTGTCTTGAACATGTCCCGGGAGGAGTGGTCGGTTATTCGGAATTGGGAAGGTTATGAGGAACAGGAGGCACGGGTGATCCAACATGAGGCCAAAGAGTCGTGGAAGAAGGACAACGAGGCATTGACCCAAGAGCGCAAAGCAATGCGTCAAAACCAACCTGGCGGATGCGATTGCTGGATAGAGCCGGATGACACGTACGAGCAGATTACAACATTTGATTGGGACTATACAGCCGGAGCTGGAGCGAATGTTGACTGCTCCATTGGACCGCTGGATTTGGGTTGGACCTTTGATTTTTACGGAACAGCCTATGACGCCATCTACATCAACTCCAAGGGCTCCATATCGTTTGGCAACTACCTCATTGATTGGACTCCGGAGGAGTTTCCAAATACCGTCAATCAAATTGCACAGGTTGCAGGTTTCTGGGCGGATGCAGACTACCGCGCCTCGGGAGATATTTTCTACAAGATCTCCCAGAATGCCGTTTACATCAACTTTGTGGATGTCGGTTATTACAACAACCACGATGACTTGATCAACTCATACCAGATCATCATCACCCCCACAGACGGTATTGTTTTACCTGATGGGTCCAATACGCAGATGTGCTATTTGGACATGAATTGGGCGCACGGGGATGTTGGAGGTTCTGGAGGATGTTGTGGTGAGGGCCCTGCGACGGTCGGATTGGATGATGCGCCTCCGGCGGGGGACCACTTGCAATATGGTCGCTTCAACTTCCTCACAGACGATTACAACGGTCCTTATGGCGCTGGGGATGCAGATCAAGATGGCGTGAATTGGTTGGATTATAAAGTGTTCAATATGGACGCGGCTGTCACATCCGGGAACACGCCACCGCTCCCATCGAACAATTTGGGATGCGACACCATCTTCTTGTGTCAAGGGAATGAATTCGCTGTTGATTTGAGCTTTTTAGCTCCTGAGATTGACCAGGATATCACGATGAACGTGACCGATGCACCGGGCTGGACCTACACCACAGAAGACGGTCCTACGGGCAACGTAACGGGTTTGTTTGTCGGAGATGCTACGAATCTGGGCATTCATGAGATTACCATTTCGGCAACGGATGACGGCAGTCCTGCTGCTACGACTGAAGTGACCTTTGTGGTGGAAGTGCTCGATATCATCCTTCCAGAATTGACCTTGGATGGCAACATGGCCATTTGCGCCGGAGGCGAGGCTGAAATCACAGCTATGGGTGATTTTGATAACATCGTTTGGTCGAATGGCAATGAGGGCAGCACGAACACCTACGTTTTTGGCGGAAATTTCTTTGTGACGGGTCAAGTGGGTCAATGTGAGACCGTGGAATACTTCTTTATTGACCAATCTCCTTATTTCTTACCAGATGTAGATGTGGACCCAGTGGCTGTTTGCCCAGGACAAACGGCCATTGTAACGGTTGACCCTTCCGAACAGCCAGATTATGATGTGTACGAATGGCAGGCTGATTGGAATGGCATGGGGGGAACGGTGATTGCTGACAATGGGCCTGAGGCGGAATTGACCGCAGGGACCTATCGGTTGCTGATCACCAACAACGATGGCTGTCAAGGTCAGCGGGTTTTCATCATTGAAACCATTGGATCGTATATCCCAGACGTTTCGTTTGATGCGTTTTGTGATGGCATTCCGGATGAGGTTGTTTTTGAAGGGGGTTATTCAAGCCCTTCAGAAGGAGCGCTTCTGGTCTACATGAGTTCCAATGAAGATTCAGGTTGGGGAGGAAGCTATTTGGAATTGATCATCAATGGAGAATCGGTTGGTATTTTGACATCACCGGATGAATTCACGCAGCACACGTATGACATTGCGGCCATGGATGAAATTGAAATCATCTTCTATGAAGACGGATCGGTTGACACCGATGTTTTGTCGGTGTCTGTCTACAATTGTGGTTTCTTGAATGCAACGCAGATCACTAGCCTTTCACCTGGAACAATTTTTAGTGGTGAATCAGGATGCAATTCAGAACCGGCCATTGGAACTTGGAATTGCCTTTCAGGCCCTGTTCCGTGGAGTTTTTCGAATACATCAGAATACGATGCTAATTTCTATCCGTCCGATTACGGGCTCTATGAAATCTGCTTCACCGAAGAGGTTTGCCAGACGGATTATTGTTATGATCTGGAAATCACGGAGGAGCCGGATGTCAGTTTGGTAACCTCACAGGATCTGTTGTGTGATGGTGATGAAACGACGGTATACGCGGACATCACGGACATTGGTGGAACAGCCAACATCAACTGGTCTGCGCCGGGCACCGACAATGTGACGGAGAATACGTTCTCGTTTTCAAATACCACGACCTACAATGCTTCAGTGACCATTACCAACGGTTGTGGTTCAGCTCAGGCTTCCCTGCCGCTTTATTCCCAGTTCACTCCAAATCCAAGTTTGGACGATGAGAGTTTGTGCGAAGGGGGAACGGTCTATCTCGACCCTACAAGCCCGGATACACCGGACTTGGAATTTGAATGGTACATCGATGGCAGCTTAATCCCCGGTGAAATCGCTGAGGAATATACAGCGGTGTCTACAGGGGAATTCTGTGTGGAGGTGAGCAATTTGTGTGGCCAAGGAGAAGCGTGTGCGGAGATTACCATTGTTGGTGAGATCGCTGCTCCGCTGGAGGACAATACCGTCGATTGTTTGGGCGGTTCGACAGCTGTAGTTGTTCCGGATTTACCCGTAGGGTACACCGTAGAATGGCCCGATGGTTCTACGGATGCCACTTGGGTGGTGGATAACAACGGGATTTATGATGGCGAAGTGTTCTGCCTGGACTACACGGACCCGTATGGTTGCGAGACCAATACCGTGTGTTCGTACTTGTTCATTGGCATTCCTCCAACCATTGCTGCAGAGCCCATCCTCGACGAGCCTTTCTTGACGATGTGCCCAGAAGTGGAGTACGAATTCGATTTGAGCTCGGTCGGTGCGGGGGAGTTCGAATGGTGGTTTGATTGCAACGGCGAAATGGTTTATTTCGAAGATCCAACGGACGGTGTTACCGTGGTCAGCTCCATGCTGCCAGAGGATTGCTGGGGATATGGAATCACATTGACAGGTTCTGCCATTAACCCTTGCGCAGTGGGAGGGATTCGACAGGAATGGGAAGTGTTGATTGATTGGTGCGAATTGGTCATACCAAACGTCTTCACGCCCGACTATGGGGACGATTTGAACGAGTCATTTCAGATCACCGGATTGGAGGTCTATGATGATGTCAATGTTCGCATCTACAACCGTTGGGGTAAGCTGGAATATTCAAGCAACAATTACACCAATGAGGATGCTTGGAGACCGAATGACGGAGAAACAGGGACCTATTGGTACACCTTGGTGCTGCCCAATGGAATCGATCATACGGGCACAGTCACGGTCTTGAGAGACTAATCGCTGAGTGGCAAAATCAAAAACGCACTACGCGTGTTCCGCTTGTGGACACGAGTCGGTTCAATGGGTAGGCAAGTGTCCAGGGTGTAAATCTTGGAACACGCTCGAGGCTTTCACGGTCAAAACGGCGGTGGTAGCGCATGAACGTCGCATTCCAGTCGGTTTGAAAAAAGCAACAGCGAGGCCGCTTGCCGAAGTGGAAGTGCTGGATGTGGATCGTCAGTCGTCTGGAGACTTGGAGTTGGATCGTGTTTTGGGCGGTGGTGTGGTGCCGGGAGGTGTGGTCCTTTTGGGAGGAGAGCCCGGGATTGGCAAATCCACATTGATGCTTCAAGCAGTGCTCAAGATGTCTCTGCAAATGGAGCGCGTACTCTATGTGGGCGGTGAGGAGAGTCCGGAGCAAGTGAGAATGCGCGCAGAACGCTTAGGAACGGTTCCCCCGAACTTGTTCATTTTACCTGAAACGAATGTTCAGGAAATCCTGAAAGAGGTGGAGGAGAATCGGCCAGGAGCGGTCATTGTAGACTCCGTCCAAACATTGTTTCTTCCAGAAATCGAATCCGCCCCCGGATCGGTTTCACAAATAAGAGAGGCATCTTCTGCGTTGACGCGCTTTGCAAAACAACACCAAGTCCCCGTCTTTTTAATCGGACACATCACCAAGGAGGGCTCTTTAGCGGGTCCGAAAGTCTTGGAGCACATGGTCGATGTGGTGTTGCAGTTTGAAGGTGAACGGCACCATGCTTATCGGATGTTACGTGCCATCAAAAACCGCTTTGGTACCACGGCTGAACTGGGATTGTACGAAATGCAAGGCAATGGCTTAATGGCCGTGGAGCACCCGTCCAACGCCCTGCTGGGACAGAAAGTCGGAGAAGATGGATTGAGCGGCACGGCCATAGCCGCTGCGATCGAAGGCGTGCGTCCCATGTTGGTGGAGGTACAGTCACTTGTGAGTACAGCTGTTTACGGAACACCACAACGTTCCGGTACAGGCTTTGATTTGCGAAGACTCAACATGCTACTGGCTGTTTTGGAGAAACGCTGCGGATTCAAGTTAGCGTCCAAAGATGTCTTTTTGAACATGGCCGGAGGGCTGAGAATTCAGGACCCCGCTTTGGATTTGGCGGTGGTAGCAGCGATCCTCAGCAGTGCACTTGACGTGCCGTTGCCGTGGGGAACGGTGTTCGCTGGAGAAGTGGGATTGTCCGGTGAAATCCGCCCTGTACCCCGATTGGGACAACGGGTGTCAGAAGCATCTCGTTTGGGCATGAGACGACTGTTTCACAGCGCCCACGCTCGGAATATTCAGATTCCGGAAGGCAGCAATATGGAGCTTGTAGCCATTGGACAAGTCAGTGACTTGCACGGTCGTTTGTTTTGAGCCGCTGCGGCCTCAATCACGTCCAGCCACCACCACCACGAATTCACCCCGGGGTTCATTTTCCGTGAAGTGAGCAAGAACTTTTGTGGTCGTTCCGCGCACGGTTTCTTCGTGCAGTTTGGAAATTTCTCGTGAACACGAGACCAACCGTTCAGGGCCACAATATTCGATGAGCTCACCGAGCAATTTCACCATGCGGTGGGGCGACTCATAAACGACCCACGTGCGCTCCTCAGTGGCGAGAGCACCAAGCTTCTTCTGACGGCCCTTTTTGTGTGGCAAGAACCCTTCGAAGACGAATCGGTCACAAGGAAGTCCGGAGACCACCAAGGCAGGAACGAATGCGGTGGGCCCAGGAATGCAACTCACCACGAAGCCACGTTGAACGGCCTCGCGAACCAATAAAAACCCGGGGTCGGAAATTCCAGGAGTTCCTGCGTCGGAACACAAGGCAATCTGCAATCCGGCTTCCATCTGCTGAACCAACCCTTCTAAAGCGCGGTGTTCATTGTGTTGGTGAAAAGACCGGAGGGGCGTGTCAACACCGAAATGCCGCATCAGCTTACCGGTCGTTCGGGTGTCTTCGGCGAGGACGAGGTCTGCCTCCTTGAGCACTTCAACAGAGCGCAACCCAAAGTCCCCGAGGTTTCCAACAGGTGTTGGGATCAATACGAGTGACCCGATAGAAGCGCGGGATGGAGCAGGGGCGTCCATTAGGCGAAGACTCTGCGGACGAGCTGAAGAAACTGAAATGGAGCTTCCTCCTCATCCTCCCAATTCGCAACATGTTTGCAACTCAATTGGACGGAAGAGACAGCGGCGTCTTGACTTCCTGCGCCATCGACAGTTTGGCACAACGCTCGGAAATGGGCCATGTCTCCATGGGCCAATTCTGCAGCGAAACGCACCTTGTCATTGATGCTCAATGCGCTTTGAATACTCTCCAGCCGGGATTCACTGAGGCGCTGAGCGAGCGATGGCCCTGCAGAAGGCCCTTCAGTAGGATTGGTTGAAGAGCCGTTGTTGGATTCCACGGGCTGGTGTGAAACCTCCTCCAAGACCGGGAGGGTTTTTTCCTCAAACGACGACACGTGTTCTTCAGGCTCCAAGGATGCATCCAATTCCAGGGGTTCTGAAGGCAGCGGTATGGCGACTTCTGGTTCTGCGGGAACTGAGGCAGGAGTTTCCGTTTGTTCCAGGCAGTGCGCCATAACGGCAAGGGCAGATTGAGCTAGACTCAGAGCCTCAGTAATTTGTTCCGTCGTTGCTGGGTCAGGCGCTTGTTGGAGTAGAAGCAAAGCACGCTGGCAAGCGGAAGTCGCGTCAAGTTGCTTCGATAGGATGGTGGCTGATTCAGAGGGATTGGACATGCATCAAAGATAAGGGGGCTGAAGAAGCCTTAGGAGCGTTTGAATAAGGATTTGAGCAATTCCTTCTCCCGCTGAAAATTGCTTTTTCGGTGGTTGCGTTGGGCTTCACGATCCCAGCTGTATTCAGGGGAATCGACATTGCCATCCATTTGAATGAAGAATTGTTGCCCGAGGCCATCGTCTTCGATTGGGCCGAATTGATCTTCGCGGCTGTTGCGTAGATCCCGCATGGCAAATCCGAGCGTGTAGTCCATCATTCCTTCGAAGGCATAAGATCCCGCTAAGCTGATGTTCATGGCGGAAGAACGAATGTGCAAATCGGGCAAATGAACCGACTGATTCGCCACATACACAGGGGATTCAAGTGGCTCAAAAACCACATTTTGGAGCCGCTGAGCCAGGTCATCCGGGTCCACCAAAGGCGCCATGATGCGATTCTCTCGGAGGTATTGGGCAATGCTTTCAAACGCTTCCAATTCGCGCAATGCCCCATTTTCTATTCGCGCTTCCGCCAGCATCTCGAATGTTGCAGGTTGCCACATGACGGAATGATTCCAGTCGAATTCCATGGAGCCAGAGGCCGTGAGCAATCCTTGCAGGTGCTCGGAGCGCAAGGTGGATTGATCAAAGTTGTCGAAGGATTGAAACAAAGCAGGGAGGTCGATGTCGCTGGCAACAGGATGCCATTGAACCACTGCCCGATCTTCTTGTGGGATGAATAGAATTTGTCCGTCCCCACTGAGTTGACCTCCTAGTGTCTCACTTCTGAATCGCTGCAAATTCCAAACAAGCGATTCCAATCGTCCTTGAGCTTCGATGTTGTTCATGATCCAGCTTCCATAGTGCACACGGTCACACGCGAATTTCCAATCAATGCGGCTGCTCGCCGGGAGTTTCAATTCCTTCAGAAGTATCGGGGTGTCGTCGGAATTCTTGTATGACCATGATTCCATCTCAACAGCGATCTCTCCTCTGATCGGACTTCCCAGTTTCCAGTGCAGGGGATCAAGGAATGACGCTGTTCCAGTCCATGACTCGTCGCCCCAAGTGATGTCGGACTGCTGGATGATCAGCTCATCGGCATTCAACGTACCCTTCGCGTCGAGTGTCCAGGGCGTTTCGTTTTGCTTTCCGCGGCACCGCGTCAATTCCCATGTGCCAGTCGCAGTCCATTCCGCTTGCGTATTTCGCCCCAATTCCCCGCTCCACTGTCCATATCCGTGCGTTGGCCATTGATTTTCATCCCCCATCAGGCCACTCCAGGAGCCTAGCTCTTCAGCATTCAACACGGACTCGATGTGAGACAGATCGAACGACCCTTTTTCAGGGTTGTAATTGTTCAAGACTCCGTGAAGTTGCACTCCTTCCAAATTCAGGGCCCATTGAGGGGCGTCGATGCGCCAATGTTCATCGGCGTATTTGGCCCAAACGGATGCCTCGACCTGTCCTTCCATAGGGCGACTTAAGTCATCCATTGTGATGCTCCAATAGTCATTGGTGAGTTTTGTTTGCAGCGCCAATTCGCCATCGACCCAAGTGAATTTACCGTTGAGCTCGACCTCTGAGTCGAGTGAATCAAAAGGCTTGGGCAACGCCAACCAAGGGAGAATTTGTCGTGCTGGAATGCTTTCGAATGTTCCAGAACACGTCCAGCCCGAATCTGTACGGTACATGGCCTGTGTCTGCCACTGACCGTCCAGCCATTGGGCTTGCGGCATGTCAAGAATGACTTCCTCGGTGTTTTCATTCCATTGGACCCTTAAGTTCAATTGGGCCCAGGGCAACGGTGCGCCCCCCTTTTTCAGGCTTAGATCCTGAACGTCACCTTCCAAGGTCGCTTTTAAAATTGCGTCTTCCCAGGCCCCGTTAATTTGCATGTCGGGGATTTTAAACTTGGACTCATTGACTTGAATATCAAATTTTTGCAGCGTCAATCCATGGAGAGCAAACTGTGTTTCATCCGTGTTCTCCTCGGTGTCCGTTTTCCAAACGGCGGTGTTCCACGTGCCGCGAGAGGTCGAAACCAAAGAAACTTTTCCGCCTTCCATCGACGCTGACTCAATTTGGTAGTGTCCGCGAAGGAGTTGGAATGCGTTGCAATGCAATTGAAATCGATCGGCCTGCAACAGAGTATCAGAGAGATCACCGGATGAACCCATGAGGACTACGCCGTCCAGTCGAAGTGAAATGTGCGGAAAATCGTTCCAAATATCCAGCGATACCTCGCCGATATGAGCATCGGTAAGCAGGTGCGAAGCGATGGACTCGAGCACAGCAGACTCGATGTCGTCCTCATGCTGGACAATCCAGAATAACCCTCCGCCCGCAGAGAGGAGCGCGAGGAGTAAGAGCAGGAGGACCCATCGCAGTGATTGTTTCATGGCGCTTGCAACATCGAATCTAATGGTTGCAACGGATGGACGTGCAGGAGGATTGCATTGATGTGCACACTTTAACGTGGAAGACCCATCTTTGCATCATGAAGAAGCGCACGTTCATCAAATTGGCTGGAACCGCAGGCGCGGGTCTACTTTTCGCACCCTTGGCAGGATGCACCAATGAGGAATCCAACGATTCCGGAAATACGGAATCCCCCGCAAGGCCATTTCTCTTTTTACAAGAGCCTTTAGGGTATGAGTTTGATGCGCTGGAGCCAGCGATTGATGCGATGACCATGGAGATTCACTACAGCAAGCACCATGCCGGTTATGTCAATAAATTGAACAGGGCCATGCGCGCTTCAGGCATGTCAACTGATGGGTTGACCTTGGAGTCTTTGTTGCCGACGATTGCACTGGACCAAACGGCCTTGCGCCAAAACGGGGGTGGTCATTTCAATCACACGCTGTATTGGAGAACCCTTGAACCAGGAGGAGCGTCAGAGCCTTCAGGCGATTTGCGCGATGAGATGGTGGAAACCTTTGGTTCTTTGGAGGAATTTCAAGCGGCCTTCGCCCAAGCGGCAGCGACGCGTTTCGGAAGTGGATGGGCGTGGCTGATTCGAAACGCCGAAGGCAAGCTGGAGGTGACGAGCACTCCCAACCAAGACAATCCGTTGATGCATAAAATCGTGGAGACTCCAGGGCAACCATTGCTGGGTGTTGACGTGTGGGAGCATGCCTACTACCTGAACTACCAAAATCGCAGAAAGGATTACATCGCGGCGTTCCTGCAACACATCAACTGGGATGTGGTGGCGGCCAATGACCTTGCCTGATGAGCGGGGACTCCAAGCGGACGTTTAGTCCACGATTCGGGTCAACGCACCAATTTCTGTCAGTCCACCTTTGAGAATCAATTGGCGAAAGGCCAAGTTGTTTTCGGGTGACAGGATGTAGGTTTTGTGGTTGACGTCGATCGTCGCTGCAGCCACTTCTTTCATGGAAGCTCCAAGAATGGCCTCCCAAACCGCAACGGACGCTTCATTCGAAGCTTCGAATTGATACAATAAGACGCGGTCCTTTTTGCGCTTGGCCAAAAGGACTTCCCATCGTTCATTGTCTTGTTGTTGGTTCAAAACCAAGTAACCTTGGAACCGTTTGAGCAGCACCGTGGGACCCAATTGAATCGGGTCTGTTGCGCTATCAGAGGAAGTAAACCCTTCTCCCGTAATGGTGTAAACATCTCCTTCGGCATCTGTCCAGTCGCCATGCCAATTGTTTGGGAAGGCATTTAAACTCGTCCTCTTCAAGGGAAGCGGCTCTTTGAACGTGACGTCAGAACAGCCGGTTGTGAAGGCAATGAGGGCAACCAATCCAATCGAAAAGGAACGTTTCATGGGAGAAAAAATCAACATTAAAGAACGATTGTGACGACCACGCCAGCAATGAGGCAATAGACGGCGAAGGCATAGAGGCTCGTACTCTTGACCCATCGAATCATCCACTGACAAGCCCACCAGCCGCTAATGAATGCAGTGATTCCACCGAGCAAATAAGCGCTCCAAGCGACCGATGCTTCGCCGATGGCAGGTTCCTGGATCAGATCCACTATTTCCAGTGCTGTCGCACCGAGGATAACAGGCAATGCCATCAGAAAACTGAAGCGTGCAGCTTCCTCTCGTGAAACACCCAAGGCAATGGCCATACCAATCGTGGAGCCTGATCGGCTAATGCCAGGAACGATGGCCATAGCTTGCGCCAAGCCAATGGCGGCAGCGCGGGGCAAGTTCAACGGCTTTTTGGAGGCACGCATGCGCTCCGAAAGGAACAAAATCAGTGCGGTCACACAGAGCATGTATCCGATACGTTGAGGCTGGTTGATAAAAGCAGATTCGAGCAAATCACGAAGTGTGAATGCAACTAGCGCTGCAGGAACAGCTGAAACGGCTATCCATCCCACATATTTTCTGGAGGTCAAGGAATTTTCGGACGTCCCATCGAACAATCCGATCAGCAATTGGACGATGTCTTTTCGAAAAACGACCAGGGTGCTGCAAGCGGTGGCTCCATGAACCAACACGCTGAATGTCAAGTCCACATCACTTAACCCAAACAGGGATTTCCCCAATTCCAGATGTCCTGAACTGCTAACGGGGAGAAATTCAGTGAGGCCTTGAATGATACCGAGGAGCGCTGCTTCCCAATGTGTCATTGACCTTTAAGAATCGCGTAGAAAATCGTACCGTAGCCTGTTAAGACGACAATTGGAGCGAGCGTGATTCTTCTGAAATTAAAGATCGCTTCGCTGAAAACCTTGGGGTCTTCGGACTTCCCACCGGACATTAGGATGTACCCGATAACCAGAATACCCAAGCCAGCGACCAACCAAATATAATTGGTCCGATTGAAGGCAAATCCATCGGCTGACACGGCGTTATTGTTCTTGTCACTCATGGTTCAAATTTAGTGCAACGTGTCCAAGCGTTTGCGAAGGAAGCGATTCACAGCAACGGCGGTTGAAATACTCCCCAGTGTAGCCCCCAATGCAAGCAAAATCCCCCAAAGAATCAGCAAAATTATGGGGGTGAAAAAAGCAGAGATGCTCGCATTGTTCCATTGAACGGCGAATAACAGCGCGTTGATGGCTGCAAAAGCGAGGCTACCCGAAATAACACCATAAACCACCCCTTGTTGGATAAATGGGGTGCGTATGGATTGGGGATGAGCCCCCACAAGCTGCATGGTTTTGATGATGAACCTGCGCGCATAAATCGTTAGGCGGATGGTGTTGTTAATCAAGGCAATGGCCGCCAACATAAACACGATCGCGAGCCCAAGCAAGGGCCAAAACAAACGGTCAAGTGTGGCTTCGATTTGTTGCAACAGTGCTTTTTGCCAAACCACATTTTCAACACCAGGAATTTGTTGCATCCGATTGACGGCTAGCGTCAATTCTTCGGTGGTGCTCCATGCGGGCTTCATTTGAATGTCCATCACATCGGCCAAAGGGATGTACCCCAGAAAATCCACGAACGATTCACCCAACTCTTGTTCCAACGCACGACTGGCCGTGGCTGCGTCGAGATAGGTGACGGCTTCAACAGCCGGGTCCGTGCGCAAAGATTCCCGGGCAGATTGGAGTACATCGACATCGAGCTCACGCTGGAAGAAGACTTGGACCCGGGCTTCTTGCCGAAGTTGCTTTTCCCATTTCGAACCGAGGTAGGCCATGACAATCAGAAGGCCCATCATCAGAAGCGTGAGCGTCATCCCCACCGTGGTCGTGACCGCGGTCGTAATCTGAGACGCTGAGTAGCGAGGGTTGGATGAAGTGGAACGCGACATGAGTCTAATCGTGTGCCAAAGATGCGAAGGGATTGGCAACCTCCTTCGGTTCCGAACGAGAACCTGTTGCGGCTGCGGGTTTTTCTGTTTAGAACGAATTTAAATAACGTATATTTGCCTACGTAATTCAATGAATTTCTATGGTT
>CALGEI010000146.1 GCA_937881575.1 uncultured Flavobacteriales bacterium | reverse complement strand
TGCATTGCATTTTCGTCGACAACGGCCTGCTTCGCAAAAATGAATTTGAACAAGTGCTTCGGGATTACGAGCACATGGGGTTGAATGTAAAGGGAGTCCAAGCCGGAGATCGCTTTCTCGATGCGCTCAAAGGAGAGTCGGATCCCGAAACGAAACGCAAGGCCATCGGTCGCGTCTTCGTGGAGGTATTTGATGATGCTTCGAAGGAAGTGGAAGGTGCTGCGTGGTTGGGACAAGGGACCATTTATCCGGATGTCATCGAAAGTGTGAGTGCCACGGGTGGGCCATCGGCGACCATCAAAAGCCACCACAATGTGGGAGGGCTACCTGATTTCATGAAACTTCAAGTCGTCGAGCCTCTCCGGCAAATATTCAAAGATGAAGTCCGCAGAGTGGGAAAGGAACTGGGCATCAAGCCGGAGATCTTAGGTCGCCACCCATTCCCGGGGCCGGGATTGGCGATTCGCATCCTTGGCGATATCACAGAGGAAAAAGTGCGCATTTTGCAGGAAGTGGATCACATTTGGATTCAGGGCATGCGGGATGCGGGACTGTATGACGAGGTCTGGCAGGCAGGAGCCATTTTGCTCCCTGTTCAAAGTGTCGGAGTCATGGGCGATGAACGGACGTATGAGCAAGCCGTCGCGTTGAGGGCTGTGTCCTCCACCGATGGCATGACAGCAGACTGGTGTCACCTACCGTATGATTTTCTTGCGAAAATTTCCAATGAGATCATCAACAAGGTTCGAGGGGTCAACCGCGTTGTGTATGATATCAGTTCGAAACCACCGGCAACCATTGAATGGGAGTGATATGATTTGCATTCCTGCGAAAATTCCACGAGAATTGTGTGCGTTAGATGACGAATTGAAAGCCATTGACCACAGTGATGCCGCCATGTGCATCTGGACTTTTCAGTCGCGGATGGAGCGCAATCGATTCGTTGAAGAAAAGCAAGGAATGAACAAAGGAGAGCGAACAGGTCATTTTCAACATCACTACCATGTTGCTCGCGGCATGCAAGCCCCATCGGAATGAGATCAAAATCCCCCGCGAATCGTTTGGACGGTATGCTGTCCTTGTTCATGGATCTGGTCAATGATAAGATGCGTGCCGTAGCATGGATCCTATGGGCTTTAGGAGGATTGAGTCATGTCTCACTCAGGGCTGCTCAAGAGCAGTATACTGTGCTTCCTGGGGACACTTTTGCCAGAATAGCCAGGTCCCAGGGAATGACATTGACGGCGCTGCTTGAGGCCAATCCCGATCACAGCGAAGCGCTGCAACCGGGAGATCGAATTCAAGTGCCAGAATTGGTGGCGTTTCCGGATTTGTCCGCGTCCACCGCTTGGGAGCCGATGGACTCCTTGCTCAATCACGAAATACAATCGGGAGATACGTGGTATGCTTTGTCCAAGCGATACAATGTGAGCTTGGATGCGCTGCAGGAGGCCAATCCAAGCCGAGAAACTTCCTTGCAGCTCGGTACTTTTATTCGAATTCCAGGCATTCGGGCTGTCAATCAATCGTCGGAATGGGAACGACAACGTTCCGAGCTGCTCGGTAAGGCGCGCTTGAAAGTGGATGGCTTGAAGAAAGGGGAGCGAGCCGATTCCATAAGGGCATCATCGACCAGTTTGGATCGCCTGAGTGGCAAGTCGAGTGAAGCAAAACTGGAGCCTGCGGTCATCGATACTGACACATTGCATGTGCTTGCTATGCTGCCTTTTCTGCTGCCAGTCGATACCGTTTTAGGCGGAGATTTTGACCCCAAAACGAAGCGTTTGAGACAAGTTGCACTCGAATTTACGCATGGATTTGAATGGGGATCTCAGCTGCTCCAAGAAGCGGGATTTCATGTTCAACTGCGTCTTGTCGATACGGAAGCAGATACGCTTGGAGCCGTGGGCTGGGGAATGCATGATTTGGATTGGGCGGATGTCGTCATGGGGCCTCTCCGCAGAAGTGTCATTGACACGGTGGCGGAATTGCTTGCATCAACAGGGAAACCTCAATGGATCTTGAACGAATCCTTGCACCATTGGAAAAGACACACGCATACGTTGTTGGTTGGAGCGCATCGGGAGGCGGGCATGCGCGATTTGGGGAGATTGGCTGCGCTAAATCATCCCTTGGATTCCGTCATAGTCCTCGAAACAAAGGGGAAAGACGCAGCGTTGGAGCGGGCTTTTTTAGAAGGGTTTCGGGAGGAGCGAGGAGGGTCCGATGGTTTGATCCTATGGCCAGCGACCTTCCGATTCGCAGAAGGTTTGACCACCTTAATGGATACGTCGAAGTTGAATGTTGTAGCCATTCCGGCCGGCGCGTCAGCGCGTTCCATGATGGCGTATGTCCAAACTGAATTGCAATTGGCGGACTCCTTTCCTGTGAAGTTGTATGCCAATCCCCAATCCCTATCGTATGAATTCATGGAATGGGATTTTGTGGATCGTGTGAATTGGACCTTGCCATCCGATAATTGGATGCAGCGAGACGATTCTTTGTTTCAAAACAGACTCTCGTGGTTTTTAGAAGAATTTGAGACTGAGCCTTCTGATTATGCTCTCAAGGGTTGCGATGCCTTGATTGAAACAGCCCGTTGGATGATGCACGCCGCTGCCGATGATCCGAGTTCAATCCGGACCCGTTTTGAATGGCAGATGGATGCCGAATTGGGCAAATTGCGCAATGTGGCGTGGAAAATCATTGAGTTTTCAAAAGGTGATTGGAAGGATGTTGACCTCCCACCCCCAAATGCTTCAGAAATTCGATGAACAGGCAGGATATCTTAGTTCAGTTTCAAGCGCTGCAAGACCGAATTTGCGAAGGGCTCCAAGCATTTGACCCACAGATGGTCTGGCAGGAAGATCAATGGAATCGGCCGGGTGGTGGCGGTGGAAGGTCACGAGCAGGCAAAGAGGGGGCAATATGGCAAAAAGGAGGTGTCAACTTCAGTGATGTCCATGGCGTCTTGAATGAGGCGCTGAGGGTTCAGCTCAAAACGAAGGCAAGTTCTTTTCAAGCCACGGGCGTTTCCTTGGTGCTCCATCCGCTAAATCCACACGTCCCCATTGTGCACATGAACGTGCGACACTTCCGATTGGACAATGGCCAGGAGTGGTTTGGTGGAGGGATGGATTTGACACCGCATTATGTTGAAAGAGAGGAGGCATCCCTATTTCATCGGTCGTTAAAAACGATCTGCGATCAATTTGACTCCAGTTGGTATGCGGCGTTCAAGAACTTGGCAGACGATTATTTTTATCTACCGCATCGAGAAGAAACGCGAGGTGTTGGCGGTGTTTTTTTCGATGAATTAGGGGCTTCTCCCGGAGCCAATTTGGACCAGGCATTTGCCTTTGTTCAGGCTATTGGCAACGGTTTTCTTCCAACGTATTTGCCTTTAGTCGAGCGCAAAAAAGACTGGGCTGTTCAACAGAGACACTTGGATTGGCAAAACATGCGCCGGGGCCGTTACGTCGAATTCAACCTGGTTCATGACCGAGGGACGCGCTTTGGTTTGGTCTCCAATGGCCGCACAGAAAGTATCTTGATGAGCATGCCTCCACATGCCGATTGGGCCTATAATCATTGCCCGCTTGACGCATCAGATGAAGCCGATACGCAAGCTCAGCTCAAAAAAGGAATGGACTGGCTTGGCGAATCCTAGATCCGGTTGTCAATTAAATTAACTCCAGGGAATTCAGCTGAATTGAACTTGAATAAGCCTTTTTCAAGTGACGCATTGGGCTGAAAGGTTACCACATCGTACGTAACATCGGTCCCTTCACGTCCTTTCACGACAGCTCTGACCAAACGTAAATCGGACTCGTTGATGAACAATTGGATGGTATGGAATGGCTTTTCTTGTTCTCCTGCAGGATACAAGTTGACATGAGTGACCAACTCTCCATTGATTTTCGTTTCCCCCTTCCACTCATTTTTAAAATCGTCCTCCCAAATGGTGAACAGTTTAGAAGGGTCCATGCCATCTTCAGCCATGGTTTCAGCATCTTCGATGTAGCAGTCATTGACTGCCAGTTCATACGTCCAAATGGTGATGCCATCGGAGAAAATGCGATAATCCCCCAAGTCCAGATGAAATTGGTCTCCGTCAATTTGAATTGATCCCTGCTGAACCGACTCAAAATCGGATGCCCGATCGATTAGTTTGGAACTGTATGTCGCTTGAATTGATCCATAACCCTTCGCTTCATCACTGAGACGACTGAGCAAGGCGTCGGCATCTTGCGCCCAAGTCAACCCCGTGGATGTCCAAGCGAATGCGGCTAGGAGAGTACACTTTAAAATAGCGGTCCATTTCATAGTACGAAGATGCTTCATGTGTTTCCCTTCTGCAACATCTGTTCCAAACTTGCTTCATCGGGTACCAGAACTTTGCGCGCTTTGGATCCTTCGAAGGGGCCGATGATGCCTGCCGTTTCCAATTGATCAATGATGCGTCCTGCTCGATTGTATCCCAGCTTGAGCTTGCGTTGAAGCAAGGATGTGGATCCTTGTTGATGCAATACAATCATGCGCGCGGCATCTTCAAACATCGAGTCGCGTTCGTCATCCGCTAAATGGCCCGATTCTGACGTTCCACCTTCCGGGGTATACTCCGGAAGTAAAAAAGCTTCAGGATATCCTTGCTGGGTTCCAACAAACTCACAGATGGCTTCGACTTCAGGCGTGTCTACAAATCCGCACTGAATGCGAATGAGGTCGTTTCCTGTGCTCATCAGCATGTCACCTCGGCCAATTAGTTGGTCTGCACCTCCGGCATCCAAGATGGTTCTGGAGTCAATTTTAGAGGTTACTCGGAACGCGATACGTGCTGGGAAGTTGGCTTTGATGGTTCCCGTAATGATGTTGACCGATGGTCGCTGGGTCGCGATGATCAAATGAATTCCAATTGCACGAGCCAATTGTGCCAAACGGGCGATGGGTGTTTCGACTTCTTTGCCGGCGGTCATAATCAAATCGGCAAACTCGTCCACCACCAGAACGATGTAAGGCAGGTATTTGTGGCCTTCCTCAGGGTTGAGCTTTCGCCGGATAAACTTGGCGTTGTATTCGGCGAGATTTCGACATTGCGCGTCCTTCAGGAGGTCGTAGCGTTGATCCATCTCCACGCACAAAGAATTCAGTGTGGCCACAACCTTCGACGTGTCCGTAATGATGGCCTCTTCGCTGTCGGGTAATTTGGCGAGATAATGGCGTTCGATGTGATTGAATAGGGTCAATTCAACCTTTTTGGGGTCGACCAGGACGAACTTCAGCTGTGAAGGATGTTTGCGATAAAGCAAACTAACGAGCATGGCGTTCAATCCGACAGATTTACCTTGTCCTGTAGCACCTGCCATGAGCAAGTGCGGCATTTTGGCCAGGTCAAAGACATAAGTCTCATTGGAAATGGTCTTGCCCATGGCGATGGGCAGAGCGGCTTTGGATTGTTGGAACTTTTCCGAAGCAATGAGCGACCGCATGGAGACGATGTCCGGATTGGAGTTCGGCACTTCAATGCCAATGGTTCCTCGACCCGGGATCGGAGCAATGATTCGGATGCCCAGAGCAGCGAGGCTCAAAGCGATGTCATCCTCAAGGCTCTTGATCTTCGAAATGCGAATGCCGGGGGCCGGAACAATTTCATACAAGGTCACTGTCGGGCCAACCTCTGCTTTAATGCTTGAAACTTCGATGCTGAAATTCCGCAGCGTGTTGATGATGCGCGTCTTGTTTTCTTCGAGTTCGGCCTCACTTACTTTGACGGTCCCGTCCCCATGTTGGACCAGTAAATCAATGTTGGGCAATTCAAAGCGACTGAGATCCAATTTGGGGTCATACTCACCAAATGCTTGGACCTTCTTGTCAATTTCATCTTCTGATAGCTGCTGCTCGTCATCCGCGAGGTGCACTTCGAATGACACTTGAGGATCGTCATCAGGACTTTTCGAGGGGGGCGGAACCTCATCCAGAGGAGCGGGGACCTCAAGTGTTTTTTCAACAGGCTCCTCGACCAAGCCTTGGCGCTCTTCCTTTTCTATGTCATCAAGCAGCGCGTCCAAAGCGCTCTCAGAGGCTTCGTCCATCCAGGGCTCTTCGGACTCTTGAGTCTTTGAATCGGCCTGCTCCTGAGCTGTTGCCTGCACTGAGTCGCCTAAAACGCTGTCTGAAACGGGCTCGTTCGTCGTTTGAACCACGTCATCCGACTCCATCTTATCTTCCTGATAAGCGAACCAAGAGCGAATGCTTTTCCAGTTAGGTACATGCCATTCCAAAAAATGCAACGGTGCGTAAAGCGCTATCAAACTAACAGCCAATCCCATCAAAACGAGTGCCGATCCCCATCGGCCAAGGACAAGCAGTCCCAACTCTGTGAGGCAATAGCCCGATGCGCCAATCCAATGGTCCCATGTGCTAGAACCCAGTTTGCCAGTGAGTTGGGCCATGAATCCAATGGTCCATGGCAGTACGGCCATGACCACAATGGACAACCTGAAGTATCTTCCAAAGCGGGGTATTTCTCGTTTGGAGAGCCACGGCCATGCAAGCAAGGTCAACCAAAAGGGAATGGCCAAAGCGCCCATGCCCAAGCCTTGTCGTCCAAGCCAAAAAGACAGATAGGCCCCTGCGCCACCGAGCCAATTGAGATAAGGTTCACGTAGAGAGTTGTCCACTTCGTTCAGTCCCTCCAAAACCAAATGGTAATCTTGTGCTCCGGTGAACAGGCCCGAGATCAAGGCCCCAAATATGAACAAAGCCAGCGTCAAAGTCGCGATGCCTGCAACACTTTGAGTTCGAGGGTCAGCCCAACCGCGGCGCATGGACTCCACGACTTGGCGATAGCGGCCAGGTTGGCGGGTGACCTCCGGCGCTTTCGTTGTGCTGCTTTTCGCAGACTTCGCGGCTTTGGGCCGATTGCGTGCAACTCGGGGTTCAGAGGTAGGAGTGGAATTCTTTTTGGCCATGTGGAGTGCATAAATCTAACGAGGGAATTCATGCATTAAACCCGATGTTTGCATTGCTTTTCCACTAGCACGTGTTGGATTTGCTTGAAGGCCTTGTTAGCTCGTGCGGAATCGTTATATTTGCACCCCAATTTCTCGAAAGATGGCCAAGAAAGGCAACCGCGTACAAGTCATTCTCGAATGCACAGAACATAAAAATTCTGGCATGCCGGGAACGTCTCGTTACATCACGACTAAAAATCGGAAGAATACTCCCGATCGTATTGAAATAAAGAAGTTCAACCCGGTGTTGCGCAAGTACACCCTCCACAAGGAGATTAAATAAGCTGAGTCATGGCAAAGAAGACCGTAGCATCGCTGCAGACCGGCGGAGGAAAGCAGCACACCAAAGTGATCAAAATGGTACGTAGCCCTAAATCAGGTGCGTATACGTTTAAGGAAGAGGTCGTACACAACGACGGCATCAAGGCTTGGTTCGACAAAAACTGATGTTCCATTCATCGCTGTCGATCAACTTTTTGTTGATGGTACAGCGACTGTAAAAAAGGGTCGAACTCCATAGGAGTGGGCCCTTTTTTATTGTTTGATTACTGGAATGAATTGAACGATTTCATCATTTTCAATGGGCTTTTTCAAAAGATTATTTTCAAGTAAGCAAAAGGAATCGTTGGATTCCGGTTTGGAGAAATCACGCACGAGCGTATTTCAAAAGCTGGCACGCGTTTTTACCGGAAAACGAAAAGTTGATGAAGCTCTATTGGAGGAGCTTGAGGAGGCGCTAATTTCGGCGGATGTTGGTGTGGACACCACCATGAAGGTGTTGGATCGTATGCGCAAACGAGCTCGATTCGAAGCCTTCATTGAAGTACAGGAATTGTATCAAATGCTTCGCGATGAAATTGCGGGGTTGTTTGCTGAAAGTGGATTGGCATCAGAGTCAGCGAGTTATCGCCTTCCCGACGTGTCCCCTGAGCACCCAACGGTGATCATGATTGTCGGAGTCAATGGCGTGGGCAAGACCACGACCATTGGGAAGCTGGCACACAAATTCAAAGGGGAAGGGCACAAAGTCATGCTGGGCGCGGCGGATACATTTCGAGCGGCCGCCATCGAGCAATTGGAGGTTTGGGCGCAGCGCACAGGTGTCGCCATCATTTCACAGCACATGGGGGCGGACCCGGCTGCTGTTGCTTTTGACACGTTGCAGGCAGCGGTGGCGCGCAAGTCGGATGTAGTCATCATTGATACGGCAGGTCGGTTGCACAACAAGCGCGGTTTGATGGAAGAGCTCACAAAGATTCGGCGGGTCATGGACAAGGTTGTGCCGGGGGCACCGCATGAGGTCTTGCTGGTATTGGATGGATCGACAGGCCAAAATGCCGTAGAACAGGCGAAGCAATTTGCCCAGGCTACGGATGTTTCCGGTTTGGTACTGACGAAATTGGATGGAACAGCCAAAGGTGGAATCGTGATAGCGATTTCCGACCAACTGCACATTCCCGTGCGATTCATAGGAGTCGGCGAAAAAATGGAGGACCTTCAGGACTTCCATGTTTTGGAATTCATTGACAGCCTGCTTCCTGAAAACTTCAGCGATGGCATGGCTTCTGTAAAGGAAAGCTGAAGGGATCATGAGAACACGCACTACTTCACCCCGCAAAGTCAATGTGGTCACATTGGGATGCGCGAAGAATATATTCGACTCGGAAATTTTGATGACCCAACTGCGGGCCAATTCTTACGAAGTTGAGCACGAATCAAGCAAAGGAGATGCCGGTATTGTCATTATCAACACCTGTGGATTCATTGAAAGTGCGAAGCAAGAGAGCATTGACACCATCATTCGCTTTTCTGAGGCGAAGCAGGAAGGGTTGGTCGACCGCGTCTACGTCACCGGTTGTTTATCCGAGCGTTACAAAGAGGAGTTGTCTGACGGTATCCCTGAGGTGGATGCTTGGTTTGGAACACGTGATTTGCCTCGATTGCTGAAAACACTCAAGGCAGATTACAAGAAGGAGTTAGTGGGTGAACGATTGCTCACGACTCCAGCGCATTACGCGTACATGAAAATTGCAGAGGGCTGCGATCGTCCCTGTGCGTTTTGCGCAATTCCACTGATGCGGGGCAAACACGTGTCCACTCCGATGGAGGACATCGTGTTGCAGGCCAAAGGACTCGCTGCCAATGGGGTGAGGGAGCTCATTCTAATTGCTCAGGACCTCACATACTATGGATTGGATTTGTACAAAGAGCGTAAGCTCGCTGAGCTGGTTCGGCGATTGAGTGATGTGGAGGGGATTGATTGGATTCGCTTGCATTATGCTTTTCCTACCGGGTTCCCATTGGATGTCTTGGATGTCATGGCGGAGCGTTCCAACGTCTGCAATTATCTGGATATGCCTTTGCAGCATGCGTCAGATGAGATGCTCAAGGCCATGCGCCGAGGTACCACTCAAGAGAAAATGGATCGTCTGATTGGTGAAATTCGAAATCGGGTTCCAGAAATTGCCATCCGAACAACACTCATTTGTGGCTTCCCAGGAGAGACGGAAGCCCACCATGAAGATTTGATGCGTTGGACCGAACGTCACCAGTTTGAGCGATTGGGTTGTTTTACGTATTCACATGAAGAAAATACGCATGCATTCGGGATGAATGATGACGTTTCTGAGGACGTAAAGCGGAAACGCGTGGAAGCCATCATGGAGCAGCAAGCCGGGATTTCGCATCAGTTAAACCAGAAGTACATCGGTACGGTTCAGCGCGTACTCATTGACCGGGCTGAAGATGGATTGTGGGTTGGTCGCACTGAATTTGATTCGCCTGACGTGGACAACGAAGTGCGGATTCAAGTGCCAGAGGATGTTCATTTGCGCTTGGGTGATTTTGCTTCTGCACGCATCGAATCGGCCACAGAATTTGATTTGCATGGGCAATTGGTCTAACGTCGATTACCCCGTCATGGAGCGGTTTTTTACCGTTCAAGGGGAAGGCGCGCATTCGGGTACGGCCGCGTGGTTCATTCGATTGGGCGGTTGCGATGTCGGTTGCGCATGGTGCGATGTCAAAGACAGTTGGGACGTGAATGCCCACCCCCGCATTTCGTGTGAAACATTGGTCCAAGAAGCTCGGGATTCCGGAGCTCCGATCTGCGTGGTTACTGGGGGAGAGCCCGCAATGCATCAGCTGGAGTCTTTGACTTCTGCATTGCACGAAGCGGGCATCAGGACACACATTGAAACGTCAGGAGCGCATGCCTTAACAGGAAGTTGGGATTGGGTAACCCTCTCTCCCAAACGATTCAAAGCAGCACGAAAAGATGTGTTTCCCTTGGCCGATGAATTGAAGGTGGTGGTTGTCAATCGGCAGGATCTCCCTTGGGGTGAAGAGCATGCGGCTTCGGTTCGTCCAGACACCGTGCTTTTTCTTCAACCGGAATGGGACCGAAGAGAGCGCGTCTTGCCTTACATCATGGATCATTTACAAGTGAATCCGCGTTGGCGTATCTCGTTGCAGATGCATAAGTATGTTGGCTTGCCTTGAGGGACCTGATCAATGAATGAACCGCAATCCGAGTGCATTCGATTGCGGCTGGCTGCGGCAGCATAAAATCAGTCCGTCACGTTGCTCTTGCTCAGACAAACCTGAGTCTCCTTCCGTCTGAACTTCTCCTTGGGTAACATGGGCCAGACAGGACATGCACACGCCACCGCGACAACTATTGGGAACGGATAATCCAGCAGATAAGGCAGCGTCTAAAATACTTTGGCCTTCTCCGCGCATTTGAAATTGTTCCATTCCATGATCACGCTCCAACGTGATGGTGCAGTCAGGACGGTCTGTTGTTGGGTGGGAAGGCAAATCGGGCAAGGCGTCGCTCAAGGCTGAGGAAGTGAAACGTTCCGTATGGCGTCGATTCTGAGGAATCTGTTCTTCATTGAGTCCCGCGTGAATGGTCCGCATCAAAGCCGGGGGCGCAGAGATGATGTAGCGGGTCTTTTCGTTGTCACCGAATGCCTTCAGCCATTGCTT
The DNA here is from genome assembly GCA_937881575.1 of uncultured Flavobacteriales bacterium. Taxonomy (GTDB): domain Bacteria; phylum Bacteroidota; class Bacteroidia; order Flavobacteriales_D; family Sanyastnellaceae; genus UA16. The sequence goes on along the minus strand of CALGEI010000146.1, from coordinate 1,301 downwards.
GATCCGCTGAATGGTGACGTGTCCGAATTGCCCGGGTGATTCAAAGACTTCTTCTTCTGAATAAATGGGGATGAAATTGATCCGGTCTCTCCAGGCGTAAAGCGCGTCAGCGCAAAGTGCATGTTTTCGTGTTCGATTGCTATAGATTAAGGAAATCCGGTGCCCCAGCTCAGGATGCAGCATCACATGCTGGATTAAACTAAAAATGGGCGTAATGCCGATGCCGCCAGCGAAGCAAACAAAATGTTGGGATTCATGATTCCACTCAGGTTGCCATAAGAGACTTTTCGGAGTGCGGGCTTGCATGACCCTGCCGACCCGCGCTTCTTGATTGAAAAAACGACTGCCTTTTCCACCGGAGATAGAGCGAACAAGAATCTCCAACGGGAGCGAACCCACTGGATTTAATAACGTGTAACTCCTTTGAAGTGAGGGTGTGATCGAAAACGTAATGAAAGCACCGGGCTCATGATGCCATTGTTTCGCATCGCTGGGTTCAGGTGATAAGCGAACACGCACGGCATCGGGGCCTTCGTATTGGACGGACTGAACCGTGATTGAACCGTTCGATTGAATGCGCTCCATACTTTAAAGACCGGTTGTCCAATCAAATTGTTCGCTCACAGCGAAAAAAGACACCGGCGCAATGAAAATGGAGTTCCGAGCTGAAAATCTCATTCACTCGAAATGCTGGAAATCAAAGTGCTCAAGGTAAATCGATCCACCGGCTCATACCCGTCAGGTAGATCGAAGTGTTTTCGTGCCCATTGCTTTTTTGACTTTTCGATGATGGATTGGGCCACCAACTCATAAGTCGCCTGTCCGTCTTGCACGGTGCATTGCAGCGGAATCCACGCCGTGGGCCAGCCACAGGGTGCTTGGCCCAATGTTTCAGATTCGACGGCCCATCCCGTCGAACGGCGTGTGATGATTCCCGTCATGCCCGCCACTTCTCGAGTCCCGCCGCGACCGGAAAGAATTAAAGGGCGCGCTTGTGGACAGGGCTCGAGCAGTTCCACGGCATGGCCCAAGAAATGAAACAAGACATGACTTTCCTCCTCATTCATGAGCCAGATTCGCTCGAAATCCGTCCCTGTTTCGAGAATGCGAAACTGTTGCCCGTTCGTTTCCAATACCACTTGCAGTGGCAGATAGTCCAGCCCAAGGGGCTGGAAGTTGCTCTCAGTTTGAACATTGTACACCACCGTACCACTCCATTGTGCGTGGAGTGAGCCGGTGAAGAGCAAGCAAGCAAGGAGCAGGTGTGTCAGAGGATGGAACATGGCATTGATTTCAAAAAG
>CALGEI010000145.1 GCA_937881575.1 uncultured Flavobacteriales bacterium | reverse complement strand
TTCGCCGGCTTGCGGCCATTGGTCAAAAGTTCGGCCAAAACCACAGCGGCTCTCTCCCGGGGCCATGTCATCCTCAAAAGCACTTCCGGCCTCTTCACGGTGACGGGGGGCAAATGGACCACGTATCGAAAAATGGCAGAGGACGTGATCAAACGGGTGAGTCGAAAAGGCCGTTTGGACCAGTCCTTGTTTGACACCCGACAATTGAAGCTACACGGCCATGACTTGCCCGTGCAATCTTTCCACATTGAAGGGATGACGGATGCGGAGTTGAGCGAACGCGTTCGACATGCAGTGACGCATGAAATGTGCCAAACAGTCGAGGACTTTCTAGCACGCCGCACCCGCCAGCTGCTCTTGGACGCATCGGTAGCACTGGACAAGGCGCCGCAGATCGCTGAAATCATGGCCGTTATGCTCGGAAAGGACGAAACTTGGATTGCCTCCGAAATTGAGCGCTTCAATCGGATTGCCATGCAGCATCTCCCTACATTTAACCCTGAACTTTCATAATTGAACGGATGTCTGCATTCCTTGGAGAATTTATCGGAACTGCCCTGCTTTTGGCCATTGGATCGGGCGTGGTCGCCAATGAAGTCTTGCAAAAAACAAAAGGGCACGCAACGGGCTGGATGAGCATCACCGTTGGCTGGGGTCTGGCTGTTTTCCTGGGCGTTTACGCTTCAACATCCATCGGTGGTAGCGGCCATCTGAATCCGGCTTTCACCATTGGCATGGCCGTTTTTGGCGATTTCGACCCCGCAATGGTGGCCCCCTACCTTCTGGCGCAATTGAGTGGAGCTTTCGTGGGATCGGTGATTGGGTGGGCGAGCTATTACCCGCACTTTGCGGCGACCGAGGATGCCAACCTCAAATTAGCGGTGTTCTCCACTGCTCCGGCCATCCCCCACACCGTCGCCAACCTCGTCGCTGAAGCCATTGGAACCTTTGTGCTGGTCCTCGGTGCCTTGCTGGCTTCTGAGCCCACCACGAGTCTAGGGGCGCTCAATGCGTTGCCCGTTGGATTGCTGGTCATCGCGATTGGATTGGGATTGGGCGGCGCCACAGGATATGCGATCAATCCCGCCCGAGACCTCGGACCACGGATTGCTCATTTCTTACTCCCCATTCCCGGAAAACGCGATAGCAATTGGGCTTACAGTTGGGTTCCGATTGTCGGGCCGATCGCCGGAGGTTTGCTCGGCGCATACGTGTACCAACTAATCGTCTAACCCTTGGCTTTCATGCGCATGACCCTGCTCCTCCTCGCCCGTTTCTCGATATCCGGACGCGCGGCTTTCCTATTGCTCACCTCGTCCTTCATCTTCGCTCACATGTTGCCAGCTCAGACCGCCGTTGTCGCCCACCGGGGATTTTCTGCCATCGCCCCCGAAAACACCCTGATTGCATTTGAGCAAGCCATTGCTTGCGGTGCGGACTACTTTGAATTGGACGTTCAACGCTCCCGCAGTGGCTCGGCCATCGTCATCCACGACGAGACTGTTGATCGAACCGCTTCCGATGGCTCGACGGGAGCCATTGCTGCTATGAACGATCGAACCGTGGCCCAAACCCGCGTCGGCTTCTCCTCCCAGTTTGGCGATGCCTTTGTCGATGAAAAGATCCCGACGCTGCGGGAAGCGCTCACTTTGGCCAAAGGCCGCATTGCCGTGTGCATCGAGATCAAAGCGCGTAACCTCGAGGCAGAAGTGCTTTCCATCGTCGAGGAGCTGGAGATGATTGACGAGGTCATCATCTTTTCCTTTGACGCGGATTTTCTAAAAGAAATCCGGAATCTCAACAGCCAAATCCACATCCTTTTCCTCGAAGAAACAGCGACCCCCTTGACCTTTGCGACGGCTGTATCGCTACGTGCGCAGGCCATTGGAGTTGGAGGCAAAACCGAAATCACGCCGGAGTTTTTGACGGAGGCACGGCGCAACGGATTGGAAGTCTGGCAATGGACGGTCAACGACCCTGTGGAGATGAAGCGGTTGATTGGCATCGGCATCGACGGCATCATCACCAACCATCCCGATCAGGCCCTCCGACTAATCGCTGAATAACGACCTGGTTTCAACCACGGGATTGGAATGCCCATTGTGAGCTCTTCAAAAATCCTGATATGATGCCGCCACGCATTCCTGAGGGAGCCCAGTCATCGAATATCCCAATCAATGGAGAATTGAAGATGACCTATGAGCAGTTGGCCAATAAATGGACCACTCTGTTCAGCCAATACGGACAAGGGGCGACTCGCGTATTTCTGAGCTGAAAGTCGACATGATACCCCAACACTCCAATCCGGTGCTCAATGGGCTGACTTACTCTTAAAGCAAGATATTCATCGCTTTTAAAATGATCACCCACCCATAAAAAGCGTGAATTGGAGGGCGTATCCTCCCCACATGGAGTTGGTCTTCAAAAAAAACGAGCCAAACGCGCTCAAAAGAAAAATATTCGTTCTTCCTTTACACAGTGATTCGTGAGAAGAATTTTATTTCAAGGACGTTAGCAACTATAGGACTTGGCCTTTGGCTGCTTGTTTTGAGCCTGCAATGCATCCACGAATGGACGCACCATCATTCGCATCATAGCGAAGGGTCGTTCCAATGTGACCACCATCATGCCCACTCCTCAGTGCCTTCGAGCACAGATGCGGGGATTAGCATGACTGATGCCTGTCTGATTTGCGATTGGGATTGGCTGCCTTTTGAATCGGTTCAACCGATAGACTCGCACAACCTGAACCCGCTATGGCAGCAGCGATTCAGAATTGGCCTCGTCAACACTGGACATAAGAGCAAGCACCGCAACCAAACCAAAAGTCACAGGGGACCACCGAAGCGAGGTTGATTTGAAATCTCTTTTCTCATTTACCCCTGTTTTCTATGAA
>CALGEI010000144.1 GCA_937881575.1 uncultured Flavobacteriales bacterium | reverse complement strand
GGTTTAAAGATGGTTGCAATCCCCATAAACTCCTCAGGAAATAGCAATTCACAAGTTTCCAACAAAGGCCGTTCACTCGTTAACAATTCGTTCATATTTCATTTAACATTTGTAGCCCAGAAGTCGAAACCGTCGGGTACTTTGCACACACGACAATCAACTATCACCCTACAAGCCTTTCAGATGGATAAATACGATTTTATGGTTTTGGACATTGTCCATACGTACAAGCAAGAGCAGCAGGCACACATCCGATTGGCCGTTTTGGAAAGGAATTTTTGGAAACGCATTGAAGCCGATACAGACCTTAGCGTCGGCCAAGCTCGGATCGGCGAGCGCATAACCAATTTGTATTTGGACGGGATGGTTCAGAACAAGAATGGGTACGCATTGACTAAAAAAGGACGTGAGCAACTGGCGTTTGCCCCTTGGAAAAAGGAAGAGGTCGCGTAAAATCGCGGAACCGGATTCTACGGCATAAAAAAGCCGGCCTTTCAAAGGGCCGGCTTTTTTATGCCGCTAAGGTTGAACTAGCGCAAGAGGAAACCGCTGGACTCAATCTTCAATGATCTCTAAAAGCGGGTATTTCTCTTTCCAAAACGCCAATTTCTCATGGTCACGCACAGTAATCACAGTTCGCCGATCAAGACGAACTTTGATATTGGGCTGCAACTCTTTCTCTCTCTTTTTTCGAGCCATAACAATCTATATTCTCTGTGGCTCGAGCATTCGAACCATTGCTTCAGCTAATGAACACCAAAACAAACGAAATAGTTGTGTCTGTTTGAAAAGAAAGTGCTTTTGTTAAGGAAATTTGTGCACAACCGTCAATAATTCAGTCCCGCGCGACGCGCATGGCGTAATACTGGATGTAGAAGTAGCAAAGAACCGGAAGAATCAAAGCCAATGAAAAGCCAAACTGATCTGCCAATCCTCCAACAGCTGGTGGGATGACCGCGCCCCCGACAATCGCTGTACACAGCACTCCGCTTCCTAAGGGTTTCAAATCACCGAGCTCACTAATCCCCAGCGTAAATATGGTTGGGAACATGATGCTATTGAAGAAGCCTACACTCAATAACGCCAGCAGCGCCATGACTCCTGAAGTCGACACACTCAAAATGGTCATAGCTGCAGCACAAAGTGCGAAAAAACCTAAAATTCGCTGAGGCGCCATGCGACTCATCACGAACGAACCAATAAAACGTCCAATCATAGCACCACCCCAATAGAAGGTCAACAATGCACCAATGAGTCCCTTGGTGTCCATTCCGGCCAATGACTTTCCGCTTATGCTCGCTGCGATTGAAGCCATGGAAGAAAGCACAGCGCTTTCTCGAATCACCTGGTCTACACCCAGCTCAATGCCATAGTTGACCATATAGGAACCAATCGCTACTTCTGCGCCGACATACACAAAGATGCCAATGGCACCGTATACCAATCGTTTGTTTTGCAATACAGCGCGGTAACCTCCTTGGGAAGTTCCACCCAAAATCCGAGGCAATTTGCTCACTCCCATGAGCACGGCCAAAACGCCGAAAGCGATTGCCAAAGACACAAAGGGGCCTTGCACCGCTGAGGCCTCAGCCAATCGATAAGCATCCAAAGCCGCTTCATCCAATTGGCCTTGTTGATCTGAATTGAGAATTTTATCACTCAATAAGAAGCTTGCAGCAACGATTGGTGCGATTGTGGTTCCCAGTGAATTGAATGCTTGCGCCAAATTCAATCGGCTCGAAGCCTTCTCTGGTTCACCCAAAACTGAGATATAGGGATTCGCAGCGACTTGCAGAATCGTAATGCCTCCAGCCACAACAAACAATGCGATCAAGAACAGCGGATACATCCTCGTCGCAGCGGCTGGATAAAAGAGCAAACAACCGAGCGATGCGAGACCAAGTCCCGTTAGTATACCGCGCTTGTATCCAATGCGTTCAATGAGATTTCCACCAGGAATACTGATCAAACCATAGGCGGCAAACCATGCAAATTGAACCAGTCCGGCCTGAAGCAGGGTGAGCTCAAACACATCCTTGAGTCTTGGAATCAGGGCATCCACCATCACGGTGATGAATCCCCACATAAAAAACAAACTTGTTACGATAATAAAGGGAGCTCTATACGAAGCCCCGCCTGAACCTTTAATCTGTGCATTCATGTGTGCAAAATACACTTAAGAATCCATCAAACCGAGAGGCATGCATCCCTAAAAAACACCTGGGCTCAACAATCGCCGAGATAATACCCTTCTATCCTTTGCTCATCGCATCAACTGCAAGGTCCCTGAAAACTCCTCTGCATCCGTGTTGAAACCCTTCAATCGAATGACCCAATTGTAGATCCCATTTTCCGAATAATGCGAACCGCCTTGAACATCACCCAACCACACATCCTCCAATGACTCACTGTGAAAGACCATTTCTCCCCAGCGGTTCATGATCCATATTTCATAGTTCATGATTTGGCTTCCAACAACCTGGAAAGCATCATTGATACCATCGTTATTCGGAGTGAACGCTGTCGGGACATACAGCAGGACAGGACCGCGAACAACCGTGTATGAAGAATTCACACAACCCGCGAAGCTTGTGATTTCCAAAGACACCGTATAGTCACTTAATCCGTCAAACGTGTGTTCTGCAATGGCTTCATCGGAGTGTACACCATCGCCGAAATCCCAATCGTAAGCATAGGCACCTTCATACGGCTCAGCAGGGCTAGGCGTTGCTCGAAATTGGTACGCATTCTCATTGTTTTCCAATGCGCTTACCACGAAATCACTGAACAAGTATTGCACTTCAATCGTTGAATACGTATCTATGTCTTCTCCACAAATGTCCGTGGCGACCACCGGGTAAGTAGCCGATTGTGCCGGCGTAATGTATTGTGTTGCACCATACGAATCCAAAGTTGGCCAATAGTACACAAAGCCATCCTCTCCTCCCATCGCCGCAGCTTCCAAGGAAATCCCATCGCCTGCACAAATAATGGTGGAAGGCGTGACTTGAATGTCAAGCGGAATGTCTGGGATGTGATAGACCAGTGAATCTGAAGCCGATCCGCCACAACCATCCTCCACTTGCACGAATACCGGCACCGTGCCGAAGGATTGCAGGATGATATTTGATCCCAAATCATAGGGTTCACCACTCACAAACCAAGCGTAATCGTAGCCACCTGCTCCACTGATGATGTCCACAGGGATGTTGGTGTTGTCAACGCAGCTGGCATAAAGGTCAACGCCCAACTCTATGACCAGTGGCGGGTTGTCAATCACAATGACCGTGCTTTCTGTGGCACTTTGTCCACACCCGTCATTGACCGTCAAGGAAATGGTCGTGGTTGCAAATGACTGAACATCTAGGGTGCTACCATTGTCCGATAGAGAAGCTCCGTCTTGACTCCAATTGTAGGCATAGCCTCCTGAGCCGCTGGTCACATCAGAATCGATATCAAACACTTCCGTACACGGACCAATGAGGCCTTGAGGCAACGTGAATTCCACATCTGGTGCCTCTACAACGATCGCGATTTCAACATCTTCAATTTGTCCGCAGCCATCGGACACTTCCAACGTGAGATTCAGATCATTGCTGGTCGTCCAATTCAACGTCTGCCCCCAGTTCAACCACGTATTGCCATTCAACCAATTGTAGTTGAACGGACCGCTTCCTGTTGCTGAGGCAGTTATTGAGAACGGATCGTTGCACAAGACATCCAAAGTCGACGGGACATCCACCACTATCTCAGGAATGTTGTACTCCACCTCCACACTGTCCGTTGATTCGAATCCACATCCATCCGACACCGTCAGAAAGACTTCTTCTGCACCTGTCCACGTGCTCAAACTCAAAATACTCGGGTCCCACCACGAAGGAAACAAGTTGTTGCCTTCTTCATCTTCCCAATCATACGTGTAAAAAGAGTCACCTCCTTCAACGGAACTCGTTACATCTTGGGTGTCATTGCACTCCAACGTAATTAAGTCCTGATCAATTGATGCAATCAAGGGAGGAAAATCCAACACCGTCACGTCAATCACGACGCTTTGAGAGGGCATTCCACATGTATCACCAACAATGATTTCACAACTGTAATCTTCCGTTGGAGAGATGGTCAATGGCGAATACGTTTCTCCACTGCAAAGCCATTCGTACGTGTAATTCCCATACCCCCCTTCTACAATCGGAGCAATCTCTAAGAAATCCCCAATGCACATTTCAGTTTCATACCCCTCCACAAGAAAAGGCGGTGGATTCTCCGCCACATAAAAGGAAAAATACGTAGTCAAGCCCCCCCCGTTGCATGCCGCAACATTTTCGATCTGCATTTCCACCAGCTCTGGACCTTCATCGATCATGTCAATGTCAGCTGTCAAGATGAAGGAGACAATGCTCACGAAAGGTTCAAAAACAACAGAATCCGGCAATGGCAAGAGCGAACCATCCAATTGAGGCTGGCCGTAATCAACTCCATTGGTCGCCTCGCTGTTACCGTAGTTGATGTAAACCATCTCTTGCACTTCCAAGATCGTTTCAACAGGACGTTCAAAAGTCAAAATCGCTTGGCCACAATCCTCATAAATGATATTGGCATCCGGACCGCCCACATCAATGGATAAATCAATTTGAACAACAGCGTTGGACTGAAAAGACCCCTCTTCAATCACAACAACGGATTCCAAAGCCGTATCGCTTCCATCTGCAATCGCTAATTTGATGTGATACGTCTCACCGCATTCAACGACGTGCATGGCCGTGAAGGGCACAGTGTACCCATTGATACACACATCCTCACCTCCTTGATTGTCAATATAGTATTCTGAGTTCGTTCCTGAATTAACCGAAGAAATGGTAACCGGCAAAATGGGGTCCGTATCCGGAACCCCCGCGATATTCACTGAACCGTCTGGAAAACCCGCAGGGCTATCATACGGGCCGACAATGCCCGGACCACTCAAGAAAAACGCAAACACATCGTTATACTGAGTATTGATCCACGTTTCGTATTCATCGGAGCCAAACACGTAGTCAAAACTTACGGTGTCGCCGGCGGCGATGAAGTCAAACTCCAATACACATCCGTCATTCACTGACGAGACACTGAAATTTTCTCCAATCATTCCCGGGACGGAGTTGGCAATTTCGAGCAAATCAGGATCGTTGAATCCAGTCCCGAGGCAACCGTCGCAGACTGGAAAACCCTCTGGACATTCTAAGTTTTCCGAAACGTCACAGCTGAGTATAAGTCCCGAATTGATCGAGAAGGAATCCTCTCCATTGGTTAGGTAACCCAACTGATTGGTACCACCTTGGTAAGTGATGTTGAATGCTTGAATCCCATTTCCGAGCAAAATATCGTTCACATACTGCTCCAATGTCAAGTCCGTCTCCACCTCTAGTTGGGATCGGGACTCGACAGAGCTAAAAACCGCAATGGAAAATAGAATAAAAAAGCGACCTATGGATGGAGTCATGGAACTGAGCATTAAAGAAGACCTGCAGTGTGCGATGATAACACATTTCTACAACTTTCTGTCACGCTAAAGGGTTGCATTCAACACCTTGTTGCTCATTCAATTCCGAAATTCGGAAAGTTGTGCCCCTAATTTTTTTCGTGCATGAAAAATTCGGCTTTTGACGGTGCCCATCGGAATGGCCAATTCTTCGGCTATTTCATCGTAATGGTATCCTTCAACAAACATGGTGAATGGTATGCGAAACTCATCTTTCAACCCATCGATTGAATCCCGGATATCCTGTTCATTGATCACGGTTGTCACCGTATCCGCCTGCATCTCCACACTGGAATTGATGAAGAATTGATTCTCGGTGCTATCTACAATGGTATTTTGAAATTTCTTCCGCTTGTAGTTATTGATGAAGATATTTCGCATGATGGTGTACAACCAACCTTTGATGTTGGTACCCTCTTTGAAATTATTCTTGTATCGCAAGGCTTTCACCATGGTATCCTGAATCAGGTCTTCGGCATCTTGCATGTCACGTGTGAAACCAAGGGCGAAACCTTTCAAGAAATCGCGATTTACGATTAAGAGGGAATTGAATTCAATTGAGCTCATGGTGTTTTTGTTTGACGTTGCGAGGCAAATATTAAACAAAACTCACGCAGAACCTACGATATTGTTGAACTTTTTTTGTTAAAGGTTAAACAATTAAGCCCTAATAGCTGAAAACCAGTCTCTTAAGAAACTATCAAACTCACCAACCCCCCCCCATCTGAAGCCAATTGCACAACTGGTGTCGATTCGATCCCTTCGAACATTTTCCCACCGAGACAAAATGAATTCGCAGATCCGGCAAACTGGCGCTGCACTTTTTGAACGTAATCCTGCGCATTCGAAGGCGACGGGTGTGTGGTACAATAAGACACAAAACGCGCCTCTGGAAATTGAGCCGCTACGTTGATTAGATCCTCAAATGGCACACTCGCCCCTAGAAAGATCGAGCGAAGTCCGCGCTTCGAGCACAAGTAATGAAGAAAAAGCAATGAGATATCGTGAATTTCTCTTTCAGGCAAATACAAAACCACTACGTCAGCATCCTCACCTGAAGCAGCTGGCAACGATTGCACTCCGGCATTCAAAGTTTGACGCATCAAGTTGCTGATGAAGTGCTCTTGCGCCGGACAAATTGCATTGGTCAACCAAAGCACTCCAATTTCCGATAGGAAAGGTAAAAAGACATCTAGGAAGGTTCGATCCAAGCCATGCTCGAGCGTATATGCCTCTACGACAGATCGGTACAACGCCTCGTCATAGTGAATCATGCTCATTTTGAGCGAATGATAAATGGTTGACTTCAGTCCTTGGCGAGTTTGCAAATCATCCACTTGCCCAATCAACTCCTCAGGATTCAATTTGGCGATTTTCGAAATCTTCAAACCTTGATCTAAAAGGAACCGAACGTTCAGCAGCTTCTTCAAATCTTCGCCTGTGTAATGCCGAATATTGGTCGAAGTTCGCTGTGGATCTAAGAGTTCGTAGCGCTGCTCCCACATCCGAATGGTATGCGCCTTCACACCCGCGAAGTGCTCCAAATCTTTGATGGAAAATTGTTGTGCAGCTCCTCTGTTTTTCATGCGATCACAATTGTGGGTTCTTCATTTTAAATCAACACTCCATTGCTTCATACTTTTATGCCATGACGCAATGTACCTTTTTCTCTGACGAGCATTGGAAACAACTCTATCCTTTCAGCTTCTCGCATCAAAATGGCAAGATGCGATGGGGTGCTTTCACACTGGAGCAGCTCTGGAATTATTACATGCAAAAAGCACAGGAACAAGTACAACACCTGCCCCTGTCATATGTTCAACAATACTGGTGTCAAGGCGCCATCAATGACCGCTGGATTCCAAATGAAGACGCTGCTATCGCTTTATTGAACTTGCAACCCGGTCAGTCCTTGTACTCTGGTAAAACGGAACTTTTCCGCCCCCGTGAAATGCAACCAGAGCAGCAGGCTCCGATCAATCTCACCGAAGCGTTTTTGATTGACCATCCGACGGATTTCTTTTTGAAATGCGGGTGGGCGATCGAATCCCAAGCGGAGCTGATTCGAACCCATTGGAATGCGCGTGCTTGGGACCCGGCTGTTCATGGCGATCACTCCATTGTGATTGGCGATGCCAATCTGGTATTCGTGGCGCCAGGAGCGCGCATACTAGCCAGCACTTTGAACACCGAACATGGCCCCATATTCATTGGGCCTGATGCTGAAGTTCAAGAAGGTTCCCACATACGCGGCCCCTTCTTATTGGATGAAGGGAGCATCATAAAAATGGGCAGTCGCGTTTACGGTCCGACGACTGTTGGTCCGCATTGCCGAATTGGTGGCGAGGTGTCAAACAGTGTCTTTTTAGGATACAGCAACAAAGGGCACGATGGATTCGTCGGGAATTCTGTCATTGGACAGTGGTGTAATCTGGGAGCGGACACCAACACAAGTAACCTCAAAAACAACTACAGCCCTGTCCGAATTTGGGACGCCGTCACCTCATCGATGCAAGACACGGAACTTCAGTTTTGCGGCCTCATCATGGGAGACCACAGTAAATGTGCCATCAACACCATGTTCAACACCGGCACGGTAATCGGCCCGGGCAGTGTCATTGTGGGCAGTACGTTTCCACCCCAACATGTCCCGCCATTTTCATGGGGTGGCGATGGCCATTGGACCGAACATCGATTTGACCGATTCATCGAAACCGCGTCGAAGGTCATGGAAAGAAGACGGCATCAATTGAGCGATGAGGAGGAAGATCAATGGAGACGAGAATTTCAAACGACAATGAACCAACGGTCGAGCCAATCGTGACAAGTTCGCCTGACACAATGTCTGAAATGCCTGTGGCACGGGGTTTGAACGGAGTGGAGCACAGAAACGAAGAGAAGATGTTTGAAGACGCGCAAGAAGAAGAAACCTGGATTTTGTCTGACTCCCAGGACCACGAGTTCATCCCGCTGATTTCATCGGAAGATGAGGAGGCCATGCAAAAAGAAGAAGTACCAGAGGTCTTGCCTCTGCTCTCTCTGCGCAACACGGTTCTATTTCCTGGGGTTGTCATTCCTATCACGGTTGGCCGCGATCGATCCATTCGCCTCATCAAAAAGGCCCACCAAAACGAGCAACGCATCGGAGTGGTGAGTCAAAAAAACGATGACATTGAAATTCCAGTAGGAACGGACCTCAATGAGGTTGGAACGGTAGCGAAGGTGATCAAAATGCTGCGCATGCCTGACGGATCTAACACGGTCATCCTCCAGGGCCAAAAGCGATTCAAGTGGACTCATATCGTTCAGGAAGAGCCTTATATGAAGGCCAGCGTTTTGGAATACGACGCCGAAAATCTTCCACCGAAAGATGATGAACACAAGGCCCTGATGGACAGCTTGAAGGAGTTGGCCTTGGAGATCATCCAATTGAGCCCCAACATCCCTTCAGAAGCAGGCTTTGCCATCAAGAGCATTGAGAGCCTGACATTCTTGGTCAATTTCATTGGCTCCAACATGAACGCTCCTGTCGAGGAGAAACAAGCGTTGTTGGAAGTTCCTGGAATCAAAGCGCGGGCGAGCCGAGTTTTGGAATTGCTGCACAAGGAAAAGCAAATGCTCTCCTTAAAGCGAGATATTCAGACCAAAGTCAAAGGCGAACTGGACCAACAGCAACGGGAATACTTTTTGAATCAGCAGCTGAAGCAGATTCAGGAAGAATTGGGCAACAATCCGCAGGCCCAAGAGGTCGCAGAACGGAAGTTGCGAGCGGAAAGCATGCAATGGCCAGATCATGCCAAAGATGCTTTTGCCAAGGAAATTCAGAAGTTGGAGCGCATGAACTCCCAATCAGCGGAATACAGTGTCCAAGCCAACTACGTTGACTTGATGCTAGATCTACCTTGGGACAAAGCGTCTGTCGACAACTTTGATTTACACCATGCACAATCCACGTTAGACGAAGACCACTATGGCTTGGACAAGGTGAAGGAGCGCATCATTGAGCACCTGGCTGTACTGAAGATCAAGGGAGATCTGAAGGCACCCATCATCTGTCTGTATGGACCTCCGGGAGTCGGCAAAACATCACTTGGGAAAAGCGTCGCCAAGGCCCTCAATCGGGAATATGTCCGCATGAGTTTAGGTGGTTTGAGGGATGAAGCTGAAATCAGAGGACATCGCAAAACGTACATCGGCGCGATGCCCGGTCGCATCCTTCAGAATTTGAAAAAGGCCGGAACATCCAACCCCTTGTTTGTCTTGGATGAAATCGACAAATTAGGACGAGACCACCATGGAGACCCTTCGAGCGCAATGCTTGAAGTACTCGACCCGGAACAAAACAGCACCTTCCACGACAACTACCTCGACCTGGATTATGATCTCAGTAGAGTGATGTTCATCGCCACGTGCAACAACCTCTCTTCCATCCAACCCGCTTTGCGCGATCGAATGGAGATCATCGAGGTCACAGGGTATACAGTGGAAGAAAAAGTCCAAATTGGCAAACGCCACCTCGCCCCCAAGCACATCTCGGAAACCGGTTTGACCAGAGAGCAAATCAAAATCCCCGTGGCCACCTTGGAGTCCATTGTTGAGCAATACACCAATGAAAGTGGTGTGCGTGGATTGGACAAACGCATTGCCAAAATCATCCGCAACCGGGCGAAGGAAATTGCATTGGATGAAGTTTTCGAAGCGGAAGTCAAGTCCAAGGACTTACCGAAGATCTTGGGTCCTTCAAGAGCCAAGGATCAATACCAAGGAAACGATGTGGCCGGCGTAGTGACAGGTTTGGCCTGGACGCCAAACGGAGGCGACATCTTGTTCATTGAAACATCTTTGACCGTTGGAAAAGGCAAGCTCACCCTTACGGGCAACTTGGGAGATGTCATGAAAGAAAGCGCCATCATTGCGCTGGAGTGGATCAAGTCGCATGCTGAGTCCATCGGACTCAATGCGGCTGAACTCAATGAACGCAATGTCCATTTGCACGTTCCTCAGGGAGCGATCCCTAAAGATGGGCCCAGCGCAGGGATCACCATGATCACAGCGATGGTATCCGCCTTTACCGGCCGCAAGGTGCGGAAAGCGCTCGCCATGACGGGTGAAATCACATTGCGCGGTCAAGTGTTGCCCGTTGGAGGCATCAAGGAGAAGATTTTAGCCGCCAAACGAGCAGGCATCAAGGAAATCATCTTGTGCGAGCGAAATCGGCAGGACATTGATGAAATCGACGAGCGTTACATCAAAGGACTGACTTTTACCTTTGTCAAGCACATCAGTGAAGTCGTTGAACGCGCTTTGCTACAAGAAAAAGCGACCCAGTAACGTTTGTTGAATCATGATGCCTGAATCCCGACGCATTCTCCCCTGTTTTCTCAGCCTTGTTTTGGCATTGGGTTTTTCGCATGCTCAAGTCAGCGCTCAAGTTTCTGAATCATTGCTTTTTGAAATTCCTGCGGACGCCCGGGCTGCTGCATTGGGTGGACGGATCATCGCCGACCTCCAGGCCGACATGCATTCGGCATCCAATAACGTCGCCCTGCTTGATTCGGCTACAGAACGAAATTTGGCCATCGATTTCGTGGATTATTTCGCCGGCATCAGCTTGACAACCGTCAACTACGCTTTCAAACCGGGAGGCCAAATCAACGGACAGGTGGGCGCTCGATTTCAAAGCTTTGGGAAGTTTCAAGAAATGGATGCCGATGGCAGTGATCTGGGTACGTTCAGCGGAAGCGAGTCCATCCTCTTTTCAGGTTGGTCGTATCGCCTTGATTCAACCTGGACCCTGGGCGCTCAAGGATTTTTTGGCATGCGTTCCTTGGACCGTGAAGTCGCTGGTCTCCTCGGGATGGACTTCAGCATTCACGGGGTTTGGCCTCAACGAAGCCTGGCGATTGGAGCAGCCATTACGAGCCTCGGACATCAGTTCGGTTTGAAGGGCAATCAACCAAGTGGTGTACTCCCGAAAGATTTACAATTTGGAATCACCAAAGGATTTCGAAACGCACCGTTCACACTCTATCTGAGGGCCGGTCACCTTGAAAATTGGGACCTCGCTCCTGCCGGCACCTATGATGATCTCGTGGATCCTTTGACGGGTGAAATCCTCCCAAACTCCTCCTTCAAATTTGGAGATCAACTCATGCGACACGTGGGAATCGGGACCTCCATCAGCCTCGGGCCAGCATTGAGTATTCTCGCTGGATTTGATTACCGAAGACGGAAAGAGATGCAAGCTTCTGGGCGTTTGGGGACCAACGGACTGGCATTGGGCCTAAACTTCGCTTCCCAACGATTCAGATTCCGAATCAGTCGCAATACCTACCATTTTGCGGGGTCTTCAACGCATTTCGGAATTGCTTTCAATCCCGGTGTTTTTAGTCATCAATAACTCATACAATCGCTATAACTTGCGGAATCATGAGCTCGAGCAGGATTAACATAGCCATAGACGGACATTCCTCGGCAGGGAAAAGTACCATGGCCAAGTCATTGGCGAAGGAATTGAATTTTGTTTATGTCGATACAGGAGCGATGTACAGAGCTGCTACGCTTTTTTGCATGCGAGAGCGGCTGATTCAAGGAAATGAAATTGATGAGTCGCGCGTCGAGCAATCCATGGATCGGATGTTCATCAGCTTCAAATACAATGCACACAGTGAGGCTTCAGAAGTCCATCTAGGAGGAATCAACGTCGAAAAAGAAATTCGATCGATGGACGTGGCCCGAAAAGTGAGTTTGATTGCAGCGATTCCGTCGGTGCGTCACAAACTTGTTCGATTGCAACAACGCATGGCGAGCATGGGCGGAGTTGTTATGGATGGCCGTGATATTGGCACGGTGGTTTTACCGAAAGCCGAGCTGAAGTTTTTCATCACATCCGACCCAGACATTCGAGCGAATAGGAGGCTGGATGAATTGAATCAGCAAGGGGTCGTGAGCTCATTCGAAGAAATTAGAAACAACATCATCGAAAGGGATCGCATTGATTCCAGTCGGGCCGTTGCTCCATTGCGCCAAGCTGAAAACTCCATTCTCCTTGACAATAGCAATTTGACAATCGAAGAGCAGTTCGAATTTTTACTTTCCCACGCGAAAAAAATCATTTCGGGCAAGCAATGACCGCTCATTTCCCGTTTTCAAAATCGTGGGTCTTTTCTTGGGCGCTGTTGGTTACAAGTCTCGCCTATGGGCAAGTCGACAGCTACGAAACACAGGACCAACTCCCTCCTTTTCTAACGGAAGAACATGCCACTTGGGCTGACTCCGTGATGGTCACTTTGAGCCTCAGGGCTCAAATGGCACAGTTGTTAATGCCACCCGTTTACGCATACACTGACACCTCTGACTGGGCCGAAGTGGAACTTTGGGCCGAAGAATATGGCATTGGAGGTGTTATCTGCATGCAAGGAAACCCCTCGAGCCAAGTCAACCGATTGAGGCGATTACAAGACCACTCCGAAGTCCCATTGCTCGTCTCTACCGATGGGGAATGGGGATTGGGTATGCGGCTAGATTCCACCCGTTCTTGGCCACGCGCCCTGACGCTTGGAGCAACAAGGGATGTGGATTTGACCCGAAGTTTTGGACAAGAAGTGGGACACATGCTGCGATCCGTCGGGGTTCATGTGAATTTTGCTCCGGTTGTTGATGTCAATAGCAACGCCAACAACCCTGTCATCGGAAGTCGATCCTTCGGTGAAGATCCCCATTGGGTCGGACAATTGGGGACAGCTTATGCATTGGGCATGCAAGATGCAGGCGTGCTCGCAACCGCTAAACACTTTCCCGGACATGGCGATTCCGATTCGGACTCTCATCTCACCCTTCCCTCCATATTGCACGACACGGAACGGCTCGACTCCATGGAATTGGCTCCATTTCGAACATTGACCGATGCCGGAGTTGGAGCCATGATGGCAGCCCACCTGTACATCCCTGCTTTGGACTCAACTCCAGGTCTACCCTCGACGCTTTCGCCGCGCATTATTGACACCCTATTGCGTCAAAAAATCGGTTTCCAAGGGCTGGTGTTTACCGACGCCATGACCATGAAAGGGTTCGCTTCATTTGCGACCACTGCTACCCCGCATGTGGATGCGCTTTTGGCAGGGAATGACATTTTGCTTTTCCCCGGCCACCCCTTGACCGTTTTGACTGAGCTGGAGAAGGCTGTCAGTGAAGGGAGAATAGACTCGCTATTCATTGCTGCAAAATGCAAACGTGTTTTGCAAGCAAAATCCTGGTGCCGTGTTGACGAGACTCCTTCTGGTTATGGGTTTTCACCGGATGCAGAACGCAATCACCGGGCCATCTTGTCCTCCAGCATTACGGCCGTCAAAAACAAAGGCAACGCTCTTCCCTTTGGTTCCCACGTCCACTCTTTGTCCTCGCTTTTTATCGGATGGAAGAAATCACCCGAAGTGCCTTTCAATGCAACCGTTCAAGGAATCATGGGGCCTCATGTGAACCTGACAAGCAACGCATTGAATGCGGGTCGATTTATTTCAGAAGGAGCCGCCGTATTTCGCTCACTCCTAGCTCCTAAACCCGATTGCATTGCCTTGCACGTGGGCGGAACGAGCAATTCAGTCAGCAAGCAATATGGGGTTAGTGACGACCTCATTCGTCAACTTGAACGCTGCGCAGCGCAAGCGATGGAGGCAGAAGTTCCTTTGGCTGTGATCGTTTACGGCAGCCCATACTTACTCGAGCGTTTGGAAATCACCGCCGCGCTTTCCACCGCAACGATTGTCGCATATCAAGATGACCAGCGAACAGTGGAGCAGGTGGCAAAGGCATTGACCGGCGCGGGGTCGGCTGGAGGAAAACTGCCTGTGTCAAGTGGCGTTTTTCAAGCCGGGACAGGTCTTCCATGGATGGGGCGCCAAAGATTGGGGTTTTCACCTGTTCCTTTTGAGCATAAAAACCAATTGGATAGCATCGTCCAATCTGCCATCGCAGATGGCGCCATGCCCGGCTGCCGACTGGTTGTCGCCCATGCGGGTCAAATCATCCATGACGGCGCTTACGGCACGCTCGACGGCTCTGAGCCCGTTACCACAGCATCTGTTTACGATCTCGCGAGCATCACCAAGATCGCCGCGACATCATTGGCGCTGATGCGGCTTGAAGAGCAAGGTCTTTTTGACCGCACTCAGCCCCTGAATCATTACCTCCCAGAGTTGGCTGAATTGCCCATAGGGAATCGGCGCATTGACGACATTTTGGCCCATCGTTCTGGCCTCAAAGCTTGGATCCCCTTTTATCTCTACGCACTCGAAGACTCCACTGCATTCTCTCCAGTCCAGAGCTCAGATCATGTGGTCAGCATGTCAGAAAATTGCTTCATGCGTGTGGCTTGGCAGGACTCCATTTGGAAACGGATCACAGAAGAACCCCTCGATCCGTTGGGCACTCATCGTTATAGTGACATGGGGTATTACGCACTGGCACGTATCATTGAAAACTTAACCAACACCCCGCTTGACGAGTGGTTGCAATCCACAGTCTATGACCCCATGGGTTGGTCAAGCATGGGGTTTCACCCCCTAACTCGGATTCCCCTGCAACAAATTGCGCCAACGGAAGTGGATACCGTTTTTCGAAAAACGACCGTCCATGGACATGTGCATGATCCGGGTGCGGCCATGCTGGGTGGGGTCGCGGGGCACGCCGGTTTGTTTAGCAACGCCTATGATTTGACCCGACTCATGTACTGCCTCCGAATGGGTGGGATTTATGGCAGAACTGCCTTACTCGAAGCGAAAACCATCCATGACTGGACGCGGCAATTCGAGCAGGACCCACGTTACCGAAAAGCACAGGGTTTTGACCGACCAGATGGTGAAAGCGGTGAAGGCCCCACCTGTGATCAAGCCAGCTGGTCGAGTTTTGGTCATTCCGGCTTTACCGGCACACTGGCTTGGGCGGACCCAGACCATGACGTGGTTTTTGTCTTTTTGAGCAACCGGACTTATCCCGATGCCGAAAACCGAAAATTGATTCACAACAATGTGCGGACAGAACTGCAACGTGTGGTCTATGAGTCCTTGGGAATTCCATCGCGTTTTGAAAGGAACTGACATTCGAACACCGAACTTTGTACCATGCGCATAGGATTTGTTTGTTACCCCACTTTTGGTGGTTCTGGAGTCGTTGCTACCGAATTGGGAAAGGCACTTGCCGCCAAAGGGCATGAATTGCATTTCATCACCTACAGTGAGCCGGCCAGAATGGGCAGTCTCAAGAGCAACATGTTCTTCCACGAGGTAAGAGTATCCAATTATCCGCTTTTTGACTTCCAACCTTACGAACTCGTCTTGACGAGTAAAATGGTCGAAGTCGCCATCAAACACCGCTTGGACTTATTGCATGTGCATTACGCCATTCCCCACGCCAGTGCGGCTGTAATGGCTCGAGCAATTCTCGCCTCGAAAGGACACCACCTCCCCATTGTCACGACATTGCACGGGACAGACATCACACTGCTCGGTAAAGACCCCGCCTTTGAACCGGTCATCTCCTATGCCATCAATCAATCCGATGCTGTTACAGCAGTTTCTGAAAGCCTGAAGTCGGATACCTTGAAATTATTTGGATGTCAAAATCAGACCATTGATTTCATTCCCAATTTCATCTGCCCTGCCCAGTACAAGGGGACTCCGGACGAAGAGTTGCGGCGGCACATCGCTCCTCAAGGACAGCCGATTTTGACGCACATCTCAAACTTCAGACCGGTCAAGCGGTTAGATGACGTGCTCAAAATATTCATTGAAGTGCGTAAGAAAATCCCGGCGAAACTTTTATTGGTTGGCGATGGCCCTGAACGATCGCGTGTCGAGAAAGCAGCCGAAGAGATGGGATACCGCGATGATGTCATTTTCATTGGAAAAATCAAGAACCCCATTGAACCTTTGCGCATAAGCGATCTCTTTCTCTTGCCTTCAGCCACTGAGAGTTTTGGCTTGGCCGCGCTGGAAGCAATGGCCAGCGGCGTGCCTGTCGTTGCTTCCAATACAGGAGGATTGCCAGAAGTGATTGAACATGGTGTCAGTGGGTTTCTCCATGACGTAGGCGATATCGAGAGCATGGCACAAAGCGCCATGTCCGTGCTTGACAACCCGAGCTATTTGGCGCAATTCAAAGCTCAAGCCATTCAACATTCTGAACGGTTTAACATCGCCAATATCTTACCACGATACGAAGCCATTTATGCCCGATTGGTTCCAACTGAAAAGCAATCACCCGCATGAGTCAAAGCCAACCGCCTATTCAAAGAATCGGAAAGCGGATCACCTATGCATGGCATGAAGATGCGTTGACTGTTGTCATTGATCAAAAAATCCCGAAAAGCCAGCAACTCGCGTTGGAGGGTTGGATGACAGCGTGGCTCCTCGTCGGTGCAACATTCTTTTGGAGCCTGACACATTCAGACGGTGATGAACGGATGTTCTATAGCATTTCACTCGCATTTTGGACCTTCTTCGCTTTCCGTGTGAGCAAGGTGATTCTATGGCGTCGCAAGGGCAATGAGTCCATCCGGATTCACGCCGGTAGCATGTCCGTTAAAAATGCTTTTGGAACGACCGGAAGGGCCCAGTTATTCCAAACCGGAAACCTTCAAAAAATGGAGGTGATCCGGAGAGAATCCACATCCTTTCTGGCCAACTTGGATCAAAGTTTTTGGATTATGGGGGGTGATACCATTCAATTTACTCACCAAAACAAGTCATTCGTGCTCGGCAAACAATTGAATGAGAAAGACGCTCACGCTTTGGCCAAACTCCTTGACAAGGCCCTCAGAAAGTTTGACTGAGCGCTTATAAATCGCTGCTGCGCATCGCTGCATTCCGACTCCTACGCTCTACTTCTTTGTGGAGTTTTGCCCCATGAAGGGGAATGGAATCAATCTAAGCTTATGGGGTTTGACTTGCGCTGTACTCGGGATTGGGCTGTTGTCTTGTCGTCCAGAACCCCTTCCAACATCGTGGGCTGTGCACACAGAGTACATCGAAGGCTCTCCCGTCGATTCGGCTTGGATTGTGCTCCTTGAAGAGCTCCAACATTCAGGGAATTGGCAGGATGGCTATACGCTCGAGCCCGTGCTAGACACCATTTACACCGATGCTTTTGGAAACGCTCACATCCCCATTCAAGGGCTCGAAGGATTGTACCACTTGCACATAGGTCGATCTGGAAACCAAACAAATACCGCATCCTTACACTATGAAGGCACGTGGACGCTTCCTGCAGAAGCAGCAGCGAGCATCCAACTTCCTACCCCCTCATGGATCCGGTGTATCGGCGGTCGCAAGCCTTGTCAATCCGGTGAGCCCTACACGGTCGAACTTTGGAGTCCATATGATCTAGGGCCTTCAGAGCAAGCATCTTGTCTCAGTTTCACACCTGGAGCCTCTCCCAATCCTTCGCTTTTAATTCAAACGCTCATCCACCCCTGGGAAGAGCTACCCGCCTCGAGGATGTGGAATGCAGCCATGGTATCGCCCTCGGGCCAAAGGGACACTCTGCCTTCATTGATTCTATCCATTGAACGCCATCACCTGATCGACACCCTGATCGTCGAACAATTCTGGTAAACCATCTTTCATGAAAAACATCATCTATGCAGCGCTCATTTGGGGCGCAGCCGGCCACTTCTATGGCGCATTGTCTCAATCCTTATCTCCAGACCAAAGTCGACAAGCTCATTTTATTTGGGACAAACTCAATGTCTCGTATGAAGGCTTGCATCGGGATTCACTCCAATCCATTTTCGCAAAGAGTTCACGCGAACATCAGGCCATCTGCTTGGCCTTGTACCAAAGGACAGAACCCCTACTCCAACAATTGCTCTCCACCGGCATCGATTCCTTGGAATACGAAACGCTCTTGATGGCGAGCAAACGAACGTTAGCGCGTGGATGGAATTACGTGGTGTTACCTGAATCAGCTATTGCGTCTGAACACGCCGAAGGTTCTTGGACATTGATGCATGATGGACAGTCTCACAATGTCACCCCCAACGAACCACTTGCGCTTTATATCTCAGAAAATGCCTCATTGACTTCCCTTGGACTGAAACTGGAAATCAATGGGACATCCATCGAACAGCATCTTCTATTTCCAACGTTTCTGGTTAGCACATGTCCTGATCCAGACTTGCCCCCTTGGCCTATCAATGACAGCAGCGACCCCTGGTGGATCGGCTGTTTCCATGAAGGCCAGCCCATCAGCGGCCAAGCGC
The DNA here is from genome assembly GCA_937881575.1 of uncultured Flavobacteriales bacterium. Classification (GTDB taxonomy): domain Bacteria; phylum Bacteroidota; class Bacteroidia; order Flavobacteriales_D; family Sanyastnellaceae; genus UA16. Next base: position 23,940 of record CALGEI010000144.1, on the reverse strand, counting down.
TCCTCAAAACAAGTCCGGATGGGATTTTTGACCAACCCGTCATCCTCTGCGAAGGATTTGACCCCGCCATCGGTGGTCAAATTCCACTGCATGGGCATGGAGACATGAATTGGGAGACTCTCTGGAATTGCAGTGCAAATCCTTCCACAGCATTCGAAGCCATGCCCGCGTTCATCGACTCTTTGAATGCAGTCGGTATGGATTTTGTTTTTCTCGACTTCGCAGACGGCACGCAATCCGTAGCAAAAAGTGCTGCCTTGCTCCAACATCTGATTCAACTGTGCAAAAGTCACCAGCAGGCTGAGACGGCCTCACCCCTGGTGGTCGTAGGAGCGAGCATGGGAGGCTTGATTGCACGGCATGCCTTGCGTAAAATGGAACTCGACGGAGAAGATCATTGCACACGTCTTTTTCTTTCAATCGACAGTCCATTCCGAGGTGCTTGGCTCCCTCTAGCTGTGCACCATGCCGTTGCGTTTTTATCGGATGTTTCTGTGGATGCCGCCGATCTATTTGATGCGCTCAATTCTCCGGCGGCTCGTGAATTGCTGTTTGAAAGTCCCACTGGACCACGGGCAGAGTTCATTGCTCTTCAATCACTGCAAGCGGAATGGGGACTCCCTCAACTTCCCTATTGCGCAGCCCTATCCAACGGCCATCCGGAGATCCCATTTCCGACTCCGAATTCTCCTCTACTGCATGCGACATCCAGTTTCTTGGGCTGGGATTATGTCAATCTGTGGTTGTTTGCTGCGCCTGGTGACCCGCAGTATCCAGATTCAGATGATGACAATTGGTGCGTCTTTGATGGTCAGTTAATCAATACCGATTGGGATTGGGGCCAAGATTTCATTCTCAATGGACAAGGACATTGTGCCCCTACATTTCCAAATTGGGGCTCTCTTCCCGGCAGCGCCTCCTCACATTTGACGCTCTTACGCAATGCCCTTGAGATTGCAGGCATTGAAGTCGACGTGTCCCAAGAACAATCTCTATTCATTCCGGTGCATTCCGCATTCGACTTGCCATTGGCTTCTGAATGGTCCGCAGAAGCGATCGACTTTGATGCGATATCGACACAACCACTCACCGATCCGATCGGCATGCACGCCGAAATCGGCCACCATGCATCTCAGATTTTGGGTTGGGTTATTGATGGAAGACCGATTGAAAACATCAATTTCGAACATCACTTTGGATGGAATCAACCGAACGCGCATTGGATTGGCCCTTGTTCCATTCCGGCAGCTGGAAAAGTAACCATTGGCGGACTTGAAGGCAATGGAATGGCATGGCAGCAGCCGTTCCACGTTGAAAGCACGCCTTGTTCAGACGTCATCGAACTTCCTCAATTTGGGACATTGATTCTGGGAGATACGCTCGGAAATGGCATTGGAACCCTCCACATCACATCGGGCACGCAATTGATTCTTGGACCGGAATCCACCGTTCACATCGGCCCGTCCAGCCAACTTCACATTCAAGAAGAAGCCCAGTTGATCTTGAACGGCGGCCAGATTATCATTCACCCTGGCGGCATTTTGAACATTCACAGCGATGGGCAAATCCTAGTCTCTGAAAACAGTCTAATCGCCTGCAACGGACCCGATGGCAAATTCGAGTTCAATGGCGATTTAATTGTATCTGACGGCAAGACTTTTCAGATTTCTTCATCGACCAACCAGGTCGCTGGACTCCTTGAAATTGACAGCATAACAGCCTATGTGCAACTGGGAACGGGCAGTCGCTGGCAGATTCACGGCCCAGACTCCGCTCCCATCGCATTGACTTTACAGCATGATGCCGGGATGGGTGTGCATGGCCTTGGAGTTCTTGAAATGACCAACGTTCAAATTGACATGAACGCGTTCAGCACCTTGGAGTTGCACGTAAAAACCAACTTCCAACAAGTCAACTTGCAAGGAGACAATTCAACGGCAGCATGCGCATTCTTCAATAGGCTCCAATGGGACAAGGGAGTTTTGCACAACGCCAACATCTCTCACCAACACCCGAGTTCAGCTTCCATGCAATTGACTGACTTGGAGCTAGTCAACACAGAATGGAGTGCTACATTATCTGGATTGCACATGGAACATTGCTCGTGGAGTCACAGCACGTTTTCGCTGGAACAAGTCCCGTTGCATTCATGGATCCGAAACACCTCTTTTGAATCGGGCTTTTCTGACTTTCCTCAGCTGTTCGTTGCTGCAAGCGGCCATGCTTTGCGGATTGAATCTTCCGAGTTTAAGAATCACTCAACCGGACTTAAGCTCAAGGAGCAGCAAGTAAATCTCGCTTGTACCAAGTTTGAGAATCTGAGCGACGCCGTTCATCTCGACTCCTTGGGCCAACTCAACATGGCACCTCCGTATGGAAAAAACACATTCATTCACAACAACCAGCATGTGCGATTTACAGACGGTTTTTGGCTTGATTTATTGCATGGAGGAAATGCATTTGCCCAAGCAGATCACCAATATTTCGAAGGCACCATTGCGGGTCTTGATGCTGCTCAAAGCGGACCGATTCTTCTTGCTTGCAACGGCAACGACTGGAACCACTGCTCTGGCAGCGCACCGTGCATGATCGCTCCCATTGATTTGGAAACGAGCATCGAGGGCTCTCTGATTTTCCTCAAAGATGCCTCACCGGCATTGCTCAACTGCTCTGATCCGAATGTTGGCGAATTGCAACCTGATCAAGATTCCCCTAAAATGGCTGCTGTTCAGAATCCCACGGAATCTCCGAGATGGCAAGTTTATCCCAACCCCGTTCTACAGGATCTTGATATCCATTGGACATCGAATCAGATTCATCCAAATCAGGTTGAATTGAGGCTATTTGATGCTGTCGGTCATTTGGTTCTTTCGCGCTCCGAACGACCCTCTGCTGACGGAACCATTCAATGTTCAATCGGTTCGCTGAAACCCGGGTGGTACAGCCTGCACATTGACTCGACTGACGAAATCACGCAAGCCATTCAAATCATCGTCCATGCTCCATAAAAAACCGAAGCGCCGCAACATAGCTCTCTGTTCCGAGCCCTCCGATACTTCCTAGACAAGCCTCTCGCAAAAGAGATGGTTTTCGAAATTCTTCGCGGGCATCCGGGTTCGTGAGGTGGACTTCAATAACCGGAGAATCAATGGCCAGCACAGCGTCGCGAATGGCCACACTGGTATGTGTGTATCCTCCCGGGTTGAACACGATTCCATGAGCAGAGAACCCATGTTCTTGCAAAGAGTTAATCAACTCACCCTCTACGTTGTTTTGGAGCGTGATCAATTCAAAACCTCCTGAATTGGCCATGGAGTGAAGCGAGGCATTCAATTGTTCGAGCGTCATGGCACCATACAAAACCGGTTCACGTCTGCCCAACAAATTGAGATTCGGGCCGTGGAGTACAAGTATTTTCTTCACGGCTCGAATTTACAGCATCTCCAACCATGCAGGAAGCACAAAGGCCGACCAAACCACTGCTAGAAATGCAGCGATGAGATTCAGTACAAATCCAACGCGCGCCATTTGCCCCATGCGAATCTGATTGCTTCCGAAAATGATGGCATTGGGCGGCGTCGCCATCGGCAGCATGAATGCACAGCTACTGGCCAGTGCCACTGGCACGGCCAACATCAGCGGGTTCAATCCCAATTGCAACGCCACTTGAGCAACGACAGGAACCATGACGACCGTAAGTGCGAGATTGCTCATGACTTCAGTCAGCATCAAGGCGACAAAAGCAAATGCTGCGATCATCAGCCACAATGGCCACCCGCCTTGTTCAGAGAGGGTATCGGCAACAACCTCCAAAATCCCTGCACGGCCGAGAGCACCGGCCAATGTCAAACCTCCACCGAATAGCAGTAAGATTTCCCAAGGCAATCGTCTGGCTTCGTCCCAGGACATCAGCGTTCGGTTGCGCTCTCCCGAAGGGATCAAAAACAAGCTGATGCCCGCTGCCATGGCAATGGTCGTATCGTTGAGCGACCAACCGGTCCAATCCTCAATGAATCGCCGACCAATCCACAACAAAGCGGTCGTTCCGAAGACCATCCCCACGCGTTTTTCTGCTGCTGACCAGCTGCCAAGCGCCTTCAACTCTTTGCGGATCGGCTGTAGCCCCTCACCAACAGTTTCTTTCGAAATCGGAAGCAGCACGCGCGTCAACACCACATAGACCAAGAAAAGCAAGATGGCAGAAAACGGTGCAGCGAGCAACATCCATTCCATGAACGGAATGATGACGCCGTACTGCTCCTCCATGATCCCTGCCAAAGCGACGTTGGGCGGAGTTCCCACCAACGTGGCCATGCCTCCAATGTTCGCTGCATACGCCGTACCCAAAAGCAAGGCCACGGCAAAGTTGGGATGTTGCTTCAACTCCAATTTGGATATGACGGAAAGGGCAATAGGCAGCATCATAAGGGTCGTCGCTGTGTTTGAAATCCACATGCTCAACAACGCCGTGGCAAGCATGAACCCGCCAATTAAACGGCGAGGACTTCCACCTGCGGCGGCCAGAATATTCAATGCAAATCGACGGTGCAAATTCCAGTTTTCCAATGCAATCGCCACCAAAAAGCCCCCCATAAACAAGAACACATAATGCGAGCCATAAGGAGCCGTAGTCTCTCCGACTGTGGATATTCCCAAAAGTGGAAAAATCACAATGGGCAGGATTGAAGTCACACCAATCGGAACCGCTTCAGAAATCCACCACACCAGCATCCAAGTGCTCGCCGCCAATACCGCTGACGCAGCATCAGACCAACCCCAATGAGGCGCTAAGAAATACACGAGACAAGCCAACACAGGGCCAGCCAATTGGGTTAACAGACGCGACTGGATCATGGGGTTATGGGATTTTGAAAACTGCGTGGTAAGGCAAGTGATCCGAAATGTAAACCCCGTATTTTATCAACTCGTCAGCGCAAACCCAATCCACTGTTACATTTCCACGATAAAAAATCGCATCAATTCTCGTCGCTCCCATCAGGTTTGTCGGGAAAAAAGTCGAGTACGTGCCGAAGGATTTCCGGCACCTGAAGTTTGCGTTGTCATACGTGTCTTGGAGATCGGATGACTCGAGTAATCTCGAGATCGGCGGCGATTGCGGCTCGGCATTGAAATCACCACATACCAGGGTCAAATCAGCTTCGCCTGCCCAACCTGTCCAGCCCGCCATCAAGTTGCTTGCAGCCTCTCGCGCTTCTTCGCTGGTATGAGACCAGTGCGTATTGAGGACACGCACGGTCTGCTTGGTTTTTTTGTCGTGAAGTAAAACAATGGTCACAATGCGAGGCAAATCTGCTCCAGGACCAATACTTCCGGCCACCAGAGGCGTGTCCGAAAGCCAACGAATCTCACCATGCAAAAAATCAAACCTCTTTTGATTCCAAAAAATCGGACATGCTTCACCCGCTCCGTCTCGATCACGACCTTCACCGTAATGAGCATGCCGTGGCATCCGCGCTATCAAGTCATTCTTTTGTTGTGGGAGCACTTCTTGAAATCCAATCACATCAAAGTACCGCACTGCATTCGCCACTTCATCCTTCCGATCCTCCCAACGCAACGTATCATCCGGATTCGCATAGCGAATATTGAATGTTGCCACACTCATTTCGTAAGACTCCTGTGAAATAGCCACCCCACCTGGCATCCAGAAGCCCAAAAGCGCCATGCAAGGCAAAGCGATGGAAAAAATTCTTGCTGATTTCTGCATGTACGCAAGATACCGCGAGCAGGGGATTACATTTGCAATTGTGGGACGAGATAGAAGATTCAAAAAGAACGATCCGCTTGAATTGCGGATTGAAGACATCGCCTTCGGGGGACAGGGTATCGCGCGCATACCGACCGAAAAAGGGCCTTTCGTTATTTTCGTTCAAAACACCTTTCCAGGTCAATTGGTTCGATGTCGCGTAGTCAAATGCAAATCGAAATACGCCGAATGCCGCTTGGAGGATGTCCTCGAACGGGCGCCGGAAGAGGTTCAATCGGGATTCCAAGACATTTCAGGTGCTCCCTACACGCACGTTCCCATCGACCTGCAAAAAAAGTTGAAAGAATCCACGGCAATGGATCTCTACAAACGCATCGGCGGCATTGAAGATGTCCAATCGGTTTATCGAGGATTCGTTGACTCTCCAAAGCATTGGCACTACCGCAATAAAATGGAGTACAGCTTCTCTGCCATCCTTCACGACCCCGAGACCGGCGAGAAGATCGATGGTTTTGGGCTCGGATTCAAACGACGCGGGACGTGGTGGGCCGTTGAGAATCTTGACGCCGATTCAGGATTGTTTGATGAGGCGGTTGAAAATCAACTCCACCTCTTGCGGCAATGGTTTGAAGATTCCGGTCTTCCTCCATGGCATCCGCCACAGCGTGTTGGATTTTATCGCTTTCTCGTCGTTCGAAAAAGCATTGCTGATAACACACTGCTCTTCAATCTCGTGACAAGTTCAGCCGATATTGATCAATTCCCTCGGGAAGCATTCATCGTGAAAATGCAAGAGCTGTTTGGCGAACGCATTGCGGGGATTTTGCACAGCGTCAATGACAATACGGGCGAACGCGTTGAATCGCGTGAAGGAAGTAGCGAACTTATTTTCGGGAAAAGCACCATCACTGAATCGATGCATGGCTTGCAATTCGACATCAGCATGTCGAGTTTTTTCCAAACCAATCCATCTTGCGCAGAACGACTCTATGCCGAGGTGATTGCGGCGATTGACCCCGCCAATGATAGTCTGCAGCTAGGCACGGCCACGCGAGCAAAACAGGACGTTGTGATGGACCTTTTTTGCGGCACCGGCACCATTGCGCAGATGCTCGTTCGTCACACGGGCATGGACGTCGTCGGTGTGGACATTGTCGAAGAGGCCATCGCAGACGCCAAGAAAAGCGCTGAGAGGAACGGAACCACCGGAATTCAATTCCATGCAGCGGATGTCGGAAAATTTCTTTTGGAATTTCCGGAGTATGCCGGGCGCATCCGAACGATCGTTTTGGATCCTCCCCGCAGTGGCATTTCTCCACGAACGCTGAGAAAGGTGATTCGCTTGGGCGCGCCAAAATTGGTATACGTCTCCTGCAATCCCGCTACTCAAGCGCGCGACATCACGACTTTGAGTGAATACGGCTATGCCATGACTTCCCTCAAATTTGTAGATCAATTTCCACATACTGCACACGTTGAAGCAGTCGCCGTATTTGAAAAATCTCTCTAAGAAGAGCTCGCATATCACCCGCTTAATTGACCCCATGGCACGCACTCAAATTTTGACCGCAGACCAAATCGAACGCAAATTGCAGCGAATTGCCCGTCAAATTGCAGAGGAGTTTTTTGCTTCGCCTTCACTGCACATTGTCAGTATCGCTGGAAATGGAGAAATCATGGGACGACGACTCATTGGCATTTTAGGCTCCATTTGCGATATGCCGTTGCATGAAGCCACCGTGCGACTTAACAAGGCAAATCCTTTGAGTTCCCCGGTTACATGCAGTGTGGATTTGAGCGTGTTCAAGGACCAAAACATGGTGCTCATAGACGACGTTCTTAACAGCGGAAAGACGCTAATTTATGGCGTGAATCACTTGCTCAATTCTGGACCCAAAAGGGTGGCAACCGCAGTCATGATTGACCGCATTCACAGACAATTTCCGGTGCGGGCTGATTTCTGTGGTCTCTCCTTGAGCACCAATTTAAAAGAAAACATCGTCATTGAAATTGATGCCATTCCTTCAGAAAAGGACACGGCTGATTTGATGGATTGACACGAGCTTATAGCTCCATCCAACGGCGGAAGTCCTCTTCCGATACAGTCTCGCTCAAACGTTCATGGGCAAAGGCGTAGCACGCGTGCCTTTCCAACCAGTGATTCTGAATTCCCTGAGCATCAAAAGGCTTTCCTCGTCGAGTCAAAACTGGACGGTGCTGTTGTTTCAAAAGACGAGAAATCAGCACCTCAATCGCGGGGTCGAGGTGCACAACATGACCCGCACGGATCAGCATCTGATCCACTCCACTGGCGCAGGTCGCCCCCCCTCCGCATGCCACGATCTGGATGGTCGTGTCGCCGATCACTTGGGCTAAAACCTTCGCCTCATGTCTTCGGAAATACGCCTCTCCATGCTCAAGAAAAGCCGCCTGAATGGTCTGGCCCATCGCCAATTCAACAGCGTCATCGAGGTCGACGTATGGCCGGCCTGAAGCCTGGGCAAATTGCTTGGCCGCATGGCTTTTCCCAGCTCCCATGTATCCAATGAAAAACAGGCGCTTCATGGCACTTAGCGAACAGGCACGCGAAACATCGAACGGTCCGCGATAAATCCTTCCAGTGTGTCGCCTGGATGTGTCGGACCCACTCCTGCTGGAGTGCCGGTAAAGAGCACATCTCCGAGTTTGAGCGTCATGAATTTCGAGACATACACAATCAGTTGGTCGATGCCGAAAATCATGTCCTGACTCTGTCCTTCCTGGACAACATGGCCATTCCGTTCCAGCCGAAAGCCTATATTCTGAGCACCTTCTTTGAACGAATCGATGGGCAACCAATCCCGACTGATGACAGCCGACCCATCAAATGCCTTGGCCTTTTCCCAAGGATGGCCTTTGGACTTGATTTCAGCTTGCACATCACGGGCAGTAAAATCAATGCCCAGTGAAATGGCATCGTAGTAGCGGTGCGCAAATTCCGGCGCAATGGACTTTCCCAATTTGCTGATGCGCACCAAAAGCTCCACCTCATAGTGAACATCGTCCGACCAGTCCGGCAAGTAAAAAGGGTGACGATGCGCAAGAACAGCGCTGTCAGGCTTTAAAAAAAATAGCGGCTCTACGGGTATTGCGTTCCCCAATTCTGAAGCGTGATCCGCATAGTTCCGCCCAATACAAATTATTTTCATGTGCTTGCGATTCCAAACAAAGGTCGCAAAGGAATGACGGCTATTTCAAATAAAAAGCCACCTCTACACGGCGATCCTGAGATCCTGACTGGCGTTCTCTTTCCTCACCAAAATAATTGAGCAGAACACGGTCACTGGACACCCCTGTTTCCAAGAGGTATGCTTGGACCGCTTGAGCCCGTCGTTTGGATAGCAGTAAATTGCTATTCCGCTCTCCGGTGGCATCAGCATGGCCCGTGCAAACTGCGCGAATTTGGGGATAGCGCCCCATCAACTCCATGATTTCATGGAGCTGCATCTTCGCGTTGAGCCCCAATTGAGCGGATCCTGTGAGAAACCCTATGTCAAGCGCCTCCGGCAAATGAAGATGGGACAGAGCAGGGTCCGAGGCCAAGGGCGACCAATGCTCCATTTCACTCGTCGTCGCAGAGCTACCCCCCTCCAGTCGTCGCAATCTTTGATCTTGAGATTCTAATAAAGAAAGAATTCGCTCCAACCAATCGCTCGGGTCATCCAGTTGATTCACTCGCAACGCCGGTTGAGAAATCCACTCTGAGCGATCGATGGATGAAAGTTCACCTTGTGTAATTGTCGAGGCGCTCCAATCCAATGGTGACAGCAACGAATTGGGATCCCAATCGAGTGCAACAACGGACATACCTCCCTCCTTCTGCTGCAGGTCAATTGCATCGTCCAAAGCATGTTTCAATGCCGTGTTATAATGCACATTCAATTCCATAGCCACTTGCATTTTCAGTTCATCCAAAGCACTTTGAACCATGACATACCATTCCTGCGCTTCTGATAAACCTTCGGCCATTCTCCATCGGCGTAAATCCCGGTAAGTCAGTTTCTCAACCCGTCCAATCAGGGTGATGACTTCTGGAGAAAAGGTCCGGAATGACGGCAGCAAATCGAGCGATTGTAGGGCATGAACATCTTGGACAGTTCGTTGCAGTTGCGTTAAAACTTGGCGCTCGCTCATTCGCCAATTCACCTCTCCCGAAGGAATATCAACCTCCACTGCTCCATCCAAAAAAAAGCTCACATTGTCCATCATGAGCTCGTGTGAGCGCTGCATGGCCCCAGAAAATGGGCTGAATTCTTGGGCCCAAGCTCCCCCTCCAAAATGAAACACGAAGGCGACCCACACAATGGAGCACAAACCTTTTAGAGACACAAATGGAGACATGTGCAAATATCGCCTAAATACACTTAAGTATAGACGAGCCTACTTACCGCTTCCTCTAAGGACAGTTATAATCGTGTAAAACAAGATTTTAAAATCCAGAGCTATGCTCATGTTCTCGATGTAGATCAAGTCAAAACGCAATCGCTGAACCATTTCGTCTACATTTTGAGCATATCCATATTTTACCTGACCCCATGAGGTAATGCCCGGACGTACTTTTTGCAAATGCCGATAGTGCGGTGCGCGGTCCATGATTTGATGGATGAAATGTGCCCGCTCTGGACGCGGTCCAACCAACGCCATATCGCCACGTAACACGTTAAGAAACTGAGGGAACTCGTCCAATCGGGATTTGCGTAAATACCGGCCAAGGGGTGTAATTCTCGGGTCATCATCCCGGCTGAGCTGAGGTCCTGACCGCTCAGCATCAACAAACATGGTCCTGAACTTAATGATACGGAAGGGCTCACCGTGTCGACCGATGCGCTCTTGTCTGTAAAATACCGGGCCCTTTGATGTCGCAAAAACCAACAGTCCAATCAAGAAAAGAAGAGGGAACAACACAACAAGCGCAATGATGCTTACGCTCCAGTCCATTATACGTTTGATGGAAACCTGCCATTGCGGAATGATCTGACGATCTATTTCAATTAACGGAGCCCCGTATATGCTCGACATTCGGACAGAACCACTCAAAATGTCATAGATATCTGGTATGATTCGGATCTCTGTATTCAACCCCTCAAGGGCATTGAGAATTCGTTCAAGCACTTCATGATCACTCGACCCAATCGCGATGATGACCTCTTCAATGTTGTGTTCATCAATTACCTGCTGGATGTCCTGGACTTTTCCCAGATTGGGCATAAAATCATCCAGATGGGTATCCGAACCATTGACTTGAATAAAGCCGACAAAGCGGTAACCCGGATCTTTTCGCAGCGATCGAATTTCTTCAACCATTCTGACGGCACGCTCGTTGCCACCGATGACCAGAGTTGGAAAACTCCACTGCCCCGTGTGAATCCGCTTGACTGTGCGCGTGGTAATCCACAAACGGCCGACCAAGGTCAGGGACCAATGGCTTAAAATCAACACGCTCAGGGACGCATAGTACTGCTGGTAACTGGATATGGCATCATCCAACAGCAAACCGAAGAACAAAACCAACCCCCCAATCAACGACGTCCAGGTCACTTGACCGATTTCCAAAATTCGGTGGCGTTTGATAGGTCGCAAATACATGCCCGCCATCCCATGGACGAATATCCAGAACAATGGAATGACAAACAACCCCAATTGATAGCGAAAGTCGCTCATCAAATCCATTGGAATCGTTTCTTCCGCTAACTCAATGTACACCTTCCGGTAGGCAAACAATACCGTCCATGCCACCGCCCCTGTCAACCAATCAGAGAGCACATACGCCGATATGAGTATGCGCTTATTCATGGATACCGAAGCAGCTTGAAGTTGTCAAGCGCAATGTGGGTTACCTCTTGAGAATTGTCATAAAAAGCCTCAAGAATCAGCTCATAATGTGTCGCATCAGGTGTGGTCCGAATAACCGGACTCAAATCCAAATAAATCTTCTTCCAATCTCCATCTGTTGGGTTGAGCACCAAGATCGGAATGCGGCTCGAATTGGATGCATTCGCAGCAGCCAATCCCACAGCAAAAGCCTGTGTGCAGCTGTAATTCATCTCGAGCCAGACGGGCCCAGATGATGACAAGTCATATTGCTGCTCATTCGTGGAGGCGATGAGTACTTGCTGTTCACTCGACAGCTCGATCAGTCCGCTGCCCTCCCCCTCAAAAATCCACTCTGGATCTTCTGTCCGCACGACTTCGGCCGTGCTCGTGCTCCCCACTTCAAATCGATTGGCACTCTCAAAATCTTCCGCCAGAATGACTTGCGTTTGATCGGTGTACCCCACGGTCAAATTCAAGGTGTCCCTTCCTCCATACTCCAATGTCATTGTTGTAGGGAGGGCCTCGTAAAAAGGATAGGGCTGACGTGTGGCCGAAACAGCATTCGCCCGAATGCCGCCGAGTAAGGTCAACGTTGCTGTTGATCCCAATTGCTCCGGTGAAAGAGGAATGTCCGCAGGCAAGGGAAAAGCGCCCAGCACATCCGTTTCGGTATAGACCCAAACTTCTTCAATGCGATGGGAGTCCGACCCCTCATCCCCTTCAGTCGCCACCTCCATGGAGGCCACGTGTAAAAAGTGTGGGGGGCCCTCCCAAGAATCGATGCAGCCCGTAAGGCAAGCCAAACCGATTATCACAATGCAAATTGAACGCAAGGAGTCGAATAAACGCACAGATTTGATTTGGTGGTGAGCTCGTGAGGAGTGCAAAAATACCGCATCCCTCGTGGTTCACATCGACCTTAACGGAGTGATTTGCCCTTTCGTATTCAACCTTGCCAACAAAAAAGAACTTTTTTTAACAATGCCCTCAATCCGAGCAGCGAACGCACGAAGTCGCCCCGGGCAACAACAGAATTCGGCCAAAAGGAATCGGTTCCCCGCAACGATGACACAATCCAAATCGATCATCTTGGAGTCGTTCCATCGCGCGAACCAATCCTGCTAACTGCTTTTCAACTTGACGCAATGCCGCCTCACTGACACTGCGGTTATTGATCGCATCCATTCGGCTCACGCGACCAATGGCGTTTTCTGGAGGAATTGGCTTCGTCAATTCCCGATACTCCAACACCCGGGTTCGCAATTCCGCCATGCGAATTTCCATTCGCTGCTTCATCTGTTCCTTCTCTTCTGGGGTCCAATTCGACATAACCGGTGTGTTGTAAACAAGATACGCCTCCTTTCAAGGTTTGGCAAACCAAAGGAAGTGGTACTTTCGCGGCATGAAATTTTTCATCGACACTGCGAACCTCGATCAGATTCGCCAAGCCCAAGAACTCGGAATCCTCGACGGTGTAACCACCAACCCCTCGCTGATGGCGAAGGAAGGGATTACCGGCGAAGATGCTGTGAAGGCACATTACATCGCTATTTGTGAAATTGTTGACGGTGATGTTAGCGCCGAGGTGATCGCTACGGATTTCGATGGCATGATCGCGGAAGGCGAAGCCCTGGCTGCATTGCACCCGAACATTGTGGTCAAAGTCCCGGCCATCGTAGACGGAATTCGGGCGATCCGCTGGTTTACCGACAACGGCATTCGCACCAACTGCACGCTCATCTTCTCTCCAGGACAGGCTCTTTTGGCCGCGAAAGCCGGTGCGTCCTACGTCAGCCCATTCGTAGGCCGATTGGATGACATCAGCTCTGATGGACTGCAGTTAATTGAGAAGATTCGCACCATTTATGACAACTACGATTTCGGAACGGAAATCCTCGCTGCAAGCGTGCGCCATTCCATGCACGTCATTGAATGTGCTGAAATTGGAGCCGACATCATGACCGGTCCTTTGAGTGCGATCCTTGGGTTGATGAAGCATCCATTGACAGATTCCGGTCTAGCGCAATTTTTGGCGGATCACGCCAAAGCGAAAAACGAATGCTCTTAAAAATTCACCCGGACAATCCGGATGAACGTAAGATTCGACAGACCGCCAAGATCTTAAATCGAGATGGCTTGGTCATTATCCCGACGGATACGGTCTACAGTTTTGCCTGTGAATTGGGTTCTGCGAAGGGATTGGAGCGTCTGGCACGACTGAAGGACATTCCGTTGAACCGGGCGCAGTTTAGCATTGCCTGTGCGGACTTGAGCCAACTCTCTTCCTACACCATGCCGCTGGACAATGCGTTGTTTAAAATCATGCGCAAGGCACTGCCTGGTCCCTATACATTCATCCTTCCCGCGAGCAGCATGGTGCCCAAGTGGTTCATGGGGAAACGGAAAACCATTGGAATTCGGGTGCCGAATCATCCGGTCACACGAGCTCTTCTCAACGAGATTGACCGTCCATTGATCGTTTCTTCCGTTCGCGATGAAGACGAGGTTGTAGAGTACACCACGGACCCTGAGTTGATTGCAGAACGCTTCACCGATCGTGTGGATGCCATCGTGGATGGGGGAATGGGACAACTACATGCCTCCACAGTGATCGATTGCACGGGGAAGGAAATTGTATTGGTTCGTCAGGGCTTAGGAGAAACCGAAGGCGTTTTCAACTTCTAATTGCTTCAGCCTTGCGCTCGGTTGGAAAGCATGGGCACAAAGGCAAATTCACCGTGTTTCTGCCGGGTAAATTCTTTTTCGCCAAGGCGCTCAAAACTGTACATCAGCTGCGTATCGCCTTCTCCAACAGGAATGACCAACTTGCCGCCGATCGCCAATTGCTGAAGCAAGGCCTCGGGAACCTCTGGAGCCCCGCAAGTGACTATGATGCCATCAAAAGGAGCAAACGTCTTTTTGCCTTTGTACCCATCCCCATAAAAGAGTTGCGGCTTGAATCCCATCGAAGAAAGCAAAGGCCGTGCCTTATCGTAAAGTGAGCGCTGTCGTTCTATGGAGTAAACTTTGTACCCCATGGCGCAGAGTACAGCACATTGGAATCCACTTCCCGTTCCAATTTCGAGTACTTTTTGCCCAGGAACTAACCCCAACAATTCCGTCTGGCGTGCCACTGTATGGGGTTTGCTAATGGTCTGGCCGGCACCGATTTGAAATGCTTTGTTTTGATAAGCAAACTGCTCGAACGCTGATGACAAAAAGAAATGCCGCGGCACGCGATCAATGGCATCCAACACGTCCTCATTGACGATGCCCAGCGTACGCAATTCGTCCAGCATCTTCCTTCTCAAGCCTTTATGGCGGTATTCGTCTTTCATCATCTTCAGGGTCAAGATAGCACGCTCCAAGACACGTTCGCTTTCAATTCGAATGAGCTTTTGGAACGTCAATTGTGAATTGCTTGTTCATGGAATAACGGTTCCTCAGACCTCGACAGAAAAACGAGGGACCTATCTTTCAGGCATGACAAAACATTGGTTTACTTGCAAGGTCAAGTACGTCCGACACGACAACGATGGTGCTGAAATCAAGGCCACTGAATCGTTTGTTTTGGATGCCTACAATTACACAGAAGCGGAAACCCGCATGACGGAAATCTGTGAACAAGAGGGCATTCGACCTTTTGAAATTGTTCAAATCACCAAATCTGTGCTTTCCGAAGTCATTCGCTTTGAGGACGCAGACAAGTGGTTTAAAGTGAAGATTGCGTTGACTTCAATGGACGAACAGCGCGGCACAGAAAAGGAAACCAACGAATTCATTTTGCTCTCAGCAAATGACGTCCGTGACGCATACGACAAGGTGGCGCAACACATGTCCAAGGTTGGACTCGGTTATGTGATCCCTTCTGTCGCGTACCAAAAGATTACAGAGGTGTTTCCGTTGGACGAAGTGGGAGGGTCCAATCCCCTGGCATCCAGTGTCGAGACGCCTGCACACCACTCGGAGTCCGAGCAAATGGTTGAATCAGAAGTTATCGATGAGTCTACGGGTGAGGTTCTCGCCTAAAGCCATCCAAGCGACTTAAGACATCCACTCCCAGGCGCTGCGATACGCTCCTGACTGTTCCGCCAACTCCATCATCCGAGCAAAAAACGGATCCGCGCCCAAGGTTGCGCCATCACCAACCACCAGCAGGTGAGAACGTGCGCGTGTCATGGCTACGTTGGTCCGCCGGTATTCTTTCAAAAATCCGATGGCTCCTTCTTCATTGCATCGCGTGAGCGAGAGGACCATGATGTCGCGTTCCTGGCCTTGAAAAGCATCGACCGTGGCAAATTCAATTCGATCATTGGATTTTAGTTGACGATCAATCCACAGCGTTTCCAAGACTTCCAACTGAGCGCGGTACGGGGCAACGACACCTACCGTCGCCATGGGAGCTTGTTCCATCAATTCTACCAAGCGATCAAGTACAAATTGGGCCTCTTCTTTGTTTGACGTGCTGCTGCTCTCCGATTCGCGTTGCTCCACGAAACCACAACCCGCCGTGTCAATCCAAGTCCACGGTGGAATGCCTTCCAGCAGGCGCTGGGCAGCATTCGGAGCGGCCTTCAAGCGCCCCTCATAAAACCAATCAGAGGATGGCTGCATGATGGCTTCATGCATGCGATACTGCTCCTCCAGCATGACGTTCCAATCCGAAGAAGGATGCCGTTCAAGGAGTTTTTCCAGCAAACTTTTCTCCAGTCCAGCCGCCACGGCCTTGTGGCTTTTGACAATAGGCGGGAGTTGCTGCGGATCCCCCGCAAGCACGACACGCGGAGCTTTCCGCATGGCAATCCACACCGCAGGTTCCATGGCCTGGCCTGCCTCATCCACAATGACATAATCAAAAGTCTCTCCTCGTAACATGTAATCCGATGCGCCAGCTAGAGTGGCTCCCACGATGGCGCTTTTTCGGATGACCTTCTCTGCGATATACGCTTCCAAATCACGGGCTTCTCGATTCAAATCAAGCGCTTCGCGCTTCGCTTCAGCTCGTTCCTTGCGTTCAGCCGGACCAAAGTTGCGGCGAAAGCGGTCCACCTCCTTCCAAGCCTGAGCAGAGCGCTTTCGAAAATCTCGAACTTGTTTGAACTCGGGTTCTGTTTCAACCCGCGACTCCAGACTCATGGACCACACCAGAGGATCCACGCGCATAGGGTGGCCAATTCGGACGGCTTCCAAAGCGCGATTTGCGCAACCGATTAACAACCAGTCGACAGCAGCATTGCTTTGAGCTGTCACGAGCACCCGCTTTCCTGTGGACACCAATCCTTCAATGAGGGTGAGCAGTGTTGTCGTTTTGCCTGTTCCGGGAGGACCGTGCAACAGCGCAAAAGGACGTCCTTTCCAAACGGTTTCCACCCAAGCACTTTGGAGGGCATTGAGCGTTTTTAACTGACTTTCGATTCCTACGACCTCCTCAAATTCTACTTCAGACAAAACCTCCTGTTCTGAATAACCGAGCAGGCCATCGCGAAATGACCGTTCCAAAGGACGTTCTGTATTGAGCCAATGGCTCAACGCCTCGGCCATCAGCCGATAGGTTCGATCGTCCCCACGAACATCCAACGTCCATCGTTCATGGAAATCTTGCGCGATCAGCGGATCGCCATCCAAAACGACCTCCAATTGATGGTTGCGCACTTTTCTGACCAAGCCACGCCGAGGTGGCGGCCCTCCTGGATCTGGCTTCCCCGCATCATTCGCTTGGTAAAGCGAAACCGGTGACCCCGTGCGAAAAGCTCCAACCTCTCCGCCGTGTGGCGGCTTGGACAGAACGACGCAGGCACGACCTCCAAAAGTTGTGGATTGGGATTCCAGCGTAACGGGTGACCAAGTCAATCCCTCACGCTTCCGAAAGCGCAGCGACTGCCCTTCCAACCCTTCTGCCAATCGACCTTCCTCCTCACGCTGCTCCCAGACAACTGCCTGTGCCAGCGCCCCCAGCTCCTCCGCTGCAGACTTCATCATGTCATGCGGGTCTAATCGCGGACCAAAGTAAATGAACCGCTCAAGTATTTGTAGCCCTCTCCCTCGTCCACCGTCTGACCATTCGCATCATTGATGACCAATTCGGAGTCGGTCCTTGCGATGCCAAGAACATAATAATACGTTCCCTCAGCGGCCTCGTCAGGCTCAGGACTCCAACCCGCAGACTTGCCAAAATCATTGCTCGAAAACATGAGCAAACCCCAACGATTGTAAATCCTCAATGTGCTTCCATCGTATCGATCACTGTCCAACCCTTGAATGATAAACGCATCGTTCATCGAGTCCCACTGCCCTGACCCATTGGGAGAAATCACATTGGGTATGGTCAACTCGCAAATGTCCTCTTCTATATCGAAGAAGCTTGTTGTTGACCACGTGCAGGGAGCGGCCATCGTAACTAGCACCTCATACAACCCGTCTCCACTAGCCTGATATACGGCCGAAGTTCCGACTATGTCGCCGCTTTCGTCGGTCCACTCATAGGTGTAATCACTCTCACTGGTGCCTTCCATCGAAAAATTCAGAGCCACCAAGTCAAAATCCTCATCAGGACAAATCGCACCGCTGAAATCAAC
Organism: uncultured Flavobacteriales bacterium; assembly: GCA_937881575.1. Taxonomy (GTDB): domain Bacteria; phylum Bacteroidota; class Bacteroidia; order Flavobacteriales_D; family Sanyastnellaceae; genus UA16. The sequence continues at coordinate 5,784 of CALGEI010000144.1, read as the reverse complement.
ACCGGTAGGCTCAGGAACGTAGTTCACTTCCACATTTTGAGCGACTTCGCAATTGTCCAAGTCGCCTCCAGAAACTGTCACTGTTAGGGTCATGATGGTGTCTTGGGTCAAACCATCGACTGTCACATTGGCGCCGTTGCCCGAAACCAGATCCGCTGGCGTCCAATCGTAATTGTAATTGAAGCCCGTCTCTTGGTTGGTCACATTGCCTGAAAGTGAAACAGGAGAACCGCAAAAGCCTACAGGATCATTGATTTCCAATGTCGGCCCTGGAACCACAGTCAATTCCACATCTGTACTGTACGTACAACCAAAATTATTGGTCGCGGTATACGTGTATGTCCCTGTTTCTGTCGCAATCACCGTGATTTCATTGCAGTCATCACTTTCGTCATAGATGTTCAAACCCTCCCATGAGGTACTGTCACATTCCATTCCGAATACCGGGGTAAACACCACCGGTTCAGGATACAGTTCTGGGTCGAAGTGGACGGTCCAATCGAAAATATAACCGTCATCTGCACCCCACGCATCACACACTTCCACTTCCCAAGTCCCATTCAATGGGCACCCCTCTAACAGCGTAAAAGGCTGTGCCGATTCATAAATTCCCGCTGGCAGCGTACCTCCTCCATTGTCCGCCCAGGTGCCATTGGTTGCTGTCGGAGACCAGTAATAATCCCACCCAACGCCTGGGCCCGTTCCGTCTAGCTGGTCTGGTACGCCGAGTTGCGTCCCCCCTCCACCTTGCTGGTGGACCGCCAAGCTTTGGCCGTTGGGGCAAATGAAGGTGACCGTCAAGTCTCCCATAAAACTGTGCTCAAAATTGATGAACAAATCGATAATATCTGTTGCCGCATTTTCAACGATTTGGCCCGGTGAAAAGGACGTGAAAGTCAACTCGGCATTGAAGCATTGGGATTGATCATCTGGAATGAACAAGCCCCCGCCAAAGTCTGCCGTTGGCTCGGAATCATAGGTCACTCCGTTTACCATGCCATCCAAAGGAAACAGTTGTCCAGAACAAATGGTCGCATCCAAAGAAGTTCCTGACCAATCAGGCTCCGTTGAAATCAATACCAAATGGTCAATGAGGTTGTTGTTCGAACAACCGTCGGGGTCGTCGTCAGAGATGTTATCATCTGCAATGCCCAATTGGACTTTGTACGCCCCTGGTTGGTCAAATGAATGGATCACCACAGCGCCTTCAGAGGATGTGGTCTCATCGCCAAAATCCCAATCCCAAGTGACGATTTCAAAGCCATCGGCCACTGTAGAACCTGTAGCGTCAAATGTGATCTCCTCTCCAGGACAAGCCAAATGTGGCACCGGTTCTCCGCTGGACACGATGGCCAATGGACGATCACATGGATAGCCGCAACTCATCTCAGCAACGAAATTTCCATTGCCCGTGTTATCCGTCGTCCAATGCAATGTCAAACAACCGCCCGGATTGTCTTCCGTGGCAAAGATCTCCAATCCTTGGGCATCAAATTCAATGTAAGTACCGAGAAGCGGTCCGCTTGTATCGGTGCCATCGTAAATCTGCAACATGTCCCCTGAGCCGAACGAAGCCAGAGCAAAATAAAGCGTAACGATGGTTTCCGGTGCTTCTGGACAGATGGTCATGGTGATGTCCTCATTGGGACCATAATCACCGGCACTCAGTCCGGTATCCACCAAAAATCCTTCGCATGTTTCCAGTGTTGTGCTGGAAATGCTCGTCTCCTGCGCTTCACCATTCGAAACTCCGAATAAGAACAAAGAGACCAATGCCGCGGTGAGCTTTATGGAGGTGTTGAACATACTCATTGCTTGATTCTTTTGGCTTCAGCCGATTGGTTGATCAAAAATCGCTGGTACAGCACCTCGCAACGTTCTAAGCCATGGAGATGAATCCCCGTGCCATTTGAAAACGCCCATTGCATGGACTTCTGAGGATCTGGTTGCATCCCACAAATAAACGGATCCACGGTGCCTTGAATTGGATCAGACCCTGTCCACAAGGGCATATCCGACTTGAGTTCATCCAATTTCACCCATCCATTCAATTTCCACCAACTCAACCGCGATTCGTCTTGAAGCCACGTATTCCAATCACTCGGAACTTCAGCCGGAGCCACGCAATACTGGATGGAAGGTTGAATAGGCTGGCTCGGGACAAACCCCCAAAAGAGGCTGATTAGCAAAGAAAGCAACATGGTCTAGCAGGTTTATGGCTGCAAGATAAACAACCTAGCTTGCTCGATAGTTGCATGGTCATTCGGAACCTGAAATTCACCTGAATTGCCATCCGATTTTGACTTTTTCATGGATAGCTTATGAACGATGGGAAATCTGTCTATCTTTGCCCCCCCAAACGAGGGAAATAGACCTCTTAGCTCAGCTGGTTAGAGCATCTCACTTTTAATGAGAGGGTCCTGGGTTCGAGTCCCAGAGGGGTCACAAAAAAGACGTCTTTGACGTCCATTGGTTGCACCGCCCAGGTGCTGAAATTGGTAGACAGGCATGGTTGAGGGCCATGTGTCCGTTAGGGCGTGCGGGTTCGAGTCCCGCTCTGGGCACTTTGTCAGATTTATTGAGTTCCACCCGGGTGGCGAAATTGGTAGACGCGCAGTCTTCAGGTGGCTGTGCCTTCGGGCGTGCGGGTTCGAGTCCCGCTCCGGGTACCAAACGGGAGATTGCAGCGATGCGGTCTCCCGTTTTTGGTTTTTTCTGGTCGGCTTCGGCGGCCGGTACAAACACTTGGCGCAGTTTACTGGGTGGTGACACTGAAGTCTATCGGGCCTATGACAACCAACGGTTCGGTATTTCAGTTCGTTGCGTTCAGGATTAAAAGCGTGGGCGTTTAGGGGGCTTGATCCTTTGATTCTTTAAGGAAATGACAATCTGCCGCTACCTTCGAGGGGGCGGCCGATTTGTTTTTCTACCAAAACCTCTCAAACGCTGAGGATCCGCCGCAAGGTTAAATTGATGCGCGGCTTACCCGCGCTCAATCGATTGGGGAGCGCATGTTCAATGCATCATCGTTGAGGCGTTTGAAACTAAAGATGATGTGCAAAAAAGATTTTCTCGCAATTACGCGAGGAGCGGTTTTCTCATGTCAATCTTTTGATCGCTGGACCCATAGCTTGATGGACGATTCCTTGGGGATATTGAGCTTCTTACGAATGGCGCTTCGCGAATTGTACAGGTATCCCGAACTGACCTTAAGTTGGTGCGCGATTTCTTTAGTGGGAATGCCCTCCATTGTCATCTTCAAGATGGTCAATTCGATTTCGCTCAAGGCATCTGCGCCTTCCAGCGTTTGGAAGGCTTCAGTTCCGGCAAAAGCAGATCTGTCCTTGGCGAGGATTTCTATTTTTTGAAGGGATAGCAAAGCTTCGCTGATTTGATGCCCTTTTGCCAAGCCCATGTGGATTTTCCGGATATCTGTGCTCGTGACTTGAAGCTTGGAAGTATTGTACATGCGTTTTCTGTTCGCCTCTGCATGCTGCACGGCAGTTTTAATTTTGGTTATGGCTTGCTGCTTGTAGTAGAGCCTGGTCAATGCATAAATGAGAAGGCTCAAGGCCATGAGAAGGCTGATCCATTGCCACTTACTCGTCATCTTTTGCTGAAGGCCGAGCTTTGCTTTGAGGCCTGAGAAGGCATCGCTATTCGTTGCCCTTTTTTCGTAGGAAGTTGCAAGCAGCTCCATCCGCTCGCGTTCCAACTGGTTCGTGGCCTTCAAGATCTTCCATTGTTGCTTTCGGTTGGAATCGGTGATTTGGGGATTAAGCAAAGCGGAGAGCAGTGACTCCTCATTGGTTCGCAATAAGTTGGCAGTGTTCTTTTCATCGACTAATTCCTGCAAGTAGTCATACGCATCAGTTGCAAGCCAAGAGCTGAGCGTAAATTTGAAAAGCGGCAGTGGAAGATCGGCGAATGGGATGTGTTGAAGCGTTTTGACCCACAGGGAGTCGCACGCACTGAAATGCGCTGATCTCAAATTTGCGTTGTATTCATTGCTGACCTTTACAATCTTCCAATATTCGGAAAGATTCGATTCGTTGAGTGTCTGTAGCCAATCCAATGCTTCCTCGAAACGTTGATCATCAATTAACATTGCGGCAGCATTGATTGTGATTTGATGGTTGTAAATGTCGGATAATACGGCCGGCGCTGTCTTCCAATGCTCTCCAGTTAGGATTATTGTCAGCGAATCTATTGCCTCGGTCCATCGTTCGTCAGCGTGAAGTGCTGCCGATAAGTTGAGTTGAATCATTACCGATTCCCGGTCTTGAATGCCCAGTGTATTGAGCGCACGTTGATACCAAATGACTGAAGTCGCATATTGACGCGCGTCGTAGGCAATGTTCCCAAGCCAGAAATCGTACAATCCGTGATGAGGGGTGCATGAGGACATATCGTCCAAAATATTGGTGATGTGGACAGTTTTCCCTCCGTTCATGCAGCCATGTGCAATTTCTGTTTTGAGCAGTGCGATTTCGTGGCAAACGTCGTCGCTCATTTCGCTGGTCAAATTGTTCAGATAAACGAGACGGTCAGAGAGTGAATCTAGCTGTTCCTGCGAGATTGGCGGGAGGGAAACGATGTGTTTGATCCGCTCCGCAATTTGCTGATTTTTCGTGTCGCTGCTCGCGCTTGCATTCAGTGCGATGAGGAGGGTGAAGAGAAGTGTCCAAGGGCTTCGTGCCATTTTTGGACGATGTGATGTCAACATGATGTGAAAGTTAAGGGGGCTTCTGTCGTTGACGCGCTGAATGTGAATCCACATGATAAAAGATGATAAACATTATGAAGATGTAAACGCCCTACACCACGTTTTTATGTGGTAAATTCATACAATCAACGAGCATTTAAATTGTTTAAACGAAGAAGAACGATGTCTTACACAAAACAATATTTCACAGCAGTTTTCCTCCTTGTTGGATTCCAAATGGGCACAGCCCAGGTCGAACTGGACGAACAAGTTCCCTACCAAGGGAACACGCTTTTAATCAATCCCAATCAAGCTCGGGAAACAGCTGACGGTGATGTCCTGATGGACTGCGATTGGCCGACGATGATGTCCATGATCCGCGATTTAGAAGATCGAATTGCCGGGGAAACAGAGACGGATACCGTCTACGGTGTTTATGTTTCCGGTGCGGTGGTCGGTACTTCCATACGCATGTGGCATGATTGCCTTGTTTTGCGTGATTCCATTGAGGCGTTGCAAGTGATCTATGATGAGGCTTTGGCGCCTCGGGTTACCGTTGACGCTGCCGTTATTCTTTCAGACATTAGCGCTGCATTGAGTGCAAGTTTCTCTGGAAGTGGAATATCTGCCTCAGGTTTTAAATGGTCTTCGGATGCCGACATGTCTTCTTCGAATGATGGCAACGCTACAGGGGGAACCAGCCCGATTGTGGACACCTTAACAACCTTGGATCCCGGAAAGACTTATTATTTCACGGCGTTTGCTACCAAGGACAATGAAGACTTATACGGCGACACGCTTTCTCTGCTGACAAGGCCAGGCATCACGACGGACGCAGCGGATGCTGCGACAGATACTTCTGTTACCCTGAATGCAACATTCTCCGCAGATTCGATCACAGCGCAAGGATTTGTATGGGGAGAGCAGGCGAACTTGAGCGACGGAGCGAGCGTTCCTGCGGACACAACGGGCGGCAGCACAGCGATTGAATACGTACTGACCGGATTGACAGGAGGAACGGCTGGTTACTTCAGTGCATATGCGACCAATGCTTCGGGCACGTCCTACGGTGATACGCT
>CALGEI010000143.1 GCA_937881575.1 uncultured Flavobacteriales bacterium | reverse complement strand
CACCAACCCAGGGTCGCACTTCAGCTCGCATCTCATTGCATAGCTCCTCTAAAACCTGCTCATCGGAACCAACGGACCCTCCAGTCACAATCCAGCCAGTGGTTGCTTCCACCGACGTGTTAGCATAGTAATACCCATGATATATGGACGCCACGCGCACTGGCCCAAATTGATCCAGCACTCCCATCGGGACGTCTTTGGACGGACGCTCCGACGAACCACCTTTGTGATGTGCCTGCATAAACGCAGCATTGCACACACTGCAGCCCAACTTGCAAGCACGGCCCAACGACGCAGCATCCATCTTAGCAAAATTGTGTCCCACCGTCAATGCTGGATCATGTGTGGCTACCATCACCGAGTTAGCTGGATGCAAACGACGTGAATGCGCCAACCAATACGACTCGTCAGGTGTAAACTTTGGTTGCTGAAAATGCACATGCGATGGTACCGCAGTAACCAATAGCATTCCATTCGACTGCGTCAGCCATTCAGGATACGGCTCTAAATCAACCAACGTATCTTGAACACAAGCCTGCATCAAAAATGCCGCAGCAGGCGGCGCCACCTCAAACTGAGTGAACCCTAGGCGATTGAGACGCCCTGGGCCCGGATCGATACGAACCGGTGCCTCACCTGGAATCGTCATCGTCCAATCCATATCTGGGCCACGGAGAAACGTAGCCCGATACTCATCAATCATATAGCCTTCCGACATGATCGCCATCGGAACATCGGCAACATTCCATCGCGGCGTTATGATACGACTACCAATCCGTATTGGTATTTGGCACGACTTTTGCGGTATTAAGACAGTGCCAGCTTTGCCTACACCAACCGACGCCACCGTGGGCGGTCCCTCTGTACCCGGAATACAATGATAATCATCAGGCATGAAGCATTCCGACGCGCCATTATCCATCAACGCACGAAGCAAATTGGTGCGCACGCCCGACATGTTGGCCAGAAATCCAAGCGTAAGCTCAGACTCATCCGAATCGACTAAATGAGCGAGCGCAATTGATTCCGCCACCACTTCAGGATACACACGCCCCGCATGCGCATCTGGACCTACCAGCAACTTAGTATGCGAAGAATGATTGCACGGCACGCTGAGATGACGCAATCGATCCGCAGTCACCTTTGGCCAAGCCAAAATTGCACGCACTTGTTGGGCATCGCCACCCAGCATACAAAACCACACTACTATGATCTCTGCTCCGCTCGCCTCAATCAACGCCTGTACTTTGGGGAAATGTATCAACGTCGGATAATCAGCTTTCTCCGGCCAATACACACGATATTCCGGCGGCTCCGAAACATCGCCACGCCACTGTTGAAACTCAGCTGTGAACGACACGCCCCCCTTAAACGCTGACCACAGCGCGTCGACGCACCAATCCGCAAACTCATTCCCTTCGTCCACACGACGCTGTTGCGCCGGAGTCAAATCAGGCATGCCTCGCACACCCCGTGTAACGGATCGCACCTGCTCAGCCACCGGCGAGAAGGACTTACACTCGATAGCCACATGCAATCCACGTGCACGCCCCTTACGCAACTTAGCCAAAATCGGATCGCCTACCATTGAATTGAGGACATCTTGTTGCGAACTATTCGCTTTATCATACGCCTCAGCCACTCCTTGATGCTTACGAACC
>CALGEI010000142.1 GCA_937881575.1 uncultured Flavobacteriales bacterium | reverse complement strand
TGTTGGTTGAAACCTCCGCCAAGCGATGCACGTTGGCCTCTCGGCTTCGGTAATCCCCTCCTTTGACGGTATCGTAGAATAACCGGTGAACCGAGTCCCCGTCATTTTGATAATTCTTTGCGGCATTGATTCCGCCTTGTGCAGCAATGGAGTGAGCGCGTCTTGGGGAATCCTGAAAACACAATGCCTTCACGTTGTATCCCATTTCCGCCAAGGAAGCCGCAGCGGAACTTCCTGCTAAACCCGTTCCAACGACAATAACGTCAATGGAACGCTTGTTGGCAGGATTGACCAATTGAATGTGATCCTTATACTTCGTCCACTTGTCGGCCAATGGACCCTCAGGAATTTTGGAATCGAGCATCGTTTCGAATCTTAAAGCTGGATGTAGAAAAGATAAACTGGAATGCTAGCAAATAGTGCCGGAACCACAATGCCGAACAACAGACCTGCACGTTCAATCAGCGGAGAATATTTTGAATGGCGCAATCCCAAGGATTGAAAAGCACTTTGAAAACCGTGAATCAAGTGAAATCCCAGGGCAAATTGCGCCAGAACATATCCCGCAACGGCTAGACCGGCTAACCCGTTTTCAGGGTCAAAAAAGCGCATGACGACCGTATGCAGATCCTTCAGTCCATCGGAGTCAAAATCAATGGGCCCGAAGTGCATCACGTACCAGAAGTTTTGCATGTGGCTCACCAAGAACACCAAAATGATGGTGCCGAGAATGCCCATGTTTCGGCTGGACCATGAGGCATTGGCGGACCCTTTTTCTTTCACATAACCGGTTGGCCGGGCTTTGCGATTTTGCAATGTGAGCGCGATGCCATCCACCACGTGGAACAACACTGCTGCATAGGTCAAGTAACTCAATAATTTCACCAATGGGAATGTGGTCATAAAATGAGCGTATTCATTGAAGGCCTGTTGGCCCTCTTCGCCTGGTATGAAAAGCTGCAAGTTGCCGACCAGATGTCCCAAAAGGAACAGGCATAGAAAAAGCCCTGACAGGGCCATTACATATTTCTTGGCAAGAGAAGAACGCAAAATTCCGGAGTTACTCATGGTAAAAACCAATTGGATTCCTCAAAGGTAACATCCCTTCCTCCGGCTACCAACGCTTCTTCTACTGAAGGCCACAAGACACCCTGTTTCAGGGGATAAAAGGGGGTGCCATGGCTTTCATGGCACCCCCTGCCTTCAGCCTTCCGTAGACTCCACGGGACGACGATCGAGCATCAGCATCTCACTGGCCACGATTTCCGTGACATAGCGAGTGTGCCCCTCTCCGTCCTCGTAAGTGCGGTAAGCTAACCGGCCCTCGACGGCAATTTCAGCGCCCTTTTTAAGGTATTGACCAGCGACATCCGCCAACGCGCCCCACGTGACCACATCGTGCCATTGGGTTCGCTCCACACGTTCACCCTCACCATTGCGGAAAATTTCGTTGGTCGCTACCGGAAAAGAGCATTTGGTCTTGCCTTCATCGAAGCTCATCAATTCGGGATCTTTCCCGAGTCGTCCAATCAATTGGACCTTGTTTCTAAGTGCATTCATTTTGTTGAATAATCTGGGTCAAACATCCGGCGGCCTCCCGCCTAGAGCCGTAACCCGAACGGATGCGTTTACGGATTCGCTCCACAGGTTTGCCGGCGCCGCCAAGCCGTATCTTTGCCACCACATTTGAACAGTTTCAATGGCTTCCAAGATCCGCGTCCGATTTGCTCCAAGTCCAACCGGCCCCCTGCACATGGGTGGCGTCCGAACGGCATTGTACAACTACCTTTTCGCGAAGAAACACGGAGGCGATTTCCTCTTGCGCATCGAAGACACCGATCAAAAACGGTTTGTTCCTGGAGCTGAAGAATACATTCGAAAAGCCCTTGCATGGTGCGGTATCCCACCGACAGAGGGCGATGGGATTGGTGGTCAACACGGCCCATACAAACAGTCCGACCGCAGTGCCTTGTACGCCACAGAACTGCAGCGGTTGTTGGCCTCTGGAAATGCCTACAAAGCCTTTGATACAGCCGAGGAGATGGACGCCATCCGGAAAGCGGTCGAGCAGTCCGGTGCGGTGTGGCAATACGATGCCAGCACGCGCATGTCCATGCGAAACTCGTTGTCTTTGGGGGCGGATGAATTGGCCCAATTGGAGGCCAACAACACCCCGTTTACCATCCGTTTCCGGATGCCCGATGCTCCGCGCGACTTTGGATTCAATGATGCCATTCGAGGACACATCCGCGTTTCAACAGGTGTGCTCGATGACAAAGTGCTCATGAAAGCCGATGGCCTCCCCACCTACCATTTGGCCAATGTGGTCGACGATCACCACATGGCCATCAGCCACGTGATTCGTGGAGAGGAGTGGCTACCAAGTGCCCCGCTTCACGGCTTGTTGTATGAGGCTTTTGGTTGGGACACCCCGGTATTTGCGCACTTGCCTTTGATCTTGAAGCCGACGGGCAATGGAAAACTGAGTAAGCGAGATGGCGACCAAGGCGGGTTTCCCATCTTTCCTTTGGATTGGAAAGACCCGGAAACTGAGCAAATTTCGAGCGGTTATCGCGAGCAAGGCTATCTGCCGCAAGCTTTCACCAACATGCTGTTGCTATTGGGTTGGAGTAGCGGTGACGAGAAGGAGCTCTACACGATGGAAGAGGCCATCGCAGCCTTCGAAATGACAGGGGTCACCAAGTCAGGGGCTCGTTTCAATCCGGATAAGACCAAGTGGTTCAACGAGCAGTATCTGCGTCAATTGCCTCCGGTTGATGCCGTGGCTGCGCTCCGGGAGACTGCCGCGGGAGACGTTGCTCACTGGGGTGACGATCAATGTCTCCAAGTCATGGACATGATGTTGGAACGCGTGAGTTTCATGCACGAAATCAGCACGCATCGGTATCTGTTTGAAGCCCCGGAAGTGCTGGATGAAAAGTTGGTGGCGAAGAAATGGAAGCCTGAAACAGCCGGCTATCTGCAGCAACTCAAAGCTGTCTTGGAAACCATTGAGCCATTCGAATCGAGCGCCATTGAGACCGCATTCAAGGCGTTTCTCGAGGAAAAAGAACTCGGTTTTGGCGCCGTTTTGTTGCCCTTGCGTTTGGTGCTAACCGGCACAGGGGGCGGACCTTCCATGTTTGATTTCGCCGCTTTCATCGGGCGGGAAGAGACCCTGCGCCGCATCGACCTCGGCCTGACGAAGGTCAGTTAATCTTCATCTCAGGCACCGCTTCGGGGACCACGAGTTTGCCCGCGGTAGCCGCGACAACATGCTCGACCGAAATGCCTGGAGCCACTTCGACTAGATGGAAAGCGCCCTCGCGAATGTCGAGCACCGCGAGGTTGGTCACGACGCGTCGCACGCATCCGACTCCGGTGAGCGGCAACGAGCAGTCTGCGAGCAACTTCGATTCGCCTGCACGGTTTGTGTGCATCATGGCCACTATGATGTTTTCAGCGCTTGCCACCAAATCCATCGCCCCGCCCATTCCCTTCACCATTTTACCTGGAATTTTCCAGTTGGCGATGTCTCCGTTTTGCGAAACTTCCATCGCTCCCAAGACCGTCAACTGCACGTGTTGGCCGCGAATCATGGCAAAAGAAGTGGCGCTATCGAAGTAAGCAGCCCCGGGCATGGCCGTGATGGTTTGCTTGCCCGCATTGATCAAATCGGCGTCCTCATTCCCTGCGAGGGGAAATGGCCCCATGCCCAAGATGCCATTTTCCGATTGAAATTCCACTTCCATTCCAGGCGGAATGAAGTTGGCTAC
>CALGEI010000141.1 GCA_937881575.1 uncultured Flavobacteriales bacterium | reverse complement strand
GATGGATGTGGAAACGCTTCCACGGTGATTCAAACCGTGTCTGTATTTGATGAAGACGCACCGGTGATGGACGAAGTTCCAGCGAGTGTGACGATTCAATGCGGTGAGGAGTTGCCCGCTACACCGGGTGCGATCGATGCTTGTTCATCCGTTGAAGTTACCTTCACTGATGTCGACAACGGCACGGGATGCACTGGTGAAATGAACTTCATCCGAACGTATACAGCAACTGACGCATGTGGCAATGCAGTTTCTGCCAGCATGGAAGTCAACTTCACAGACAACGTTGCGCCAACGTTTACGACTCCAGCGGACGTCACAATTGAATGTGATTCAGATGTGACTGACCTGACCATTGCAGGAGATGTGATGGACGCTGCAGATGTTTGCAGTGCAGACATTACGATTTCATACACGGATAGCTTCAGCACGACTGACGGTTCTTGCCTTGCAAACAATCGTCTTGAGCGTACATGGACTGTAGTGGATGGTTGTGGCAATGCTTCATCAGGAGTTCAAACAATCACCCTTGAGGATACAGCAGCTCCTGTAGTGACCTTTGAGACAAACGTTGTCTTGGATGCGGAAGCAAGCCAGGCATTGAATGATTTCGAAGGAGTTGAAGTTTATGATGCATGCGGTAGCTATACTTACACCACTACGGATGTGTATGTTGGATCAAGCATTTTGGGTTACGAGTTGGATCGTACAATGGTGTTTACTGATGATTGTGGCAACTCCACGACCATCCAGCAAAACATCACTGCGATCTTCGCTTCGGGCTGTACCTATCCTGACGCTGTGAACTTCAACCAAGATGCCTTGGTTGACGATGGTTCATGTGTTTACGAAGGGTGCATGGAAATGGCTTCTGCCAACTACAATCCGATCGCATCTGTTGATGATGGTTCATGCGTGACCGTTGGTTGCATGGATCCTGCAGGATACGACTACGATGAGAACGCCAACTACCCAGGGGGCTGTGATTATCCTGATTCTTGTCCTGGAGACATCAACTTAGATGGAGAAGTGAATGTAGCTGACCTCCTTGAGTTCTTCCAATTCTATGGAGTGTCTTGCGAAGAGTAATTAGTCTTTAAGAGACGTTAGAGTATTCGAGTCTGGCAAGACCGATTCCTAGGGAGGGGGACGCATTTCGATGCGTTCCCCTCTTGTCGTTTTAGCAAAATCACAAGCAACTTTCAGGAACGCTGTTGTACTTTTGAGCAAGCATGAGCAGTTCAATAGCGATGGAAAAAAACGAATCAGAGTTGGAGAAAAGAGAGCGCCTACGCAAGCAATTGGATGATTTTCATCAGTGGCCGAGTAAGTTCATGTTCAAATTCATCCTACCCAATTTGCCTGAATCACTGGAGTCCTTGAGAAAAGGGTTTGGAGAATCAGCCTCTGTAAATCAGCGTCTATCTAAGAAGGGGAATTATGTTTCTGTGACCATCGAAGAAGTTGTCCCAGATGCTGAGTCTGTTTTTGAGCGCTACGAGCGTGCTGCCAAGGTCCCTGGAATCATATCGCTGTGATGTCTGTGTCGATGCAAGAATTGCTCATGACGATGCGCTCGGCTTTGGCGGTTTCGGCCGTGTGCATTTTACTGTACATCTTGTGGAAACGGATGTCCATGTCGATGCGAAAATCTGAAACACAGGTTGGTTTTGCTCTGGTCGATCGATTTGAGAGTAGCATTCAAAACGGCATGTTGAACATTGCGTTTCACGTTCCTGAGAAATTCAAGATGCCCGTGGAAGTTGTGTTGCTTTCAGAGGAGGGAGGGGAGTTGGCGACCTTACAGCAAGGTGTTTGTGGTCCTGGACGTCATGCCCGCAGTTGCGAGGTCGGTCCATGGACAGGTCGTTGTGTTCTCGTGCTGCGATCGAAGAACCAACGTCTTGAACGCTACATGCGATTCGATCGATGAGCCTTACATACGGTGTGGCATCTCAATACCGAGCATGGCCATCCCTGCTTTGATGTTTCGTTCGCAGATCGCACAGATGGCCATCCTTGCTTCCTGTTTGGCTTGAACCGTTTCCTTCAGCACAGGATGGTCCTGATACCAGCGGCTATATGCTTTTGTCAGATCATAGCAGTAATTGGCGACTATACTGGGGTCGTATGTTTTTGCTGCAGCTTGAACCATTTCAGGCCATTCCAAAGCGGATTGGATCAATTGAATTTCTGATTCATCCCAAGCTGAATCTTCTTTGGGAACGCGCAAGGCGATCAGGCCTTCTGCTTTATTCAATACGCTCAAAGCACGAACGTAGTTGAATTGTATGAAGGGACCGGTGTTGCCAATGAAATCAATTGAAGCTTTCGGGTCGAACATCATGGATTTCGTAGGGCTGACTTTCAGCAAGAAATACTTCAACGCACCATAGCCGATTGTTTTGTGGAGATTTTCTTTTTCAGACGAATCCAATCCATCTGTTTTCCCCAGCTCTTCAGCCATTTCCCCCGCTGTTTGAGCCATTTCTTGCATCAAGTCATCAGCGTCCACAACTGTTCCTTCCCGAGATTTCATTTTTCCCTCGGGCAATTCTACCATGCCATAGCTCAGGTGGAAATTGCGCTCAGCACCTTCGATCCCGAGTTTCTTGAGCACCTTGAAAAGCACCTTGAAATGATATTCTTGCTCGTTCCCGACGGTGTAAATTTGCCGGTCCAATCCTGGAAAATCTTTGTATCGTTGGATGGCTGTCCCAATGTCTTGGGTCATGTAAACCGCGGTACCATCTTTTCTTAAAAGCAATTTTTCATCCAATCCATCATCGGATAAATCAACCCAAATGCTCCCGTCTTCCCGCTGATTGAATGCGCCATTTTGCACCCCATTTAAGACTTCGTCGCGACCCAGTAAGTAGGTGTTGGACTCGTAATACAACTGATCAAAAGTGACCCCCATCTCGGTATATGTATGCTCAAAACCAGCATAAACCCATTGGTTCATGGTTTTCCACAAGGTCATGGTTTCGGCATCGCCTTGTTCCCACTTTTGGAGCATTGTTCGCGCCTCGGTCAAAATGGGAGCTGAGTCCTTGGCCTCTTTTTCAGACATGCCGGAATTCTGCGCCTGTTTGACTTGCTCTTTGTAAGCTTTGTCAAAGGCGACATAATATTTCCCAACCAACTTATCGCCTTTCAAGCCACTCGTTTGGGGCGTTTCACCTTCACCAAAATGCATCCAGGCGACCATGGATTTGCAGATGTGAATGCCGCGGTCATTGATGATTTGAACTTTGATCACCTCGTGTCCCGCAGCTTTTAATATTTGGGAAACGCTAAAGCCAAGAAAGATGTTTCTTAAATGGCCAAGGTGAAGGGGTTTGTTGGTGTTGGGGGAGGAGAACTCCACCATCACTTTTGATTTGGAGTTGGCAGGAGCAATGCCGAATGCATTCGTGTTGATTGCATTTTCAAGGGATTCAGCCCAATACTGGGTTGAAACACTCAAATTTAGAAATCCTTTGACGACCTGGAAGTGCGTCATGCGGTCGTCTTGATCGACCAACCAGGAGCCGAGAAGTTGCGCGGTTTCTTCCGGTGATTTTTTGGAAAGTCGTGTCAATGGAAAAACGACGACCGTGCGATCACCGTCGAATTCTTTTCGAGTCCGTTGGACTTGAACTTGTTCGGCAGGGACAACGGCGTCAAAACAGGCTAAGCACGCTTTGGAAATGGCGTCTTGAATATCCAGGTCAAGTTGATTCATAGATCAAAAGTGCTTAGTGGTTGGGGAGGTGGTTTTCAGCAATCATACATCGGGCACTGCCTCCTCCACATGTTTCGATGGTACTTAACTGCGAGTGAACCAGCCTTCCATGCCGGGACAATTGTTCTTTCTGTGGAAGTGTAAGTGCATTGAATGCAGATGTGCTCATCACAATGAGGAGCTCAAATTCACCTTGGATCTCCAGCATGTTTCCCGCGAATGCACCAATCTGAATTTCAGTCAATTCAATGATTTCGAGGCCATCCTCAGCCAAGGAATCAACTACTAGGGCTCTTTCTTCGGCGTCGTCAATGCAGTCTAAGCAGATGGCAACGAACCCACTACCAATGCTCATCATCACGTTGGTGTGATAAATCGGAAGACGCTGTTCATTCACAGATTGAAAGGCTTCAAAGGCGATGCCCTCGACATCCATGGCAGAGCAAAAATGCTCCAAAGCTCTTCTGTCTGTGCGCTCACTCAATGCAGCGTAAGCTTTGTTGTGGACGCGGTCCAGGACCATGCTTCCGGTGCCCTCTAAGAACTTGTTGTGCTCCTCGAATTCAGTAAAATCAAGCATGTCCTCGACTTTGAAACCGTGCAAGTGCTCTAAGTCGACGACAATGTCATCACGCCGCTCCAGTCTGCGATTTGTAGCGAACATCGGGTAGAGAACAAATGTTCCATCGCCGTGTGTCGAGAACCAGTTATTGGGGAACAGGCAGTCGGGTGTGTCAAAGTCAGGAAGCTCATCCCAAACCAATACGTTGACACCGTGGTCTTCGAGAATGCTGACAAGTCCCTCAAATTCTTCGCGAGCTTGGTCGATTATTTCTTCAGAACTCAGCGCCGCAATGGATTGCTGGTAGTGATTGTTCTCGGCCGTCTCCTCATTCATTCGAAATGAGTCTGGACGGACCATGATCACGTTGGATGTGCTTTGATTCATACGGTTTGAGATTGTCGACGCAGTGGCATGGTAGAACATCGAATGAGTCCGCCCATTTTGGCAGCTTCACTTAAGTCGATGACAAGAACGTCGTATCCCCATCGTTTCATTTGTTCATGTGTTCTGTCAAATCCAATAGACGAAATGACACGATTTGGTGATATACTTAACACATTGCCATGCATTTTTTCCATTTCAAGTGAAGACAATTCTAACCGCATTTGAGCGGTATATTGTGTTTGCAACCACGCAATGTCATCAGGGTTTTTGAAGCCAGCAGGATGCAAGATCAGATGTCCCATACCGAGAGGGGCTAAGCAACAATCCAAATGCAGGGCATTTTGAGACGGATCAGTATCGGATTTCTGAAGTTCAAAACCGCGAACTTTCCGCTCAGGAAATTGCTCCTGTAGCCAATCGAGTGCCGCTTCATTTGTCCGAGCTGTGGTAAACTGATTGAAATCGGATTCTTTGGCATAACCCACCCAAATCTCACCGGGCATTGGCATGATGTCGCCGCCTTCCATTTGAACATGAGCAGGAGGTGTGAGCACCGTACCGGTGTTTGTGTGCAACATGGACTTCAGTCCAGCTTGTTCTAGCACACGGTCCTCGACCAGGTGTGTCATAATGAATCGATCATCGATGACCAACCCAATATCTCGAGTAAAGACCTGATTCATGCCGACTAAATCAGGACGTAAAACGCGCACGTTTTGATGTTCTAGCAATGCTGCCAGATCATCCAGTTCAGCGGAAACCTGAGATTCAGTGGGGTAGGTATTGTTTAAAACGTGTTGGCGCGATTGAGGGTCGAAGGTTTCCTCTAGGCTAGGCGGATCGCCCATGCCTATACCCGTGCCTACCATCACAGCCTCTAAAGAAGACCATTCGTCTTGAATGGACCAGGCGACAGGTTGAATTTTCATGGGGTTGGAATCGGCCGTTTTTGTTGCTTATTTCGCCGCAGTTGGGTCGTTGGCCCTTCGATGGCGCAAACCTTGTACCATCGCATCACTGCCCATCATATTGGCTGCACCGCCCTCGTTAAAATTCGCGGGAAGGAAACACCAATGACTTGAGTCAACGTGCGAAACGGCCCAAATTCGATTCAAACCGTTGATTTCCCAGTAGCGAAACGGGAGGGAGTCCCCTTCAACAAGCTCCCGCTCATGGTAGGTGGCATTGCCTTTGCCATAATTGGATTCTACCATGCCTTTCATCCCACTGGGACTGCTTGCCGTATAGAATGGATAAAATTCAACGATATGCTTCAAGTTCATGTTGATCAAGACGACTTGTTGGTCATTGTCCAATACAGCGGGGCTGGCATAAACGACTTCAGCCAATTCCGTCCTGTTGCGAACGCCTTTTTCCCACCACATTTGAAGCTGTCTTTTGCTCGACTCTGTGAACGCCGTGTCGCTTCGCTTGTGCAAGGGAAAGTGACGCATGAGAACGTCCCAGTCTCCGTCGTTGGTGCTTTGAAAATAGGAATGTAAATCGGAGGCAATGCCCTCAAGCGTGTCCAGTCCAACAAAAGAGTGGAGACCAGTTTTTGCGATGTTGACCGCAACATTTCGATTGTCATCTGCTTCTTGCATCCCTGTCAAATCTGTGTATGCAAGGGCTGTATTTTCCGTTGCAGTCGAATTGATTTGAGAGTCTCCTTCAGAGCATGCTTGAAGGGTGAACAAAAAAACGCCTCCCATGCAGAGTGAGAAAAGGGGAACCATGAATTTCATGGTTCAAAAATACGGCTTCAATTGGGAAAATAGCCGGACTTAATTTGGACTTCTTGTTCCATCACCAGACGCGCGAAACGGAGCATTTCAAACAAGCGTTTTGGACGTCTGCCAAGTTCTAAATCGGAAATGATTTGATTGACTTGAGCCCCTTCCGGACGCAATTCATTCAAAATTTCTACGACGGAAGCATTGTTTTCTCGCGGCTCTGAAGTGCGTTTTTGAAGCGTTTGCATTTGCGTCCAATCATCGAATGCTTCTCCTTGAATCCCCCATGAATTCCAACCTTGAATCCGTTCAATGCTGCCTGTGGGATATTGAAAGGATGCTTCAGCGGAGTGGGGGTAAAATGCTTTGAGCCGAAACAAATCGGTCGTTTGGATCATGACATCCCTGCGCCCCTCGGAATCAGGTTCCCCAGAGGCCAGTAAACGAGCGACGCTTCCAAATCCGGATAACTTTCCATTCAATGAAAAAGGAATGCCAAACTCGAGAATTTCCATGGCCTCGAGTTGGTCAAACAGCCGGCGATACCGCGGCTCGAATACGTGGAGACCAGATTGTTGTCCTGGAACAGGGAAGATGGACAAAGGAAATAGAGGAAACGCATCGTAATGACTCATCACTAGAATAACATTGCAAATGGGAAACAGTTCAAATGGAGTAAGCGCTTTTTATGATTCTGTCACTTCGGTTGCGAGATGAGCGACTCGCGGTGTGGAATTGGTGCTCATCTGATGAGTTGGATAAAAACTGAATGGACGTTCAATTGATCTAAAGAATCACTCAAAGCACTTGCCGTCTTTTAGTCCCCTCACCAAAATGGACTAGGAGCCAACTGCCGGAATATTTGTTGCAATCCTGTATTGTATGCGGATGGTTAAACGTTGATTTTTTACGCCCAATCAGGATTGTTCCATGCGGCTCTGTCGCTCATGTGAAGCGGTTCATTCAGGGGACTTGGATGGGACTGAGCTTCTGGGCAATGGCCGTTAACCCAGTGACATTGGAGACTTGGTTGCCACGTGTCATCTTAAGACACAGCAGAGGTCGAAATGGACAGAGGGGTTACTTTCTTTTAATTTCAACATCAGTGGACAGCAAAGCTCCGTCCCTCCATATGTTCAATTGCAACCAGTCGCCAGGCTCAAAGCGCGAAACGACACCTTGAAGATCAGGGAAATTGTCAATTGGGGATTCATTGATCCCGACCAAGACATCTCCGAAATGCAGTCCGGCGTCATCGGCTCCACTGTTAGGAACCACATGAACAATGGCGCATCCCGAGACTTCGGGTAGATTCAATTGGGTCGCGATTTCCTCATTGACGGGTTGAATTTGAATTCCCAAATACCCTCTTTGCACGGAACCGAACCGAATCAAATCGGCTGCGACTTTTGTTGCAATCGAAGCGGGGACGGCAAACGCATAGCCTGCATAAGATCCCGTCTTGGAGGCAATGGCTGTATTGATGCCCACGAGTTCGCCTTTCGAATTGACCAAAGCGCCACCGCTATTCCCTGGATTGATGGCTGCGTCTGTTTGAATGAAAGATTCGATGGGGTAGATGGCTTCTTTCGGTTTGCCTCGAAGCAAGTTGATGTTGCGTGATTTGGCGGATACAATGCCGGCGGTTACTGTGGATGTGAGGTCAAGTGGGTTGCCAACAGCGAGGACCCACTCGCCAATGTTGAGGTCGTCCGAATTCCCAAAAGGAATCCATGGCGTCGGTGTATCCGTTTCAATTTTCAAAACGGCCAGGTCTGTAGCGGGATCCGTTCCAACTATGATGGCTTTGTGTGTTCTGTTGTCATTGGTTGAGATCATGATTTCTTCCGAGCCATCAATGACATGGAAATTGGTCAGAATATGCCCCTCCGGATCCAGAAAAACCCCCGATCCCGATCCGTGCTGCCATTGATCAGGGAGCGAGTAACCAAGCATTTCGTACCACGGAGGTAAATGGGTGGGAACTCGGCTAGTTGTTTTGACATGGACTACAGCGTTAATGCTTGTTTCGGCTGCATATTCGAGCGATGACGTATTGAGGCTTCCTGTTGTCGTTCCGGTGTATTGAGCTGAATTTCGATGAGACTGATGAGTTGATTCGATTATCTCAAAAGGATCATCAGCAGTCTGTCTGCCAAGGGACCATGTCAAAATTGCGCTGGTGCAAGCCGCTATGGCGACGGTCATAATCGTGTGTTTCATGCGAGTCGGATTGAAGTCCTGAAACAACGCTACATCCATCAAATGCCATGGCCTGCAATTGCAAATAAATCGAAATGGATTCCCAATTGCCGTTAAAGCGTACCGTAAAGAGGCCTTATTTCACTTTCGATGGGCAGACAAAATCAGTCTTCGCAATCGTTGTTTGAGCAAGTGCGTCCCAGCCGCCTTGGATATCAATGATGTTGTGAAAACCGCGTGACTTCATAATGGAAATGAAGATAGCGGAGCGGTATCCGCTCAGGCAATGGGCAAAGTACGGAGTCTCTGCGTCCAATGTGTGCATTTTTTCATTGATGAAGTCTAGCGGAATGCTGTAAGCCCCATCCACATGTTCTGCTTCAAATTCTCCCGGCTTGCGAACATCTAGCAAGTGAGTGTTTTCAGGTTGGAATCGCTCGGCCATTTCGATTGCGCTGATCTGTTCCAAGTGATCGCATTCCTTCCCGGCTAATTTCCAAGCATCGATTCCACCTTTGAGATAGCCAATGGTGCCGTCAAAACCAACGCGCGATAAACGCATGAGCACTTCCGATTCGAAGCCTTCTTCAGCGACAATGAGCATCCGTTGCTTTACGTCTTTGATCATGGCGCCAACCCAAGGAGCGAAGTTGCCATCGATGCCAATGAAAATGGCCCCAGGAATATGAGCTTGAGCAAAGGCTTCTTTTGAACGCGTATCCAAGATCAAGGCGTTTTCTATTTCCTGATGTGCTTCGAATTCATCCGGTGTCAAAGCGTGATTGTTCTTTGCCATCACCTGTGAAAGTGCAGGAATACGTTGCTTATTCAGCGCGACATTTTCTGGGAAGTACGCTGGAGGGGGCAACAAGCCCGAAGTCACCTCTTTCACGAATTCTAATTCTGACATGTCAGCTCTCAAGGCATAATTGGTGTTGAGTTGATTCTCTAACGTGTCCCATGTCTTGGTGCTAATATTCTTTCCGCAAGCAGAACCAGCGCCGTGCGCAGGATAAATCATCACATGGGGCGGCAGCGGCATCACTTCTTCCCGCAGGGAATTAAAGAGTGTTCTGGCCAAGTCTTCTTGGGTGATTTCTGCCGCTTTTTGAGCCAAATCAGGCCGTCCGACATCACCAATAAAAAGGGTGTCTCCAGTGAAAAGAGCGTGGGGCTTCTGGTCCGCATCAAGGAGCAGGTAGCACGTGGACTCCATCGTGTGACCAGGGGTGTGCAGCACGCGAATTGTGCAAGTTCCTATTGAAATTTCTTCGTGGTGAACTGCTTGATGAAATGGGAACAGTGGATTGGCTAAGGGGCCAAAAACAATGGTAGCTCCTGTGGCTTGTGCAAGTTCTACATGACCAGAAACGAAATCCGCATGAAAATGCGTTTCGAAGATGTGGGTGATTACCGCGCCACTTTTCTGAGCTCTAAGGAGATAAGGGTCTGCCCCCCGGAGTGGATCAATGATGGCTGCGAATCCGTCTGATTCAATGTAATAGGCTCCTTGGGCTAAACAGCCAGTGTAAATTTGTTCGATGACCATGGTGCTTCTTTCTAATTCCATTCCTTTAATAAAATCACGACCCCCATGATGAGGACAAACCAACCAAAAAGCCGTTTTAAAGTGGCGCCTTGAATGCGGCTCCGCAATCGCGTTCCTAGATAGGATCCGACAATGGTCAAAGCCATAAAGGGCAAAATTAACGCCCAGTTCATCTCAACCCCGCTGCCCATGGCGCCAAAAAAGCCTACGAGGGATTTGACTGTGATGATGAAGAGGGAAGTGCCCACGGCGACTTCCATGCTCATGCCCAAAAGAACGACCAGCGCGGGAACAATTAAGAACCCTCCACCGGCTCCAACAAATCCCGTAAGCGCACCTACGAGGAGTCCTTCCAGACAAATAATCCACCAAAGATTGTTTCCAAAAGACTTTTTTTCCATCTCAACTTTGGGATTGAGCATGGAAAGAGCTGCTGCAATCATGAGCAAGGAGAAGACTCCCATGATCAGTGTGTCTTTGGTCAGCTCGTAGCCCCACAAGGTCCATGACGTCGGAATGGCCGTCAAGCCCCATCGCTGAACAGCATAAACGGCCAGCATGGATGGTAAGGCGAAAAGGCCACCAGTCTTCCAGTCCACCTGTTTCGTTTGTATCGAACCTAAAGTCCCCATCAACGCTCCAAACCCTACCACCAAAAGGCTATAAGCTGTGGCATCTGCAGGAGCGATGTGGAACAAGTAGACGAGAACAGGCATGATGAGAACAGACCCTCCTCCGCCTAACAACCCCAGAATTAGACCAATGACAAGGCCCATGCCATGTCCCAAAATGTCGATCCATTCCATTCTAGCTTCGTTTAAGGTGAGTCTAGCTTACGCTCAGCAAGCAAGCAAGCAAGCAAGCAAGCAAGCAAGCAAGCAATTGCAATGGAGTTATGCCAGCCCGATTTCTCTCAGCCTTTGCTCTAAATATTCACCAGCGGTTATTGGGCCTTCTTTTGGGGATTCTCCATGACCGAGCAAATGGGACATCGCGTCCAACTTCATATCGGGTCGAGGGTGGCAGAAAAACGGCATGGAGAAACGAGGATTCGCCCATTCTGATTGCGGCGGATTAACGACCCGGTGAGTGGTGCTCTTCAATCGATGATTGGTGAGTCTTTGAAGCATGTCGCCGACATTGACAACGATGTGTTCCGGTAAAGCCGTAACGGGAATCCATTGATTGTCGTGACTTAAGACCTCCAGACCTGAGGCAGAAGCCCCTACCAGCAACGTGATCAAATTGATGTCTTCGTGCTGTCCTGCACGAACAGCGGAAACCGGTTCGCTTAGAATAGGGGGGTAATGGATGGCACGTAGAATGGAGTTTCCACCAGAAACCCAATTTTGGAAGTAGTCTTCTTCAACCTTTAAATGGATGGCGATGGCCTTGAGAACTGTTTGTCCGAGCTTTTCGAGTGCACGAAAGGCAGCAACCGCTGTATCCTGGAATATTGGCAATTCATCCACAGGATGGTTTGCTGGAAAATGAACGGGGTCACCGCCAGCGGGTGGATCGGGTTGTCCAACTTGCCAGAATTCTTTCAAATCAGCGGCATCACTTCCTTTGGCATGTTCCACTCCCATGGAGACAAATCCCCGCTGGTTGTTTGTTTCGGGACGTGCGTGCCGCTTTTTGACATCTTGTGGAAGTTCAAAAAACGTTCGGGATTGCGCGTACAATTGATCGATTAACAAAGTCGGAATTCCATGTCCGTGGATGGCTACAAAACCAATGGTTTCATAAGCATATCCGAGCTGTTCAACAAATTGTTTGCGATCATCTTTCGTTCCTGATTCAAAAGATCGGATGTCCAAAGTCGGAATTCCGGCCAACATGTTGATAGTATCCTTAGTCATTAATTTTAATGTATTTGAAGCTTCGAGGAATGTACGAATGAATCGACCAATTTCAGTGAATGAGTGTGCCAAGAAGCGTTTTGTTCAACCCACTGTCTTCCTGATAAGCTGAGTTTTGCGCATTGTTGGTCATCATGCAACAAGACATCAACAGCACGGGCTGTTTCCGCATCAGAATCGGCTAGGATCAAAGGAGGCAATGAAGCCTGCTCTCCATGCTCGGACATGAACCCCGACATCACATGGGACGTTGTGATGCAGGGAACACCGCATGCCATGGCTTCTAGAATTTTATTCTGCTGCCCTGTTCCGATTCGCAGCGGCGCAACAAAGAGTTCTGCCTGCTGATAGGCCCATCGGATGTCTGGAATCCAACCGGTTACTTGAACCCCATCCCGCGCCAGCTGCTTGACCTTTGAGCTAGGGGATGTGCCTGCAATGATCAACTTGAGTTGATCTGTCTTTGTCAAAGGGAGAATGTCGTTGGCGAGTCTAACGGCTGCATCGACGTTCGGTGGATAGCTCATATTGCCAGTGAATGCAATGGTTCTGAGTGTCGACTGACTCGATTCGGAAGGAATGCTATTTGCCAGGTAATAATCAGGGTCAACCCCGTTGGGGACGATGCGGACCGAGTTCTTTTCGGGATGTGAGATGAGTTTGCGATCGGCCACACTGATAATGGTGTGAGCATCGAAGTAATCAAAGGTTGAGGCCTCATATTTGGCCAGTCTTGTCGCTTCGATTTGGTAGATCCAACGAGAAAACCATTTCTTCAGTAATGACCTTCTCATCACACCAGCGCTCAAGGCATCCATGTAGTCCAATACGCGAGGGTATTCATGGTGGGTCTTGACATACTCAGCCATTCGAATGAGTTGGCAATAAACGACGTCGGGCTTCAGGCGGGGTAACAACTCCGATATCTGCTTGGCAGCGTGGCTTTGATAAAACCAATGCACTTGAAACGGACGGCTGCTTAAAGGAGCCCATAACATGCGGAGGAAGCGGGAAATCCAACGCGTCTTGCTCCATTGCACAGAGGTCGTCACTTCCCCCAATGCTTTCAATGCCTCGTTAGAAGGGGGCGACTCAACCAAGCAAAATAAGTGCACTTCATGATGCTCATGCAATGCGCGCAATTGATGGTACGCTCTCAGTTTATCTCCTTTATCCAAAGGCCATGGAAGCCTTGATGTGAGCATCAATACTCTCAAAGTTGATAGACTTCATGAAAGTTCGAGACCATGGAAGCGATGAGCTGATCGTTTTCATAATGTGTCTTCGCCCATTTTCGCCCATTGGATCCAATTTCACTTGCCAATTCTGGGTTTTCAAGCAAACTGACCAAGTTTGAGGCGAACTTTTCGGGTGTCGATGCCACCATGAAATGAGTTCCATCTTCGGCAGGTATGCCCTCGACTCCGATGGGCGTCGATACGATGGCTCTGCCTGCAGCTAGAGCTTCAATGGCTTTGATTCGCATGCCGCTCCCGCTTAAGAGTGGAATGATCATGACTCCACTATCGGTCATCATGTCCCATGCGTTTTCAATCTCGCCCAAGACTTGAATGCCCATGTTTTCAGGCACGCTCCAGGTGGAAGGGAAATGACGGCCAGCAAGTCGCAAGGTGGCATGGGGAATGCGCTGGCGAACCAAGGGCCAAACCCGGTTGATAAACCATCGAACGCCCTGTTGGTTGGGACGCCAGTCCATTGCGCCAAGATGAAATACATGATTGGCGGGACCAGAGGTGTCAAGCGGCCATTCCGCATCGTCCAATCCGAAAGGAACCAATTGAATGGGCAATTCACAACCGAGTTCTCTGAAATCCTCTAAATCCTCCGCGGAGATCGCAACGATTCCATCAAAATCAGACAAAACCGAAACTTCATATTGCTCGAGTTTTTCAGCGAGCCAATTCAAGTATTTCTTGCGAGTGAATTGGTGAGTCTCATCGGCAAGGTGTTGCCAGATTCGATGCTCCACGTTGTGAGCGCGAAGAATGGCCAAGCCATCGCTATATCGACGGACCGTTTTTAAATAAGGAGACGTAAAAAGCGATTCAAAGAGAATCAAGTCAAATACGTTTGTTCTCAATATTTGGGTGAGACGGTGTTCAATGTCTGACGAATGGAACCGGCTGATGTTGTAACTGTCTCCCGTAATCAAACTTGAGAAGGCATCTACCTTGTTGAGTCGTGTATCGATGAAAACGGCTTCAGCCTTGGTTTTGTCAATCCAATCAGCATCAATTAATTCAGGTAGCCAAGGGTGCTTCTCAGTGCAAGCTGTCAGCACTTTGACCGAATGCCCAGCGTTTAAAAGTCCGCGCGTCATTGCATCCATGGCACGGCAACCACCATCTAGGCTGGGGCGAGGTGGTTTGTGACATATTTGTAAAATGCGCATGACAATGAATGTGTTGCAAAATTAGTTGGCTTCGGCTTTTATTGAACGCCTCCATTTAGGAAATGACCAAGCAAATACATGAGCGTCTCGTACTGCCCTGCGCGTCAAGTAAATGGCGGCTGGCAACAAGATGGCTGTGCTCATCCACATTCCGACAGCGGGGGAGAGTTTTCCGGCGCGGATCATCTGCTCTCCAACAATGGAGAGAATGTAATACCCGAGGAAAATGAGGATGGCCAAAACCGTTGGCATGCCCAAGCCCCCTTTCCGAATAATGGCGCCCAGTGGAGCACCGATAAAGAAGAGCAGCAAACAGCTCGTGGCCAGGAAAAACTTGCGATGCCACTCGATGGCATGGCGATCTTTGAGTTTGTTTTTCGCTTCAGCATCGTCTATCGCATTGGCAATGCCTTGTCGCGTGTTTCGGCAAAGACTTCGAGCCCCATCAAATGCCATGCGTCGTTGAGTTGGACTGAGTCGATCGATAATGGATCCGCTCGCAATGATGCTGCCCACTGAAGTGACCGTATCGCGCAACAAAGTGGATTGTCTCGCTCCGTATAGGGCAACGTCGTGATACCTCGCGGTCGTCAACAATTCCAGCGAGTCCATCGCCGCAGACAATTGCGCAATGGTCATCATTTCATGAGCGCGTTTGAACAGTCCTTCGTCCACTTTGCTAAAGTCCAAAGAGGCCAAATCAATTTCAAATGTCTGATTCCCAAATTCCGTAACAATGTGTGGATGAAGTCGTTCTTTTCTTCGTGCAG
>CALGEI010000140.1 GCA_937881575.1 uncultured Flavobacteriales bacterium | reverse complement strand
CGGAGGACGTGATCCAGGACAACGGCTCGGACGGGATGTACGTAACGGGCGACTTAGATTGGACGTCTACGGAGGACGTGATCCAGGACAACGGCGCAGACGGGATCCATACCAATGCGGTTTTGACCCTGACAGCAGATTCCCTCTTTGTGACGGGCAATGCCGGCGACGGCATCGAAGCTCCGGGCGACAGCTCCTCCGCCACGATGTACCAAGTGCAGTTCGCGGACAACGGCGGCGACGGCATCCGGCTTTCGGGGAGCAACAACACCATGGACATCGATTACAGTTTCTTCAGGGACAACGGCGGAGACGGCATCGACATGGGCAGCGGAAGCACGCTCGCAGTGGACAATTCCCTGATCGGTTACAACGGGAGCAACGGCATCCGCACATTGGGGGCGGCGACCATCAATTACAGCGACATCTTGCACAATGTGGGAACGGGTATCTTCACAGGGGATTTCTCCACGGTCAACAACAGCATTGTATGGTTCAATGGCGGAGTGCCGCAAATGACCACAAACAATTCCTACGCCGTCAGTTACACCAACGTCCAAGGCATCAATGCCCTCTTGACCAACTATGAATTTGCTTGGGGAGACGGCTGCATCGGCACCGATCCCGTATTGATTGACGACAATGGCCACCTCGATCCGTATTCACCGTGCGTAGACGGCGGCATGCCGTGGGAACAAGACGCACACATCCCACTCGGGCTCGGAAGTTCACGGGCCGACATGGGCATGTACGGCGGCCCATCCAATGCATACTGGGGCGGTCAAGCGCCGCCGGACGGTTCGGTGACCATCACCGATGTGTTTGATATCCCCAACGACCAAGGCGGCCTGCTCGGGATTCAATTTTCAGCCTCACCGTTTGATTTTGGGGGGCTAGGATTCAACATCTCCTACTACAGTATTTGGCGTGATCTGGCTGTTGATTCCGACACGCTCATCGATGTATCCAACGGCAATTGGGAACAAATTGGTACTGTGCCCGCCCAAGGATTCAACCAATATGGCTACACGGCTGCCACGTTGGTCAATAGCTACCCCGATGACCCGGGATGTATGACAAACTTTATTGTCCTTTCCCATACGACGGACGACAATATCTACTGGATTTCTGATGTAGCAGGGGCCTGTGCCATCGACAACCTGGCACCAGCCGATCCCGAGATCAATGGGATCATCCTGGACGAGGAGTCTGAGGAGCCGATCGCACAAGTGCATTGGTCATCCCCTGAGGAAGCAGACTATGCGTACACATCGGTATTCAACGACGCTGGGTTTAGCATCCAGCTCAACAGTGATACCGTCATCGTGGATGCGGCCATTGTGCCGGGTGATACATACGTGTACACGGTGATTCATACAGACATCAACGGCAATCCCAGCAACCCAGCAACGGTGACGTTGACTCCGCCATTGGGATTGGATATCATTCCGTTGCATGCCGGATGGAACCTCATTTCAACAGATCGAATCCCCACAGATTCTGAGGTGTCTGCGGTGTTTGCCTCTTTGAATCCAGGGAATTTGGACTTTGTCACAGGATTCAATGCTGCGGGCGTCCAATTCTACGATCCCGAAGGGCTGTCCTTCCTCAACTCCTTGAGCGCGCTCACCAACGGCCAAGGCTACTGGGTGCGCGT
>CALGEI010000139.1 GCA_937881575.1 uncultured Flavobacteriales bacterium | reverse complement strand
ATGCGGTCTCCCGTTTTTGGTTTTCACGGGAACTGTTTGATCGATTGCGAGGAGAGATCGCCCTCTAACTTGAAGACAGAGGTTCGCTTCTCCTCCTTTTTGAGCTCTTCGAACGCATTTTAAAATGGTGGTTCTTGGCTCTCGGAGCTTGCTGGTGTTTTTTGTCTTCTTTTACCCCATTTCGAATTTGGGGTGAAAGCCCATTTTAGGGCAAAGAACCCACCGGTTAGAAGAGGGATGGCCTGCCAAAGGAAGTCTCTCCCTTGCCTGTCATTCCATCCAATGAACAAGAAAACCAAGAGAGAAAAAAGACCACCCAATGCCAACCACAACCCCAACAAGAAAAGCAAGATGCGAATCCAGCCAATGTTTCTTGGAACTTCGGATTCCTGATCTGACTGCAAGGTTGGGTTCTGCTGGAGATTTTTTGCTTGGTTCGATTGGAGTGAATTGTCGCTATGTATCGGTTCCAAAAGATTTTGAAATGACTCAAGCTCAGCTCTCACATGTTGAGTCATCAGGGCTTTAGCGGGAATCAGTGGGTCACGTTCGGTTGGTCTAGGCTTTAGTCTTTGAAGTTCTGAGGTATGAGGTATAAAATCATTCGAAGCCTTGTTTTGAGAGTGTGGGTCTTGTTCGGCCCCGGATTCGTGCTTTTCGGCCGTTTGGGACGTCCTACCTTCACTAGGCATTTCGATGTGCCAACCGGGCATGATGCTCCGTTTTTGCAGCGTACATCCCGAAAGCAAAATCCCGAGTGTAAATAGCAGCGTAAAATGCGTGTGTTTTATGGCGTGAAGTGCGGGATTGTAGTGAACATATAGTTTTTATTAGAACATCTTCAATGCACTCCGCGGTTTCTCATTATTTTTTTACCCCTGTAACTATCTGACTGATTGAAAGATGAGGTCAACTCCTTTCTTGAAGGACGGGGGGTCGATGTTTTCCAATGCGACACCTGCTTTTCTAAGCGATGTGAACTCAACAGCGGATGGTTCGTTTCGCCCATATTTGCACAGCGCATGATTGAAGCTTTTTCCGCAAGACTGAAAGGGTGACTGTGCAACTTAAAACTGCCGTGGAAGAACTATTAAGCAAGGTAAAAAGCATCGTTTCACTGAGCGCTCAGGCCGAGGATTACCTTGTTGGAATTGCGAAGGAAACGAGAATCTCCAAAGGTTCCGTCTTGATTCGGCAGGGAGACGTGGTGAACAAAATTTATTTTGTCACGGGGGGATGCTTGAGGTCATACTGTGTTGATCAAAGTGGGAGGGAGCACACCTTGCAATTTGCTGTAAAAGACTGGTGGATGAGTGATTACATCGCCCTTCACAACAACGAACGCGCCACCCTTACCGTTGAGTGCTTGAATGATGCCACGGTCATCGAGTTCAATGCCCAAAAACTCAACGAAGTCCTCACGCTCTTTCCAGAATACGAGCCTTTTCAGCGGTATATCTTGGAGCGCCATGTTGTGAGTTTGCACAAGCGGATTTTGAATCAAATGCAGCTGACCGCTTCAGAACGGTATCAACTGTTTTTGGATCAGTACCCCGATATCGAGCGCCACACGCGGAACTACCACATTGCCTCATTTTTGGGAATCACCCAAGAAAGCCTGAGCCGCATCAGAGCGGAAAAAGTCAAACGATAGCTTTCTTATCCTAGGTCAAAATTTACCTGAATCCGCCTCGGTAGTTTTGCATCATGACAATGAAATCTTTGCAGCTCCTGGAATATGGTGAGCTCAACGAATGCCTCGCATTCAATGAAATTGATAAGCCGATTGTACGATCGCAGAATGTTCTCATCGAGGTGAAGGCTGCGGCAATCAATCCCATAGACAAGAGCATCATTGCAGGAAACCTGCGGGCTTTGTTGCCGATTCCTTTGCCGGCAACGTTGGGCTACGATGTGAGTGGAGTGGTGGTGGAGAAAGGTGCCGATGCAGCGGGCTTTGAAATTGGAGATTTGGTGTACGCTCGAGTTCCTCAAGAGCAAATGGGCACGCTTGCAGAGTTTGTTGCAGTCGCTGCCGAAGCCGTCTCCAAAAAGCCTGCAAACATTTCTTTTGAAGAAGCTGCAGGGTTGCCACTTGTCGGGCTTACGGCCCTGCAATCTTTGAATCATGTGGGCATCAAAGAGCATGATAAAATTCTCATTCATGCGGGGTCAGGTGGTGTGGGGAGTTTCGCGATTCAATATGCCAAGTCGAAAGGCGCATATGTCTACACAACGACGAGCGCAGCCAATGTCGCATGGGTCAAAGAGCTCGGTGCCGATCGGGTGATTGATTACACCCATGAAGATTACAAGGCGATCGTGAGCGATGTAGACTGTGTCTTTGACACGCTCGGAAAGCACTTTACGTTGGATGCGTTTGACGTCATCAAGGCAGGAGGAAAAATAGTCAGTGTCGCAGGGCCATTGGACGAGCGCAGCGCGCAGATGTTTGGAATGTCAGACTACCGGTTGCCAGTGGATTTCGTTACACGATGCGCAGAAAAAAAGGCAACGTATGCATTCATTTTCATGCATCCGAACGGAGCACACCTGAATGAAATAACGGAGTTGGTCGAAGGCGGTTCAATCCGGCCCATTGTTGATCACGTGTATCCCTTCTCGAAAGCCATCGATGCTTTTGTACATCTGGCATCGGGGCGAGCAAAAGGCAAAATTATTGTGCAGATGTGACAGGTCAGCACAAGGATCTAACCGGAAGGGATGTACAGAAAGACAAACGCAACAATTGAATGACATGCTAAAAAAAATACTTGGATTGGCTCCAAAACTGGAATCGGACGGATCGTATTCACCGTCAAAATTGGCCTTGAAATTAGGAACGGTTTCCAAATCTGATTTTGAAGACATCACGTATCCTCAATATACCGGCAGCCGCTCAAAAATCTTGGTGATTTTCACGGAACAGAAAAACATGAAGATGCAAAACGGCCATCTGTTTTCGACGGGGAACCATCCTGTTGAAGCCTTGGTGCCCATGTTGCATTTGAAAAATGCTGGCTTCGATTTCGAAATTGCAACTCCAACAGGAAAGCCCGTGGTTTTTGAAATGTGGGCGTTTCCGCAAAAGGACGAAGCGGTAAAGACCATCTACAAGGAGTTCAAAAGCAGTTTTGAAAACCCTAAGAAATTAGCAGACTTCAATGAGGCTTCTGCTGAAGAGAAGGCCGCTTATAGCGCCTTATTTGTGCCCGGAGGACACGGCTCCATGTTGGGCATTCCAGAAGACCAGAATGTGTGCAAGGCCGTGCAATGGGCACATGAAAACGACGTGTTTACGATCAGTTTATGCCATGGCCCAGGGGCATTCTTGAGCACCGTTCGGGACAATCAGAAATTCATGTACGACGGGTATCGTATGGCGGTATTCCCTGACTCCGTGGATGCAATGACTCCGAAGCTGGGTTACTTGCCCGGCAAAATGCCCTGGGGATTGAGTGAGAAGTTAAAAGGCCTCGGTGTCCAAGTGGTCAATTCCAAAGCGGATAAGTCCGTATGCTTGGACAGGCAGCTGATCACAGGTGCCAGTCCTTTGGCTGCAAATGAACTTGGGAAACTAGCTGCAACAACGATGCTCGAAGCGCTGAGCGCTCAGTAAGGGTCGAAGTGGAATCTGACGAAGACAACTCGATTTTTCCTCGCGTTTCATCGAAAACACCCTCTCGTTTGAGGGATTCCTTCAACGCCCTGGATTCATCGAGGTTGGCGTACAAAGAGCTCGAGAACTGTCGCGCTAGCGCTACCAAGCGGGAGATTGAAGGGATGCGGTCTCCCGTCTTTGGTAAAGGGGTCAACCGCTTCATGCATTCGGGATTGTTCATGTCATGCTGCTGAGAGACATCGTGTGTAAAGTCGAATTGCGCCATACATGGAGTGTGATTTCATTGGAAGCAGAAGCGAATACCACGCAGGTCGCCGAGAGTTCCCGATATTGTGCAATATGAAATCCGTGATTGTTTTTTTGAGTTGCTCTCTGGCTTTGTTTGGGTGCAAACCCATCCAAGAAAAAATTTTGGGGACGTATGACATTGACGTTGATAGCGGATGTTCCAATTGCGAAGAAAACGGACCGGAATTGATGGTGTTTGAGGACGCGGATATCGCCGACGGAATCCCAGGATATTACGCGTTTGAATTTCAGAACGGTGAAGCCCATTCTGGGACGTATAGCTTTTTACATGTGGATACGACCATTACAGTCATACTCTACCCGGACAGCGCGTCATTTCAGTACACTCCTATTTTAGGTACAATGCAGCAGACCGA
Source organism: uncultured Flavobacteriales bacterium (assembly GCA_937881575.1). GTDB lineage: Bacteria > Bacteroidota > Bacteroidia > Flavobacteriales_D > Sanyastnellaceae > UA16. The sequence continues at coordinate 7,609 of CALGEI010000139.1, read as the reverse complement.
ATACAGAGTATCCGGTAATCGAATCAAAGAGAAATGCAACGGTGTTTTCAGAAACTGCGTTTGGATTCGAAGGGACTGAAATCACGGGATTCCTAGCCGTTAGCCACGGGGTTTCCCGCTTCGAAGTAGCAGGTGAAGAGCGAGCCCCAAAGGCATCATCATCACGCCGAAAAAGACGGCAATTCGAGTTGCCCAAGGCCGCGCAGCGCGCTTGAGGCTGTCTTGCCAAATCCACCGTGTCACGGCGATATCACCGGCTACCACGTGTGCCCACAAAGCCGTGATTCCCGCCTTTGTCCCCATCCCCTCGGCCAACCCCGCCAAAAACCCATCGGGGTGAGATCCGCTGTTCATGAAGTCTGCGAGGCCTTGTGGATTCAAGCCCATGACGAGAAACCAAATCGCGATGGGGCCGATGAAGAACCAGGGGCCATCGAGCAACTGTTTCGTTTTTGCGGTTTCTGGCTGAAGGAGCATGGCAAACCAAAACGGACCCACCCAAAGCGTAGAGAGGACAAATAAAATCACGTAAAGATCCATGTTGAGCTGTTTTGAAGAACAAACGTAAGCGCAAAAACCGCAGTTCGGCGGCAGCGATGTCAAACTCTACGTTGCAGCCAAAAGCGCAATTCGGAAGCAGATCATTCGTGGAATGATTTGTGAGTAACTGCGGTGTTTTCGCGCGATTCATCCGTCTCCGCGTCCGACCTTCGATGCATGATCCAAGGTCCCTTTAAGAATCCTTTTTTCGTAGCGGTCGCGCTGCTCGCGTTGGTCATCTTGGGTGCGGTTGTCGTACCGCGGATGCAGGTGGACATTTTGCCCGCATTCCGTAAGTCTGCGATGCAGATTTTGACCCTTTATCCTGGCATGCCCACTGAGGTTGTGGAGAAGGACATCACCAGTCGGATGGAGCGTTGGACCGGACAATCCAACGGGATCCTGAAGCAGGAATCCAAGAGTTTGATGGGGGTGAGCATCGTCACCAACCACTACCGCGAGGACATTGATCCGGCGGAAGCCATGGCCAATACCTCCGCGTATGCCATGAGCGATATGTACTACCAGCCGCCGGGAACCCTCCCGCCGATGGTGCAGCCGTTTGATCCGACCGCTTCGACACCGCTCATGTTGCTCACAGCCTCGAGCGATGAGAAGTCCGGAAAGGAATTGTACGACGTCGCCTACTACGCGCTGCGGCAGATGCTCAGCGGAGTCAAAGGCATCATCGCTCCAGCCGCCTATGGCGGGACCAAGCGCCGCATCCACATCTACGTCGACCCGGTGATGTTGGAGGCCTATGGGCTGACACAAACCGAAGTCAACGACGCAATCAAACGCAACACGACGATGATCCCGAGCGGCATCGCAGAAATTGGCGACATCAACTACAGCATCGATGCGCAAGGGATGATCAAGGAGGTCGAGGACTTCAATGACATCGTCCTTTCGGTCAAGGACGGTCGGGCAGTCCAAGTCAAAGACATTGGTTTCGCTGCCGATGCCGCGGCCATCCAAACCAACATTGTCCGTGTCGATGGAAAGAATCAAGTCTATCTGCCCATCTTCAAACGATCCGGCAGCAATACGATTGAAGCGGTCGAAGCCGTCCGAGCGGCGCTTCCAAAACTGAAAGAACGTCTACCGGATGATGTGCAGCTCAACGTCATTTTTGACCAGAGTTCGTATGTGCGTCGGTCGATCAACGGTTTGGTAGGCGCTGGTTTGGGTGGGCTCGTGCTCGTGGCCCTCGTCCTGTTGGTGTTCCTTGGGCGTGCGCGTTTTGCTTGGATAGCGGTGATGTCCGTTCCCATGAGCGTGATCGCCGCGTTGATTGCTTTACATGCGATGGGGCAAGGGCTCAACAGCATCACCTTGGGCGGCATCGCGCTGGCTTTGGGACTGCTCGTGGACAATGCAATTGTGATGTTGGAAGACATCGAGCGCCGCATGCAAGCGGGCGGGTCTTCGATGGAGTCAGCCAAAGCGGCCGCAAAAGCCATGGCCGGTCCGGTCTTGGCGTCCACCTTGGCCATTGTGGCCGTGTTCGTTCCCATCCTATTCTTCACAGGCATCGCGCGGGACTTGTTTGGTCCGTTGGCCATGACCGTGACGGCTTGCATGTTGGCTTCCTATGTGTTTTCAATCGCCGTTGTCCCGCTCATGGCCGGCTTGTTGCTGCAAGGCCGAGAGCGTCAAGAAGAAAACAAAACATCTGCTTTCAACCGCTGGTTTGAGCGCCGAGAATCCCGCTACCGTGAAAGATTAACGCGTTCCATTCAGCGCCCGCTGCGCCTGTCTGCCGTGTTGGTCGTCTTGACGGCTTTTGCGGGATGGGGCGCGACACAAACGGGTTTTGAGTTGTTCCCGAAAGAAGATGTGGGCCAGCTCGAAATTCAAGTGCGTTTGCCTTCAGGGGCGACCCTTGGAAGTTCGGAGGCGGTGATCGCTGAAATGGAATTGATGGCACGCGCCGCGGTGGGGGACGATTTGAAACAAATCATTTCCAACATCGGCGTGTTTTATGACCTGCCCGCGGCCTACACGCCCAATAGCGGAACCCAAGATGCGTTCATCGGATTGCAGTTGCATGAAAATGCCCGCCGCGCGACCGATGAGGTCGCCCGGGAATTGAGGGTGCTCTTCCGGGATGCGTTTCCAGGTGTCGAGATGAGTTTTTACTCCGGGGGACTGATGACAGCGGCCCTGAATGAAGGCAAGCCGGCGCCGATTGACGTGCGGATCAAAGGCAACAAGTTGGAGGTGCTCGAAGCATTGGCCCGGCAAGTGCGCGACACCTTGCGTTTGGTAGAAGGCATTCAAGATGCGCGCGTCTTACAACGCTTGGACCAACCCACCAAGGAGGTGGACATCGACCGAGAACGCGCTGCCCGCATGGGAGTGGATCCCGTGGATGCCATCCAGAACATGGTCGCTGCATTCAGTTCCACAGCCACCTTTGACAAATCCTTTTGGATCGACGAGGGCAACGGCAACCACTACTATGTCGGTGTCACCTATCCGGAGTATGCCATCGATTCGGAAGATGTACTCGGTCATGTGTTGGTCCAAGGCGCCGAAGGAGGCAAGCCCATTCCATTTCGGACCTTCTCCAAGGTCAGCAACCGCAGCTCGGCGGTGGAAATCAACCACCACGATTTATCCCGTGTTTTCAATGTCTATGCCAACGTCGATGGCCGGGACATTGGGCGTACCTCGCTCGAAATTGAGCGGCGCCTCGAGGGCATCCAAGCCAACTTGCCGCGGGGGTATTCCATGGACTTTGACGGAGAGGTGGCGGTGATGCGCAGCTCCTTTTCCAATTTGGGATTGGGACTCGTTCTCGCCTTGCTCTTTGCCTATTTGATTGTCGTTCCACTCTTCCGCTCTTTCAAACAGCCCATTGCGATGTTGGTGGCCTTCCCGCCGGCACTCTCCGGAATGATTGCGCTGCTTTGGATTACGGGAACCCCTTTGAGCATCCAAGCCCTGATGGGAGCGATCATGGTCGTCGGGATTACGGTGTCTTATGGCAATTTGATGGTGGATCGGATCAATTCCTTGCGCCGCGACGGTATGGGATTGGAGGAAGCCATCGTCGCCGGTTCCCAACAGCGTCTACGTCCCATCTTGATGACGGCGATCACGACCGTATTGGGATTGATGCCCACCGCTTGGGGGTTGGGCGGTTCTCAAATCAATCAGCCCTTGGCGCTCGCCGTTGTGGGCGGCACCATCATGGCGGCTTGGCTCACATTGTATGTTGTTCCTGCCGGTTACCGGCTTTTTAACGCTTCAGAATCATGAGGGAATTCAATTTTAGCAACAAGTATCCACTGGTGGCCATCGGTTTGCTGGCATTCGGATGTTCGGACGCGCCGGCACCGGCATCCATGAGTGCGGCCCAAGCAGCGATGCAGGTGGTCGAGGTGGTGACGCCGACGCCTGCCAACTTCGAAAAGACCCTGACGGTTGTGGGCATTGTAGAACCGCTGCAATCTGTTGAGGTCATGCCACTGGAATCTGGCTTCATCGCAGATTTCTTGGTCGACGAAGGAGACGCTGTCCAGCAAGGGGATGTGTTGGTGCGATTGGAAAATCCCATTCTCAACCGAGAGAAACAAGCGCTCGAAGTAGAGGCTGATGTCGCCAATAAAGCGTTGCAGCGATTGAACCAAGCCATGAAAGGGGCAGCGGGTTTGATTCCAGCGGCGGACCTAGAACAAGCGGAGGCCACCTTTGCTCGGACCTCGGCGGCGCTGTCAGTAGTCAATGACCGCTTGGCTTTCTTAAATGTCACAGCCCCTTTTGATGGCGTCATTGCAGCGCGCTACCTCCACCCCGGAGCGGTGGTTGAAAATGGCCAATTGTCAGCCGATCAAATGCCGCTGTTGTCCCTCGTGCAATGCAAATCCTTGCGCATCCGACTTCCATTCCCAGAACGGGATGCCTCCTTTCTCAACCGAGGCGATTCGGTGACGCTCTATTTCCCTGATTTGGAACGAACAGTTTCCACGCGGATTGGACGTTTGGCCAGCGAGATCAACAACATGGAACACACCCTCGATGCCTTAGTGGATTGGAATCAAACGACCTGCGATCTGCGTCCCGGGATGTATGTAGAAGGGTCTGTCTTTGGCAATAGCCAGGCTGATGTGTTGTCCGTTCCTACAGCGGTACGCTTTGAACGGGATGGGTTGTCGCTCGCGTATATCGTGGTCGATGGTGTTGTCAAGGAAATTGCATTGAAAGTCATTGCGGAAGACAAAACCCGATTGGCAATTCAAGGAGCGGGCATTGACGCCACCACCCAATTCATAACGGCAGGTCGTGGATTGGTGAGTGTCGGAGATCGCACCCAAGTCAAGCGCGCATCATGAGTCGATTTCATTGCTCAGTGGGGGTAGTTTTGATGGTGTTTGTCGCGATCGAACTGAGAGCGCAAGCGCCTAAGATGACCGAAAATGTCCTCACGGCGCAGGCGCTCATTGAGCTTGCTTCAAAGGCTCCGGCTCATGAAATGCGCAACCAAGCGCGCTTGTTGGAGGCCCAAAGCATCTTGGAGTCAGCGCGGCGCTGGTGGATTCCATCGGCCGTCATCGGCGCCCAGTCCTTTTCGCGGCGAGGCAGCTCCATGAATGTCGCCGGCGAGATTTTACCGGACGTTGTGGCCCGCAATAGCCAGTGGATGGGAGAATTGCGGCTGGGCGGCGATGTGGCCCAGTCTTGGACGGCCCAAGAATCAGCGGGCTTCCATCAAGAAGCCGTCATCTGGGAGGTTGCGACCGAACGCGACGAACGGATCTTGGCTTGCATGGCAGCATATGTGGCTGCGATTGCCTCCGCTCAGGACGAGGCGTTGCATGCGGCCTCAGTGGAGGCCTGGAAGCAATACGAAAAGGAGTTGAATTGGTTGGTGGAGTCGGGATTGCGCCCGCGCTCCGAAGTGCTTTCAGCAGCATCCGAACGGCTTCATTTGGAGAGTCAGGTGCTTCAATTGCGCGCTGCACGTGAAGCAATGTTGGCGGAACTCTGGGCTGTGTTAGGCGTTCAAGACGCCATGCCATTGAGCGAGGACTGGCCTGTTTGGACAACGCTCTTCACAAAGAATGCGACCGCTGTCTGGCCGGAGCAATTCGCTTTGGACGCTCGCCTAAGCCAAGCAGAGTCGAAACAAAAAGGGCTGACCCGTGAGCTTTGGTTGCCCGAGCTCCGATTCAGTCCGATGTTGAACGGCTTTGGCGCTGACTTCTCCTCCTTGGCTCCCACCACCCAATGGGTCGGGGCCTTGATGTGGAGCATTCCGTTGGATCGGTTGCTTCCCGGAGGCGACAAAGGACAAGCGGCCGCGCAGGTCGCTTTCAGGCAGGCCGACGCATTGGTTTGGGACCAAGAGCACACGGCGCAACTCAGCAGTCTGGAAAAAAGAGTCACTCTACTCAACCAGGCTTTAGCTCAGCAAAATGAAGCGGCAAGTCAGGCAGACGAAGCCCGGGCTCAATCTTTGGATCGAGAAAGCCAGGGCTTGGTCACGCCGTTTGAACGCATTCAACTCGAACGTCAACATCTCCGTGCCCATTCGAGTGTTTTTTCCCTTCAAAGCGACTTGCTTCTACTGGAAATCATGCGCGCGATGGAATCGGGAGCCCAGTGGGCCCGTGATTGACTTAGTCTTCGACGATCTCGACCGAGAATGTATCGCCTTGTGCAATTTGAGTCACGAGGTCCAAACCTTCTGTCACCTTGCCAAAACACGTGTGCTGGCGATCAAGGTGTGCAGTGGCTTCTCGGCTGTGAACCAAGAAAAACTGAGACCCGCCTGTGTTTCGACCAGCGTGGGCCATGGACAAAACACCTTTGTCATGGAACTGATTCTCACCGTCCAATTCGCAGTCAATGTTATAACCCGGTCCGCCGCTTCCGATGCCTTGTGGGCACCCTCCTTGGGCGACAAATCCGGGGATGACCCGATGGAATTTCAAGCCGTTATAAAAACCTTCTTTAGCGAGTTTGACAAAATTAGCCACCGTGTTGGGAGCGTCTTTCGCAAATAATTCCACCTTCAAGGTGCCTTGGTCAGTCGTAATCGTTGCGTGCATGGTTCGTTCTTTGGATTCAGTTAGCCACGGTTGTCCGAAGCGCCGCAAAGCTAATAAGAAATGTGCGCTGGAACGGTGCGCGCATCACGCTCGTTCAACCCGGAAATGTTTTTATTTGGAGTGAGTTACCTTGGCATGGAAAGTTCCGATAATGATGCGTTTATCTGGCTGTTTTTTTTTCGCTCGTCTTCAGTTGCGTTGCGCTCTTGCCAAGCCAAGTTGTGGGTCAATCCATGTACTATGAAGATGCTCAGTTTCATTCGATGGCTGCTGATCATGAGGTGATTGCGGTCTTGCCACTTGATGTGATGGTGAAATGGACGCCAAAGGAGTTGAGAGACACTGCTCCAGAACTTCTGTTACGAATGGAAGATGCAAAAGGTCTGGACATTCAAAGCTACTTGACATCTTGGTACTTAAGTCGCAAGGAAAAGCGACACTGGGCCGTTGCGATTCAAGCCCCTCATGTGACCAATGCCCTGTTGATTCAAAATGGGCTTGCTTTGGATTCTTTGGCGGCCTACACGCCGATGCAGTTGTCTGCCATGTTAGGAGTTGATGCGGTCATCCTGGGCAGTTTTAAGACGGGTGCACCGGTATCCCGCGAATTGGGGATTGTGCTTAATTTGATTTTTTTATGGACTCCTGGTTCTCCGGAGTGGGCTCAGATGGACCTGAGTTTATACGACGCAGAAACGGGCATTTTGATGAGCAATTACAAGAAATTTCAAGACGCTCGGATGTGGCATTCTTCAGATGCCATGATCAATGCGTTGATGCGCAAGGCTTCTCGAAAAACAGATTACCCCCGACAAAAATCAGAATGAATGGAAAACAGACCATGCCGCTTTTCGCATGAAACAGCGCGTGCAGGGCGTTGGGCCAAACGGTATGAAATAAAAAAGCCTCCCGTTGTGGGAGGCTTTTTTATTGAGCGAGAAACGAGATTCGAACTCGCGACCCCAACCTTGGCAAGGTTGTGCTCTACCACTGAGCTATTCTCGCAGACT
>CALGEI010000138.1 GCA_937881575.1 uncultured Flavobacteriales bacterium | reverse complement strand
CGAAGGTCCAAGATTGGCCGCCGTCCCGACTGATATTCAAACCCCCATCATTTCCGTCAATGAGGAAATTCGGGTCGTCCGGGTGAATGTAAAAGGCGTGGTGATCCGGATGGACTCCGCTATAAGGCAGAATGGTACGGAAAGTCTTTCCTCCATCCTCACTGAGATCGACCATGCTGTACAAATTGAACAATCGCCGTTCATCCGAGGGGTCGGCATAAATGTCAGCATAGTAAAACGGACGATTTCCAATGTTGTCTCCCTGAATCAAGCTCCAGGAAACGCCCCCGTCTTGGGAATGGTACAACCCCGTACTAGAGGATTCCACCAAAGCGTAAATCACATCTGGATTCGCCGCACTGACGGCCAATCCGATGCGCCCCAATTCTCCCGCAGGCAATCCTTCTTCGTCGGTCAATTCCTTCCACGTTGAACCGCCGTCGTGTGTGATGTGCAGCGCACTGCCTTCTCCACCACTGGTGAAAAACCAAGGCTGACGGCGGTGAGACCACATGGCCACCAACAACTTGTCCGGATTGGAAGGGTCGATGATCATGTCTGCCACACCCGTGCTTTCATCCGTGTACAACACATGCTCCCAAGTCTTGCCGCTGTCAGTTGTTTTGTAGACACCACGATCGGGACTATCCCCCCAAGCTGTTCCGGTTACGCCGACCCACACCGTACGGTGATCGGTCGGATGGATGATGATCCGGTGGATGTTGTGGGTCTTCTCCAGCCCCATCATTTCCCAGGAGTAACCTCCATCGATGCTTCGAAATACACCGCGTCCGCTGGAGTGCGAGTTGCGCGGATTGCCTTCTCCCGTTCCCACCCAAATCACATCCGGATTCGAAGGGGCCAATGCCACCGCCCCAATGCTTTGCGTCGGTTGGTCGTCAAACAAGGGCTCCCACTCAACTCCAGCCGTTTCGCTCCTCCATAGACCTCCGCTCGCTGTGCCGATGTAGATGACTTCGGGCCGATTGCGTTGCACATCGATCGTTGTCACCCGTCCACTCATCGCTCCTGGGCCAATATGACGAACATTCATGCCCTCTAGAAAGGCATCCAAATCTTGGGCTTGCACGGTCCCGAATAAGCCGGCAAACAAGATGGACAAACAAATACTGGAAAGGCGGAGGAATGATGGCATGCGGTCTATAGCTTGATTTGTTCAGAGGACTCTATTGGGAACGTAACATTCAGGCCAAATGCGCGTCCACGCACCGTGCCTTCTGCTCGGATTTCAATCGCATTGCCTCCAATGAATTGGAGCAATTGGTTTTGCAGTATGCTCTTCAAAGCCCCCTGATCCGTTTCTAAGTTGAGGATGAGCGTTGATTCCGAGCGGGCCGACAGCACTTGCTTGTCTGGCAGAGACACCGATCCAATTCGATCATCTCCCACGTAAATAGCCACATCCACTCCCTGCGCTTGGATTTGAAATCCATTGGGATTGTGGAGCACCACTTTCACCTCACCCTCCATCCCGTCCAATGAGATGGCCACATCGGATAGTCCCTCAACTCGCAATACCTCAATGTCCTGCCACCATTGGCAGCTGCTGAGAAATACGGTTAAAACAAAGAAGAGAATGCGATTCACGATTGACTGAGTTGAGCGAAATGCTTATAAAACAACGGAATCGTCTGGATGCCTTTGAAGTAATTGAACACGCCGTAATGCTCATTTGGCGAGTGGATGGCGTCACTGTCTAAACCAAAGCCCATCAAGACTGTTTTCAATCCCAAGACATTCTCAAAACTGGCTACAATGGGAATGGAACCGCCGCCACGAAAAGGAACGGGTGTCCGACCAAAGGACGCCTCCATGGCCATGGAAGCAGCCTTGTAGGCAATCGAGTCCGTCGGTGTAACAGCAGGCTGCCCGCCGTGATGCGGTGTGACCTTTACTTTCACCGATGGAGGCGCGATGGCCTCAAAGTGTCGGATAAACAAAGCTGTAATTTGATCGGGATCTTGATTGGGAACAAGACGCATGGAAATTTTAGCCATGGCCTTGCTGGCGATCACCGTTTTGGCGCCGTCGCCGGTGTATCCTCCCCAAATTCCGTTTACATCCAAGGTGGGTCGAATGCTCATCCGTTCAGGCGCTGAATAGCCCACTTCCCCTTCAACAGCTTCAATGTCAATGCTCGTCTTATACTCCTCTTCACTGAAGGGGGCTTTGGCCATCGCAGCCCGTTCGGCTTCGGACAATTCCACGACATCGTTGTAAAAACCATCCACGGTAATGCGTTGGTCTTCATCCTTGAGTGAGGCAATCATCTCACACAAGATATTGATCGGATTCGGCGCAGCCCCTCCATACAAACCACTGTGCAAGTCCCTGTTGGGACCCGTGACTTCAACTTCCACGTAGCTCAGACCACGCAACCCCACGGTGATGGATGGAATATCGTTGGCAATGATGCCTGTATCGCTGACTAAAACGATGTCAGCGGCGAGTTTTTCTTTGTGCTTTTCCAAAAATGGCTCCAGATGAGCTGACCCAACTTCCTCTTCTCCTTCAATCATGAACTTCACATTGCAAGCCAATGCATTCGATTGTACCATCGCCTCAAACGCTTTCACATGCATGAAGAATTGGCCTTTGTCGTCACACGCTCCACGAGCGAAAATCGCTCCCTCCGGATGGAGCGGCGTCTTTTTGATGACGGGCTCAAAGGCAGGGCTGTCCCAAAGTTCCAGCGGATCTGCCGGTTGCACATCGTAATGACCATAAACCAAAACCGTCGGTAAATCAGGAGATACATGCCGATCACCATAAACCACGGGATACCCTTCAGTTGCAATGATCTCAACATTGTTCGCTCCTGCAGCTTTCAAATTCATGGCAACGTTTTCTGCACAACGCAGAACATCTGAAGCGAAAGCGGGATCTGCGGATACGGATGGAATTCGAAGCAGCTCAAACAATTCTTCAAGAAATCGATTCCGATTGGACTCGATGTAGGCGTTGCATTCACTCATGTTTCATTGGATTGAGCTACGAATATACACCCTGTCTGACCGCTGCGAAACTCCATTTGGTCGGTTCCAACAAAGCGGTCCACCGCCGTATCTTTGTCGTCCACGAAATGATCTGGAACGGACCCATGCCAGCCCCATTCACAAAAGAGACGCCATCCGAATTACCGGACTTCAACAACATGGAGCAAGCGTACGCTCACCTCAGTTCCGCTGAGTTGCGCCGGGCTTTGTGGTTGTTCCAAACCGTTGGAAATGCTCGACTCGTTGGGCTGGGGAAGGTTCTCATGCAATGGGCAATGGCTCTTCGCATTCCGGTTGGTTGGGCCATTCGCCCGACCATTTATCGGCATTTTTGTGGCGGAGAAACCATTGAAGGTTCTGAAGCCCAGGTCGCTAAATTGAATGCGTCCGGCGTGCGTACCATTTTGGATTACAGTGCAGAAGGCAAGGAAGCAGAGGACGAGTTGGATTCAACGTTCAACGCCATCCTCGACGCAATCCAATCCACCGACCAAGATCCACGCCACGCTTTTGGCGTTTTCAAGGTGAGCGGCATCGCACCAACGGCCATTTTGGAGATGGTGTCGGCAGGGGAAACCCTTTCGCAACAACAAGAGAAAGCTTGGCAACGTGTGCAGAAGCGCGTTGATGCATTGTGTGCGGAAGCGGCCCGCATCGGAACACCCGTGTTCATCGATGCCGAAGAAAGCTGGCTCCAACCCGCTATTGATCAATTGGCCGAAGAACAAATGCAGCGGCACAACCGCACCGAGGCGTGGATCTTCAACACCGTGCAATTGTACCGACACGATCGTTTGGCCTATTTAAAAGCGTTGACGGAAAAAGCGCAGAGCGGTGGATTCCGAATCGGGGTGAAGCTTGTTCGGGGAGCCTATATGGAAAAAGAACGCCTGCGTGCCTCCAAACTTGGAATTCAATCCCCCATTCAGCCGGACAAGGAGGCCACAGATCGAGATTATGATGCCGCACTTGAATGGTGCATTCAGCATGTGGATTCCGTCTCGCTCTGCGCAGGAAGCCACAACGAAGCGAGCAGCTTGCTATTGTGCTCAAAAATGAGGAAATCCGGGCTTGCGGTCAACGATGCGCGCATTTGGTTTGCTCAGCTATTGGGCATGAGCGATCCCATCAGTTTTAACCTGGCTGCTGCAGGCTATAACGTTGCCAAATATGTTCCGTATGGCCCCATTCGCGACACGATTCCTTACCTGATTCGACGCGCCGAAGAGAACACCTCCGTTGCCGGTCAATCCTCAAGAGAATTGGAGTTGATCCGCCGTGAATTTAAGCGGCGTTCCCAAGTCAATCGCACGCGCTGACTTAGAACATCAGACGCAATCCCGTCCTCATGAATCGGGGCATGCCCGGTCGAATTCCAGCGGGACGGCGTGCTACAATGTAGGTGGCATCCAGCACGTTATTCATTCCGAGATCGAATTGTATGCCCGGCTTAACAGACCAGCTAAACGCAACATCCAAGACTTTCGCGATGTCAGTGCTTTCCGTTGAAACAAGATCCCCTTGTCCAGCAATCGTCCGCATAGCTCCAACATACCGAAAGGACGTGTTGAGTGCGATTTTAGGCCCGACCAAGGAGGCAATAATGCTTCCTTGATGTGGCGCTAAATAAGGCAACGCATCACCCCGAACAACCGATCCCCACGCATCAAAATCACTTTCAAAACCAGCAGAAAAACGGGCATCCGTCCACGTGTAAGACGCTTGAATTGGCAAGGACCACTTCTCCCACCGGTAGTGCATGGCATTGAAAGCCGCTTCTACTTCCAGTCCTTTGGTCAAGGCACTTCCACCATTGAACAAATCGCCTGATCCCGTTCCACCACTGGCCGCTAAATCTGCTCCCAGTAGATCCTTATACGCATTTCTGAATGCCACAAGTTGACCGCTGAATCCATTGCTATTCCAACGCACTCCCAATTCCCAATTGGCGCTTGTTTCCTCTTTTGTTTCGGGGGAAGACCCGGGAGGAATAAATCCTCTGTGAAGTCCCGTGAATGCTGTCCATACCGGCGAAAGATTGGCATGCAGCCCCAGTCCTGGCAACCACACTGACAATTCATTGCGCCGATAATCCGCCTCCCCAATCCTGTTTGGATCAGAGCCGCTGTAATCCCAGCGTTCAAACTCCATGCGTTCCATTCGCACACCTGGCGTCCATGTGAAAATCCCCGTGCGAATCGTACCTCGTACAAACGATGCCCAAGCCGTAGCCATTTCTTCCCGGTTGCCAGCAGAACCCAGCGAGCCTGGGTTTGTCATGGTCATCGTTCCCGATTGAAGGATGTAGCGATCCCGCCATTGCAAACGTTCCACACCATCCCGGTGCCATCGCGTTCCATACACCACCTGGTGTGAAGCCCCGCTTTTACTTCCAAACTTGAATACCCCACGATGTTGAATCCCTTCGGAATAATACGAGCGGTTATTGGCTTTCAAATCCAAGCCTGCTCCATTCGGAGTATCTGGATTCTTCAACAAATTAAAAGCATCCAAATCTGCTCCATCTTCGAACAAACCGGCCAAACCATGGGTCACACCCGTGGAGTCAATCACCCGATCCAATTTGTACCAATTGCGTTGAAACTGTGTAGCGTAAACGTCGGTTTCTACAGACCAATTTACTCCCAGTTGCACTCGGTGTTTCAGTACATTTTGTTGTTGCGTTGCAAGCATTTGATCTTGAGCGCTTGCTGCATACCGTTGCAAGGGGCTCATGGCGTAATCTGCATCGCTAAGACCCACATAGGTTTCAAATGAATTCTCAGTCACCTGACCTCCCTTCCATTCTATGGATTGCTGAATTTTTGCCTTAAGAGGAGCTTTCCAACTCAACTTCATCAGGCGATCTGATTTGGAAAAACCGGTTGGGTTACCCGACGGGAGTGTTTTAAACCCGTCGCTGCCCAATGTCAAGTATTCAACCATCACACCCAAGGTTCCCAGACGGTGCTTCCAAGAAGTGCCCACGCGACCATGGTCCACCCGTCCCCCAAAAGAACTCATCTCCGTTCGAAAAAATCCGGCTAAACTTGAATCTGGAATGCTCGGCGTTACCAAGTTGATAGCTCCTCCTGAAGTTTGAGGACCAAAGGCAATTTGACTACTCCCTTTCAATATTTCTATCGACTCCATACGCGCTATGGAAGGGAAATAGTAGGCAGCAGGTGCCGTGTAGGGAGCGGGCGCAATCAACACCCCGTCTTCCATCAAAGTGATTCTAGCAGAGCGCTCAGAACCTGATCCACGGAGCCCAATGTTCGGGCGCAAGCCGTATCCATCTTCCTCTTGGATATTCACTCCGCTGACGGATTGTAAAGCCCGCAAAGGATCGCTGTAGGAGAAGCGCTGAAGGGCTTCTGGCCGGATGATGTGCAAGGCCCCTGGAACCTCATCCACTCCTTCAGCTCCGGCAGCCAATCCGACAGCTGAAATGGTCGCTTCAGGCAGATGATGCCAATCTTGGATGATGCTGCGCAAGCTGTCAGGCAACAATTCCTCTTCCTGCATCATCTGACTCAGGACATGCTGATTTTGTCCAAAAACTGCAACAAACAAAAAAACAGTAGAGGCCAGAATAGAAGAAAAACGTAGCATGCGAATGAATCAAAAAACAGCAGGAATATAGCTTCGAAAGACAGGGCAAATTTGACGCAAAGACGTGCCCCTATACAATCCCTTAAATAGGGTAATTTAGAATCATTCTAAAAAAGAAATTCGTGCTTCGAACGCATTTTACTGGCTGTTCAACTTCATCCCTTTTAACACCCTCCAACCGCTTTCTGTACGCACCCGAACAAAGAAGGCACCGCTTGCCACGTCGGACACGTCAAACCCCCGTAGCGCAGCATCTGGCGTGACAGAGCGGACGGTTCTACCAAGGGCATCCACCAGCACAACCTCGAGGGGGATGGTCTCTCCTGGTGGAATCAGACGCAGCGGTTGGCCCGACCCGATGGCACTCGGGGCTAAGCGCCATTCTGGATCATTCTGGTCAAATCCGCGATAGGCCCACGTTGTCGTCGTCGCAACCACTACAGGTGTGCGGTCGGCTGATTCAAACATGGACTGGAAGGACGCAATCTCTTCGGAATCCTCCGCCCATTCAAACATGCTCTGAACCCAACGTGCCGGAACAGAGAGGTAATGCAAGGTGACATGGGCTTGCACAGTGGCCGCATTGAGATCATTCGGGATGCGGTACGTCATCCGGTCGGACCCCGAACCTTCCTCTCCCGTCTGCGCCGTGCGATTGAAATTGGCGTCGAGCGCTGCCATCGGGCCGAATTGCACGGTATCATACGCCGCATGGTTCGTGGAGAATCCTCGTGGTGGAAGGCGATTGTCTTTGATCAAAACCGAGGCACGTTCAAGCACTTGTGTCGGCGCTCCAGTCACATCCCCAATGACCATTTCATACACCTGCACCTGGTCCTCTGATTCTATGGTTTCCCAATGCGGTTCCCACGTCTCGTCCCTTCCAATCACCCCCGTTTCTGGCGTCCACTCTCCGCTGTGGAATAGGGTGTTGCCATCGGGGTCTTGCAATTCGAATTCAATGAACGCGATCCGCGAAGGATAGCCGCTCGGAAACTTGTGACCGGCCAAATTGCGCAGTTCCACCTCAAACTCCCAGTCGCCCATCGCAGAGGCCAATTGGCGCACTTCCAACTCAGCTGTCTGCGTTTGAAGCGAACGTTCGGTTCGTGCGATGGTGCTATCGAATTGGACGGTCGTCGCGCTCAATTCCAACGCCACCGCTTGGTCTCTCATCAACTTCAGCATGAAGGCATTCCCTCCGACCAAATGATGTTTTCCGAAGCGCTGGTTGAACAACCAATTGGGCTGCGTAGCTGCAATGGCTCCCCCTTCCACCAGTGGCATGTGGCACGATTGGCACTGGACATTTTCCGCATTGTAGGCAGAGTTCACCCATTCCAAATACGTCGTTTGTTCGAAGAATACCTGCCCCGTCTCCTCGCCTTCTAAGTCTTGCGTATGGCTGTAAAGTGAATGACAACTCGCGCACACTTCACTGTTGCGCATGTGCTCTCCAAACACGGGATTGAATCCTGTTTGTCCACTCATCAAACCATCCCATGGATTCTCAAACCCACCCCAAGAGACGTTGTCTGGATTGATGGGCAGATCTCCATTTGATCGGCCTGCGAGCGCATCATCATCGATCCCGTGGCATGCGGTGCAACCGATTCCGTCCAAGCCCAATTCATCTTCGAGCAACTGGTCCATGGTGTAACCATTGGGGCCAACTTTCCCCGTCAAATGCGCCTCATGAAACCCTTGAGGCGCATGGCACGCAGTACATAGATTCTCTATGGATTCGCGGTGATTGGGATTGACCAACCCTTCATGGGACACTTTGGCGCGCCAAAAAGGATCCTTGGCACTATTGGCCATCATGGTCGCTTGCCAGTCAACGACCGGACTCACCGTGTGTCCATCGACATCCACCAAGGCTTCACCATCCGGATCCGGAGCGTGGCAATTCACACAGTTTCCGGATCCCGTGAAATACACGCCTTGCTCTGTGCAGAGCTCCCCCATCCTCCAGCGCATGTGCGCGGCATCGTCACCATGAAACGCCACATCCGGATCCGTCGCTCCTGAAAACAGAAGCGCCAGACCAATTCCCATCAAGGGCAGCAGCAGGGCGAAAGCGGTTTGACGATTCATAGACTTAACAACCGTTGCAGAGGGGTTCAGGTTCGGACACAATATCTTTGCCCCTCAAAGTTAGTCTGCAACCCCTTCTCATGCGATTCATTCATTCCCTGATTTTATCCAGTCGTGCATGGATTCCTTTCGTTTCGGCGCTGGTCCTCGCAAGTCCCCTTGCGTCCCAAATCGCACCTGAAACCATTGTCGCTGAGCGGCTAGTAGCAGCCGAATCTCCCGTTGGAGTGCGGCCAGCCTCACATGCCATTGAAGAAACAAGCCTGCTCATCTTGTGCCACAATGGCTTGGTGATGTGGTTCGATGAAACATCGGGCGAAGTACGCGAGGAACCGTTTCTCGATTTGAGCGCATCGGGCTTGGACCTTGTGGATTATGGAATCAGCAGTGAGCAAGGCTTGAATGACCTCATCCTTGATCCCGATTTTGAAGAGAATGGGCTGTTTTATGTGATGTACAATGGCTACCGGCCCGATGGCACCGGGAGCATCATCGATGAGCGACTCCTCTGCTTCGGCACCAATCCGGAGCATACCGCCGCAGACGTGACGCAATGGTTCGAAGTTTTGGAATTGGAGCAGCCTGCTCGCGGACACAATGGCGGACAACTGCACTTCGGTCCATTGGATGGCTTTTTGTATTTGACCACCGGCGATGGCGGTGGAACGGGCACGGGTGAAACAGGAGGAGGAAGTGGTGGAGACGATCACGGCCTGATTGGCAACGGCCAGAATCTGGAAACGTTGTTGGGTAAAATGTTGCGCATCGAAGTCAATGGATTGGCACCATACACCATTCCAGAGGACAACCCGTTCGTGGGGAATCCCGATGCTCTGGATGAAATTTGGGCGGTCGGGTTCCGCAATCCTTGGCGCTGGAGTTTCGACCGGTTGACGGGCGATAAATTCATTGGTGACGTCGGCGAGGTCGATTGGGAAGAAGTGAATTTTGAATCGGCCAGTTCCGAGGGAGGATTGAACTTCGGTTGGCGCCTCATGGAGGGGCCCATGTGCTACGAACCGACCGTCGATTGCATTCCGGAAGGCGTGACGCTCGAGTTGCCTATTTTTTCCTATCCGCATGAGCAAGGCTGGTGTTCTGTCATCGGCGGCTACCGCTACCGCGGTCCCATTCCAACATTGTATGGGAGCTATGTCTTCACGGACTATTGCGGTTTCGAGGGTGTCCGGTTCTGGACGTTGACCGAACAAGCCGATGGCTCATGGCTAGAGGCTCCGCTGGACATTCAGGTCCCTGGCGGCTTCGCTTCATGGGAACAAGGAGCGTATGAATACCGCTTTGCAATGAGTGAGGACAACTCCGGCGAATTGTACTTGTGCACCGTGCAACATGTTTATCGGATGCAATTCGATCCGGACGATGCGATCATCGGTGGTCCCATTGTAGAGGATCTGATTCTTTCCCCGAATCCGGTAGGAGTTGGATCCGAGGTATTTATGAATATAGCGGACAATGCTGTTTTGGAAAGACTGCGCATCATAGACGCGAGCGGACGAGTCGTACATGATGCCGCGCTCAGCTTCGCCTCATCGCCCTATTCGTGGTTTACGACTGGCATGAATCCGGGAACATACATTCTCGAGGCTTGGACGGTCGGAGCATCGACTCCCTTGCGCGGTCGATTGGCCATCGTGCGTCAATAATTCTGCTACTCTCCCGCAACCGCTGTGTTAGCGCACTGACAACGATCAGCATTGCTCCGGAAAACAGCAGCCGTAATCATACCACGGGTCTCTGAAAATTGGCATTCAACTGATTGCCATGGCGCTTCGTTCGGCAGGTTGAATACATACCGTTGAGGCATCTCCCTTGGACCGCTCAATGCCCAATCAATTTCAGCATCGAGCAGCCACGCTTCCAACGGGGAGGCTTTCCCCTGTTCATCTTCCCAACACTTGATGGCACAAGAAACAACGGCATCCAGCTCAATACCGTCCAATTGAATCCGGGATTTAATGCGTTTCTCGGGCAGCCAATCACTGCATCCGCGTCCACTGAAGAGGACGACACTCATGAGCACTCCGATGATGACTCCTGAGCCGTATCGAAGCAAACGTTGTTTAAAATTCACGAGTCAAAGGTAATCGGGTAACCCATCGTCCCGTCCGACGTTGTAAATTCGGGTTTCATGATCGAGACTTCCCACTTGTCCTTTCGCTACAGTGCTGATTCGCCGGAATTGACATTCCCGGATTTGTCCTGTCCCAATGGCGAGCAAATGCTTTTACTGGGTGATTCTGGCTGCGGCAAGACAACCCTTCTGCATCTTTTGTGTGGCATTTTGCGGCCAAATCAAGGAAAGGTGCGCATCAATGGCCAAGACTTGGGAGTGCTGACGGGAAAGAACTTGGATCGCTTTCGAGGAAAGCACGTGGGCCTCGTTTTTCAACGCTCACATTTCGTTCAAAGCTTGTCCGTTTTGGAAAACTTGGCGCTGCCGTATTTCCTGACAGGCCAGGCGGCTGATCTCGATCACGCCCAATCGCTCCTCGATGCCCTGGGTGTCGGCCACAAAGCCAAAAGTCGCCCGCAGGACTTGAGCGTTGGAGAGCAACAACGAGCAAGCATCGCAAGGGCGTTGGTACACCGGCCTGCAGTGCTTTTGGCGGATGAACCCACGAGTGCGCTGGACGATCGGTCCACGCAAGCCGTGTTGAATTTATTGGAAGAACAAGCCGCTCAAGCCGGAGCTACGCTGGTCATTGTGACCCATGACCAGCGGCTCAAAGACCGCTATGACCGAAAAGTTGAGTTGAAATCTTTAGCCATTCCGACATCATGAATTGGCTCTACATCGCCTGGAAGAATTTGGGAGCCAAGAAGCTCCAAACCGCTTTGAGCCTGATTCTGCTGGCATTCGGGGTGGGCATGGTGAGCCTTTTGATGCTGTCCGAAAAGCAATTGCGCGATACGTTCGAGCGCAACATTCAAGACATTGACTTGGTGCTTGGAGCCAAAGGCAGTCCGCTGCAATTGATCTTGGCCAACGTCTACCACGTCGATGCCCCCACCGGCAATATCCGTCTAGCGGACGCGGAAAAAGTGATCCGCCACCCTTACATCGCTGAGGGCATTCCGCTCGCATACGGTGACAATTACCGCGGATTCCGAATTGTTGGAAGTACCCTGGCCTACCCTCAGCATTATGACGCCACACTGCAATCCGGCGAGTGGTGGAAACTTCCTTTTGAGGTCGTTGTGGGATCCAAGGTCGCTGCTACGGACGGGCTTCAAGTCGGAGACACCTTCTTCAGTGCGCACGGATTGCAAGACGAAACAGACGTGCACACGGACAAGACGTTCGTGGTGGTCGGCATCATGGAGGAGAGTCATTCCGTGATGGACCAGTTGATTTTGTGCAATATTGAAACCATCTGGCAGGTGCACGGAGACGAGGGCGATGTGCTCGATGCCGACCGTGAAATCACCGCTGTATTGCTCAAAAAGCGCAATCCCTTGGCCGTGTTGACCATTCCCAACGTCATCCGCGAAACCAACATGCAGGTGGCCTTGCCTTCCATCGAAATCAATCGTCTCACCCAAAATTTTGGCATCGGCATGAACACCTTGCGGATGATTGCTGGACTGATCATGCTCTTGAGCTTTGCCAGTATTTTCATCTCCGTCTACGACAGTTTGCTGGCGCGTCGTTACGAATTGGCACTGATGCGCACCATGGGCGCTTCGCCACGTGGATTGTACGTTTCCTTGCTTTTGGAAGGCGGGCTGCTCAGTTTAGGAGGCGCCATCTTGGGCCTATTATTGAGTCGTGGAGGCATGGTGCTCTTGGCCCAATTGGTGGCCGATAAGTTCCGGTACGACTGGGAGTCGCTGGGCTTGCTCACCGCTGAAGGTGCTCTCGTTGGCTTGGCTATCTTTGTCGGGCTGGTTGCTGCCGCAATTCCGGGCATTTCGGCCCTCAGGATGGACATTTCCCGCACTCTTTCTGATTCTCCATGATGCACTCTAAACCGAATTCTATACTCCGCTCGTCTTGGATGGCGGGACTCATCGCCTTATCCGCCTTGTGTGTTGTCGATTTCAGTTCCTTCTGTCATCCGAGCGATGAAACGGTGCAGCTGACCACCACCCTGCGCAACGCGAGCTTGGACCGTGAAGACTCCCCGATGGCCGCAACAACGCCTGCGACGGGCTGGGAAGAATTGACGTGGCGCAGCTTGGAGGATGTTGAATTCAAAGACGTTTATGTCGAAGAACTCGATGCCTATTATTGGAAACCCACCTTTGGCCAGAGCATCGAAGATCTCGAGGGTCAAGATGTGTATATCACGGGCTACATGATTCCGGTTGACCTCGATGAAGACTTTTATGTGTTGAGTCGCTATCCGTTTGCGAATTGCTTTTTCTGCGGTGGAGCGGGGCCCGAGTCTGTCGTCGATCTCCGTTTCACGGGCAAATCTTCCCGGGTGTACCAAACGGATGAACGCCTCACATTCGCTGGCAAATTCCGACTCAACTCAGATGATGTCTACCAGATGAATTACATTCTGGACGGCGCCGTTGAGTACACGCCTTAAGGCGTGAATCATCCTATCAAAGTGCAATGCACTTTGATACTTCTTATCTTTTCGCCATGAAAAGAAGCCACGCATTTTTCGGTCTGATCGCGATGTGTTGTTGGACTGTTCTGCAGGCGCAACAACCGGTTGGCACGACCAATTGGTTGCTCATTGATGACACACGAGGAGGACGAGAAATCGCGTGCGACGTGAGGTATCCTGGGGTTTCTGCCACTTCTGAAGCCACTCCCGACAATGGCCCCTTTCCCTTGGTAGTTTTTGGTCATGGGTTTTTAATGGGACCTCAAGATTATGATGATCTAGCGGCGGGACTCGTGCATGCGGGGTATGTCGTCGCCTTGGTGGCCACCGAGCAAAATTTTGCACCGTCTCACCAAAATTTTGGGTTGGATCTGGCTTTTGTGGCCAATGCGCTGGTTCAGGATGGTGCTTCCGGCATTCTTGCCGGATGGTTGCAACCGCGTGTGGCCATTGCAGGCCACAGCATGGGCGGTGGGGCTGCTTGGTTGGCCGCCGCAACCAATCCCATGATCGACGCGGTTGTTGTCTTTGCGCCCGCTGAAACCAATCCATCCGCGGTCGCGGTGGGCGAGGACATCCAAGTTCCCGTGTTGGTCGTGTCGGGATCAGCCGATGGCGTTACACCTCCGGACACCCAGCACTTCCCGCTCTACAATTCCACAACCGGAGCTCCTTGCCGGGCTTTCGCTTCCCTTCTCGATGGCAGTCATTGCGGTTTCGCAGACCAAGGCACCGTCTGCGATATCGGTGAACTTGGATTTTCGGGACTCACACACGCGGAACAATTGGAATTCACCTTGGAATTGATCGTTCCCTGGCTGGATGCCTTTTTAGAGGATGACCCACTGGCTTGGGGAGAATTCGAAGCCTATGCCGCAGCTTCAGACGACGTGATTTTGGAATTGGATTGCGCACTGAGCATCCGTCCGCAAACAACCTTGAACCTTCAGGTCTATCCCAACCCCACCTCTAACTCCATGACCTTGCGCTGGGTGGCATCTGGCCAAAAAGCGGAGGCGCAGGTCGTTGATTTGTTGGGGCGGGTTCACCAAACGTGGGCTCTTGATGGAGCGA
>CALGEI010000137.1 GCA_937881575.1 uncultured Flavobacteriales bacterium | reverse complement strand
CGCACATCGGATCATCCGCAACTGTTATGAATGGCAAGGCGTGGACACGCTCACCAAGAACCCACCCATTGTGGATTCAACGTCCTTTCGGGTAACGAAGATGCGCATGATGCCTTCGGAGTAATTTGTGGGCGACGCTATGGGCGACACTTTTCTCAAAATACTATTTATCAACACTTTAGAAGTGCTAAAAGTGGAGCCGGGGGGAGTCGAACCCCCGTCCAAACAAGGACATACCGTGATTTCTACATGCTTATTCTGTAATTGTATTTCGACTGAAGGCTGACCACAGACAGCCCACCTAACAGCTTAGTCCAGTAAATTTCGCGCCAGGCGTCGGACACACCTTTAACTAGTCCCATTTGCCTGATACCCCATTGAAACAACGGAAGGGTCCGTACGTTGCTTCGGGATAGCTCGTTGCATCACTTGGTGATACAATTAGGCCAATCGACTAAGTCGATTAAGCTGCGAGCGCGTAGGAAGTGTTGTCATTTCTGACTTAGAAGTTCAAGATTAACGAGCTGGTCTTCCAAGTGCTCGGCATGCTTACCCGATCTATCATCTTGCTGTCAAATCCAAAATCGGCCCCATAAACAAAGAACAACGCGGTGAGCCATTGCCCTTAGCGAAGAGCAAAAGTACGGCAAGCACCGATGCTTTGAGACCGGTTGTAAATTTTAGAGTTCCTCCCCCCCTTTTTCCGCGTATTCCGCGAGGTAGGCAAACGGCGCATTGAGCTCTCCTGTCAGCGTCGTTTCACTCGCAGCGTGCAAAATGCCATCATCGTCCCCGGCAACCAGCAACGGGATGACATGTGCCATCAATTCACGACCAAACCCCTCGGAAGCATCGCGCGGCAACTCACATGGCAGGTTGTCCACTGCCATCACCGTGATCGCACCGGGATGATCCAACGCGCATTCTGATTCGGTTCCAGGGTCATAGCCGTACAGCGGGTCTGCAATCGTCGATGGACGCACTGTGCAGGCCACGGGCCCGTCAATGTCGCAGGAAATGTCCGCGACCACCTTGACCGACCAGGCCGGGTTGCGCATGTCTTCTCGAGTGAATAAAAACGGCGATCCATCGGCCCAGAAATGTCCGGCAATGAACAAGTCGGCACGCTGTCCAAACGGCATGAAGGTGCTTTGGTATCCCGTCGCATCGTCGACAAACTCCGCATAATCAAACGGCTGGCCATCGATGCGTTCATTGTAATCATCCACCTCCAAATGCACATAGACCGGGTCCGGAAAATCCATGCGCAAGAAATCGTCCTTGTGCACGCCTCTTAATTTCATGTGTTTCAGCACCTCCAAAGCTCCTTGTCCGACCCGACCACTCCCCGTCAAGACAATGCGAAAATCGTCGGGTAAATCCGCCGACTTGGCATGGTCCAACATTTCCTTCAGGTCGCGGCACTCGATGGCCTTGGGCAATGAGAAGCGACCGCTTTGAAGTCCATACGCTCGTATCCCATTGTAAGCACCGACCAGTCCGGCCCAACGTCCAAATCCGATGATCCGCTTGCCACTAGAGCGCTTCAGCATTTCATAGTCGATCAACCGAATTTTTCGTTCCAGCACCCCAGCCAATAGCGGGGCATTGTAGGGCTGCAATTTGTGTGTGTGACTGAAGAAGAGGTACGTCTTGGAAGGAATGAGGTCTTCCACATTCACCTCTTTGACTCCAATCAAGACATCACACGAACTCAAATCCTCCTCAAGACGCAGTCCTGCAACCACATATTCCGCATCGGTTATGCGACGCACAGGACTCGGTTGGACGACGATTTCCAATTCAGGATGGCGCGCAATCAAGGTCGCGCATTGCTCGGGCGTCAAGGGAACCCGCTGATCGGGAGGGGTCTTGCCTTCTCGGACAATTCCAAGGCGCAAAGGGTGTTCAGGGGAATATTGCAATTTCTTGAGCTCTTCAACTTCAAATTTCGTTCATAGAGCAAGGAAGCCGGCATCATCCTCCGCTTCTTATCGAACGGTTATTGTTGAGCAATGAAGCGATAGGTCAAGGTGCCCAAAACGGAGCCATCGACCGATGCACGAAAGGATGATCGTTGAGCACTGCGCAACGCCTGTTCTGTGAGGCACATTCGGATCGGTTCTGAGGCCCCATCCGATGGAGACAATTTCGTCGCAATCACGCGCGCTTCGCGCACACTGCCGTCCCCCATTACCTCGATTTTCACCACCACCTCCCCGCCGCCTCGGCAGCGATAACCAGGCACATCCAGATGCAATCCATCGCGACCCGGCACATCAAAAGCGACTGTGACCTGCCCATCATAGCGGCTGTCCCATTCTTCATAGGTCTGGATCTGTTCTCGTTGTCCGTCATCAGGCACACCCTCCAAACCAAAGTCCTTCTTTTCCGCACCCAAACGCTCAAATTCAGCTTGTTCCATAGCCCGCAGATCTGCGTCCACTTCGGCCGCCATCTGCTTTTCATCCAAGGCTGCGCTGGACGAACGGCGCGCTGAAGAAACGGACTTGGTGGCATCAGAAAGGAGGTTGGCAACCTGGGCCTCCATCCGTTGACTGAGCATCGATTCAAGAGAGTGCTCTTGGAGCGGCTCAACATCGGGCCATTCAGCCACAGCGATTTCAACGTATTGTGTTGTTTGTGCTCCGGTTCCGCGTAGCGGCTGCATCCACAAGACCAACAAGATCCCAGCATGCACTCCCAGCGTCAGGGCAATGGCCATCCAATAGCGATTGCTTTGCTGGGCTTTGGTGTCAGGCGATGGCATCAGTCCAACACAATCGAAGTTTCCCGCTTCCACGTATTGACCGTGATGCTGCGGTCCCCTTTGAAGTAATAGACTCCCGTCTTCGTGACGACTTTTCGGTAACGTACCACTTGATTTCCTCTCCGAACGGTTCGCTCGATGACCAAGCCGTTGGGAATGTCATAGGATTCCTCGTGGATGCCCATGAGGACCTCCTGGTCATCTTCGGACAATACATACTTGTCTTTGTCGTCAGTTGCCGTTGTGATGCGATCCTGCTCTTTCAAGCGCGCGTCGTAGGCCCGACGATCCGCTTCGGTTTTTCGTTTAGACAGACGCCGGTTGCTCCGTTGTTCTTTTTTTCGGATTTCCATCAGCCGCTCCTGAGCGCGGACCGATGCCCCATTTCCGACCGTTCGGTATTGACGCGTTTTGGCCTCTGCATTTTCCGTATTGATGGAACGCCGATCAGCAGCAGCCCGATTGACACCCTTGAAAAGATTGCTCCAAGACCGCTTCTTCCGTTCCAATTCGGGGACGACCAAGGCATAATCGCGTGATCGATTCCGCTGGAGCCGGGCGCTTTTCGATTTTTGATCTTCTACACGCTGTTTTCCTCGCGTTTGCTGCTCAACTCCTGTGCGCGCTGATTGACCCGAGGCCTTGCTGTAATCATTCTTTTTATCGGCCAACGCGTCGACACGACGATCCTGAGCCATCCCAGCGTTTTGGACCATGGCGCTTCGATTCCTCTCCAAATCTTGGTTGTCCGACAGATCATCCTCCCTGCGAACCTGAGCAGATCGGGCGGCCTGTTGCTCCAACTCCGCCGCTGACCGCTTCTTTTTCTCGATCTCCAGGTACCGAGAACGCTCTTCACTTTTTAGAGCTTCCTTGTAGTACTGTTCTACTTCCTCACTTTCAGGATTGTTGATCACGGATGCCAGCTGCTGCGCTCGACTTCGCGCTTTCTCTTCCTGTCTTTTGCGCTCTGCAATGACCTGATCCGCTCGCTCACGTTCAGCATCCAGTCGGCGTTCACGCTCAGCCTCTGTGCTCTGTGCAGCCGAAGCTGCAGCCCGCTCCGCCTCAAGAGCGGCATCGGCTTTTTCATCTTCCAGGGCCGCTTGTCTAGCGGCATTGTCATCCGCTTCCTCTGCGGTCTCCGAGGCGTCCTGTTTCTTCGCAATTCTTGCCATTCGGCCGCTCGCATATCGATCCTCGGGCTTCAACTCCAAGGCTTCCGCATAGGCTGCATTCGCTGCATCCCAATCGGAGCGATTGTACGCTCCATCTGCTTCTTCGATGAGGCGATTGAACGCTACATCCAACAATGCTGCCTCATCCGATGCGGCATCGGCCTCTGCATTGCGAGTTTCCCGTTCTTTTCGTTCCGCCTCGTCCTGCGCTGCTTCGTCCGCTGCTTCCTCGGCCCTTCTGTCATCTCGAGCCTGACGTTCCTCGGCTTCTAAAAGACTATCGGCCTCCCGAGCTGCTTCCTCTGAAGCTGATGCGGCCTCATCATCCGCTGCTTCTTGAGCCGCTTCTTCGGCCCTTCGATCATCACGGGCTTGCCGCTCTTCTTCTGCCTCCTGCTCGCTCGCTCGCTCGGCGCGATCATCTGCTTGCGACTGGTCGCGGTCCTTGGATGAGGAGTTCGCTTCAGCCTTGGCAGACGCTTCATCCAACCTGCGCTGTGCTTCAGCTAAACGTTGCAAAGGGTAACGTTCATCCGGCAAAACCTCCAATGCCTCGCCATATTTGACAATGGCGGCTGCATAGTCATCATTCCGAAACAAGATATCGGCTTCATCGTTGATGGCATCATATTGCAAACGCAATTCTCGCAGTTGCGCGCTTGAGGCTTCGCGTTCCGCTCGTTCCGTTTCTCTTCGAATGCGCTCCGCTTCTTCTCCTTCCGCTTCAGCAATGCGCTCACGGCATTCCTCTGCCCGCTGCTGCGGAAGCCGCTCTGCGGGCAACAAGCGAGATGCTTCCTCATATTTCACCAATGCCGCAGCATAGTCATCGCCTCGATATAAATCGTTGGCCTCGTCGAGCAGCGCTTCATATGCAATGGTTCGTTCGACGATGGAAGCCGATTCCGATGCCAAATCATCCAATCGCGTCTGAGCCTCTTGTTGGCGATCCCTCGGATACCGTTCAGATGGCTTGAGGTCGCTCGCGTCATTGTACGTTTTAATCGCTTTTTCATATTGCTCGCGATCAAACAAGTTGTCCGCCTCGGCTATCATCTCGTTGTACTCTCCCTCTTTTTCCAACTCCTCTCGACGCGATTCTACATCCCGCAACCCCGCCGCAGGCTCTGGCGAGTCCGGTTGCATTGAAGCCGCCGCTTCAAACACCTCGATCGCCTCATCCAATCGGTCTGCTTCCAATGCGACTCGCCCTTCATCTAACTTCGACAAAAAAGCCGCTTCTGAGGCGCCCGAAGCCAAGAATTCATCCAGCTTCACCTGCGCCGACGCACGCTTCGAAATTGCATTGGCTTCATCGGGAAAGAGGGCCAACGCCGAATCATAAAAATCCACGGCTTGCTGCCATTCTTGTCGGCCCACCGATTGATCACCCTTCTTGACGAATTCCTCGAAATTTTCTTGCATTTGCTCCAACTCCCCTTCCAACCGCTCCAATCGGGCAAATTCCGCCTGCACCTTATTCCGCATACGGACGGTGAAGTTGCTATCAAATACGACCGTGTTTTTGCCGTCATCATACGCTCCTCTTCCGTAGGGACTTTCAAAAATACGCTCATCGAATCCCGGCGGTAAGGGAAACAAGGTCATGTCCAAGTCCATGTTGCGATTGCCCAAAGTGGTCTCTGGAATGCCCGATGCATCCACTTCAATCCGCTTGTTGCTGTGTCCTTCCAACTCAAAACTGAAGGTATAGTCATGCCGCAACGGCAATTCAAAATCATAATCGCCCTTCGCATCAGTGAACAACTCATCGTAGGGGCTTCCATCTTGGAACACCACCACCTTGACGCCCAACAACCGTTTGTTGGTGTCGTCCATTTTGACCGAACCAAAAACCAAGAACTGGTCTTCTTGAGCGGCGGCTGAAGATTGAAAAAGCCCCATCAAAATCAAGCAGAGCAGTCCCAAGAAAGAAACATTCCTGAGGAACCAATGGCTTGCTGAAGGCGTTACTGAAAAATTCAATCTATTTTGGCTCTTGAGGGTATTCATGGGCAAATCCATGCTTCTAATGAACGTAAAAATATGGCATTTAGTTATTGGGAGTCGAATCAGTGGTTAACGAAGCGCAATTTGGTGGTTGTCGGAGGTGGGATTGTGGGCCTCTCAGCGGCCTTGCGCGCAAAGGAATTGCATCCCTCTTGGAAGATTACCGTCATCGAACGGCACCCATTTGGGGGCGGTGGAAGCACACGGAATGCTGGTTTTGCGTGTTTTGGAAGCGCCACTGAGCTAAGGGAAGACCGGCTAATTCTGGGTGACGTAAGGGCACTTGACCTGGTGCAACAGCGTTGGACTGGATTGCAGTTGTTGCGAAAACGGCTGGGCGACCAAGCCATCGCTTACCGTGCATCCGGGAGTGTGGAGTTGTTTTTGAAAGGACATGAACCCCATGCACCGATGCCCACAGTGGAGGAAATTGCCAATCTCAATGCCTGGATTGCTCCCGTTACCTCGTCTTCAAAAACATTTCAGCTGGTCGATGCCCAGTCCTTCAACGGCATGGATTCAACGGCAATCCAACACGTCATTGCTTCGCCACTCGAGGGCGGCATTGATACGGGGAAAATGATGCAAGCCCTTCATCATCAGGCCCATCTCGCTGGCATCGATGTGGTTCACGGTTGCCATGTCACCGGAGTGTTACCGGCCGCACCTCTTCCCCAAATCCGATTGTCTGAATCCCCCGAAGGCGGTTCTTGGTTTGAAGCAGATCGGCTGCTCTTGACCACCAATGCCTTTGCGGGAGAATTGATGGATGGACTGGATGTGCATCCTGCTTCCAATATGGTGCTGGTCACAGCCCCTATCCATGGCCTCGCCCCTCAACCGACGGTGCACATCGATGCCGGTTATGTGTATGCGAGATCGATAGGCAACCGTCTGCTCATTGGAGGGGGACGCCATTGGGGATTGGATGATTCAGCTGAATTGGAATCCCAATTGGTGAATCGGCTGAATGCCATCTGGCCCAATTCAAGAAACGTCAAAATCGAACACCGATGGACGGGCGTACTCGGCATAGGTCAAGAACGACTGCCCATTATCCAAGAAGCGAAGCCAGGCATTCATGTCGCCGTTCGTCTCGGTGGAATGGGCGTGGCCATGGGCATGCAATGCGGTCATCAAGTCGCGGACCTCATCGCGAAAACCTAGACTAAATTCGAGCTGGTCGATTAAAACTTTGAGTTTGGCGAAACTTTTTGGTTAGCAGTTCCGTAAAGGGCGATGTGAAAAGTCTCATTAAGCTCATTCGACCCATGCGCATTGCAAGCATCCTTTTGTTAACTGCCGCGGCACTCAGTGCTCAGCCGCAGTCTTTGATCGCTCAAACAAGCGTTCGACTATTGACTGGTCCGACCAGTTTTACCGGTTCTTCCAATTTGGAAGACGGCATTCAGATATCCGGCACGGGTACCTATTCATCTCAAATTGCGCTTTCAACAAGCCTGCGTCCATTTGTTTCAGCTGAAGCACTCGCTCAGTGGGGAGAACTCGGACTCACCGCGGCAAATCGCAAAGATGAAATGTCAACCTATCAATTGGCAGGAGCAGGCCTTCGCTTGCATTTGCCTTACAACGAGGAAAGACATCTCCAACCTTGGATCAGCGTTGGAGCCGCATGGCTAAAGCAATCCAATTTCACTGATTTATTGGATGCCGATGGCAATGCATACCAAATTTGGGATGACGGCCTCATCTATGACATGGCACAAGATGCACCCTCTGCAGATTTGCAGGCCAATCCGTTGATGCGAGATTACACCTTCGAAACACGCACTGCAACCGATCAGAACATTGCATTTCCTGTGCAGATTGGTTTGGATTTGAATATTTCCAAGCGTCTGTATGCCTCCGCATCGCTCGCTAGCATTATCGGCACTGAAGCAAGTTTGGATCCGCGACCCAGTCACACGGACTGGCTCACCACCGCTCAGGCAGGCATTGGCATCCGACTGGGCAAAGCACATGCTGAACCCAAAAACGAAGCCTTTCCGGAAGCGCTGTTGCTGTTGGGCAATGATGCAGACGCCGACGGCGTAAATGATTCGAAAGATCACTGTCCAGCAACAGCTGATGGCGCTCCTGTCGACAAGTTTGGATGTGCTTTGGACTCTGACAAAGATGGCATTCCAGATTTCAAAGACACTGAACCTCACTCAACTCACCGGCGAGTCAACGAGCTTGGCGTTGCCCTGAGTGAAGAGCAATGGGCTGCGGCCTTGGCTCCGCAGCCATCCAACCCAACGACGTTCCAGGAGGTGTTCCAACGCATTGAGTCTCCTGAAAGCAAAAACATGGTCACTCCAGTCGATACCAGAGGACGCACTCCAGCTGAATTGCGATTGCTGAAAACCTTTGGTTCCAGCAAGACAACGGTACCAGTGAAAGCCGTCAAGCCTGTCAAAGCGGTGAAGGAAACTGCTGACAACATGGAAGGCGCAACGAACAGCGTCGCCGCCGCCATCCACGAAGCCTTGAAGCCCACTTTTAGGGTGCAACTGGCGGAAGCCATTCGCGACTTGGACATGGATGCCGTCACCCCTTTTATGATCACAGGGGACGTGGTTCAAAAGTTCAACAAAAACAGCGAATTGTGCTTGGTAACACCCACCGCTTCCTCCATCAATGTGGCAGAACAAATGCTGGCGGAGATGCATGAGAATGGATTCACTCAAGCCCGGATCATTGGAGATTACAAAGGCACCTTGATTGGTTTGGATGAAGCCACGGTGTTGCGAGAGACTTGGTCGCTCGAAGCCGCCGCCTACTTCATGCACTGAAACCCAAGGACTACAATTCAAAGCAGGACCGCCCCTTCATGGGACGGTCCTGCTTTGTGTTTTACGTGTTTTTTGAACGTCTTTTCGATGCCAGCATTTGAACGACGCGCGTTCCGTCCAGGGCCGCAGACAGAATCCCTCCGGCATACCCCCCACCCTCACCACATGGATACAGCCCCTCAACATCAGGGTGCTCCAAGCTAGTCGCGTCACGGGGGATCCGCACAGGACTCGACGTACGTGATTCAGGTGCTACCAGGATGGCATCCGGGTGCAAAAACGCGGGCATCTTCCGACCAAAAGCGCGCAACCCCTCGGCCAACGGCTTGGCGATGCTGTCAGGGAGCAAAGTTTTTAGATTCACAGAAACCACACCGGGCACGTAAGAGCATTTGGGCAAATCCTTCGATACTTTGCCGTCATCTCCATCGATAAAATCGAGCAAGCGCTGAGCGGGAGCACATTGCGATTTACCGGCTGCCTCCCAACAATTTCGTTCCACCATCCGCTGGAATTCAAGTCCGGCCAGAGGCCCCGTAAAACCGGATTGCTTCCAGATTTCCTCGTCAATTTGAACCACCATGCCGGCGTTGGCAAACGGGTTGTTGCGCTTGGACGGGGACCAGCCATTGGTCACAACTTGATCTTGTTCTGTAGCGCACGGCGCGATGATTCCACCGGGACACATGCAAAACGAATGCACTCCACGGCCATCCACCTGACAAACCAATTTGTACGCTGCAGGCGGCAGCCAATCGCCGCGCTCTTCGCCATGGTATTGCACCTGATCAATCAATGCCTGCGGATGCTCCACGCGTACACCCAAGGCAAAGGGTTTGGCTTCAACCGTCCAGCCTTTGTCATGGATCAAGCGAAAGACATCCTTCGCGCTGTGACCCGTGGCTAAAATCACAGCTTCACAGGCCCTGCGAACGGGTATTTCGTCATCCAATTGCAGCCAATGAATTGCCTGAATCGCACCGTTTTCCGCTTCCAAATCCACCATGCGACAACCAAAATGCACCTCGCCGCCCGCTTCAACAATGGCTTCCCGCATCGATTGGATGATTCCAGGCAATTTATTGGTCCCGATGTGCGGATGCGCTTCCACCAGAATATCCGGATCCGCTCCAAATGCCACCAGGCATTCCAAGGCTGAGCGGATATCCCCGCGCTTGTGACTGCGCGTATACAGCTTACCGTCACTATACGTGCCAGCACCGCCCTCTCCAAAGCAATAATTTGAATCTGGATTGACTGCATGGTCCCGGGTGATTTTGACCAAATCCCGGCGGCGTTGACGCACATCGACTCCACGTTCAATGATGATCGGACGAAAGCCTTGATCCAAACATTCCAATGCCGCAAACAACCCCGCTGGACCCGCACCCACAATGATGATTTCAGGCGCCTTTTCCGCGATCACATCCACGTGCCAATTCGGAATCTCCAAGGCTGGCAACGCATGTCCTTTCTGAGCCACTTCAACCATCCACAGGACCTTGACAGGACGCCTGCGTGCATCTAAATTTTTGCGAACGACCCGATAATCTCCCAGCTCATCAAGGGACCAACCGGCCGCATCAGCAACTTCTTGAGCAAGCACCTCCTTCTTTGTGGACAAGTTGGCTGGAAAACAGACTTCAACTTGTCCGACGGGAACTTCCAATCGCGCGCGCTCTTTCACCGTCCTTTTTGCACGGTGCTTATTCTTTCGCCGGATGGAGCCTGAAGGTTTGGACATGCGGCGAAGATAATCCGGTCAGGCATGGAAGCAGAAAAGCGGAACAACGTACCTTCGTGATTCATGCAACTGATTTCATGAATTCTTCCGATTTCCCGCACAACCCGCTTCGTTTCGACCGAAAAAACCTCAGCGACGAAACCATCCGAACGTTGTTCAGTCAACTGCTCCTCCCGCGGATGATTGAGGAAAAAATGATGAGCCAACTGCGCCAAGGGAAAATTTCCAAATGGTTCAGCGGCATGGGACAGGAAGCCATCAGCGTAGGGGTTGCCGCGGCACTCGAACCGGACGAGTTCATTCTACCTATGCACCGCAACCTGGGGATTTTCACCACGCGTGGCATTGGATTGGATCGCTTGTTCGCTCAGTTCCAGGGCAAGGCGCATGGCTTCACGAAAGGACGTGACCGCTCTTTTCACTTCGGATCAAAGGAGCATCGCATCGTGGGCATGATTTCCCATTTGGGCCCCCAGCTGGGCATTGCCGACGGGATCGCATTGGCGCACAAAATGGACAACAATGGGAAAGCGACCCTCGTCTTTACTGGCGATGGCGGCGCGTCTGAAGGAGACTTCCATGAAGCCGTGAATGTGGCTGCTGTTTGGGATTTGCCCGTTGTCATTTGCATCGAAAACAACTCGTGGGGCTTGTCCACTCCTTCCACTGAGCAATTCCGTTGTGAACACTTCACAGACAAAGCCAAGGGCTATGGCATTCCAGAAGAAGATGCCCTTCAAGTCGACGGCAATGATTTACTCGCCGTATTCCACGCAGTCCGCCAAGCAGCTGAAGAAGTTCGCAAACGACCACGCCCCATCATTTTGGAATTCAAAACCTTCCGAATGCGTGGTCATGAAGAAGCGTCAGGCACCAAGTATTATCCTGAAGGCCTGATCGACCATTGGGGTCAGATTGACCCCGTGGAGCGCTTCACAGAATGGATGTTGGCACAAGCGTTATTGACCGCATCCGACATGGAAGCACTCCGTGCGACCCACAAAAGCACCATTGAGCATGGCCTGAAATTCGCAGCCGCAGAACCCGCCATCGTCGCTGATGTCGCCACAGAGTTAGCCGATCGCTTTGCTCCTGTGCCCGTTTCAAGCTTGTCGGACCCGAGTCCCTCACCCCAGCGTGAGTTGCGGATGATTGACGCCATACAGGAAGGACTTGGACAGGCGATGGAGCGCCATGACAACCTCGTTCTCATGGGGCAGGACATCGCCGATTACGGGGGTGTTTTTAAAGTAACGGAAGGCTTTATCGACCGCTTTGGAAAGGACCGTGTCCGGAACACGCCACTGTGTGAATCAGCGATCGTCGGAGCCGCGTTAGGCTTATCCATTGCTGGTAAGAAAGCCATGATGGAGATGCAATTCAGTGATTTTGTCACCGTAGGCTTCAATCAAATCGTGAACAATCTCGCCAAGATCCATTGGCGATGGGGACAAGCCGCCGACGTCGTGGTCCGCATGCCGACGGGCGGCAATGTCGGAGCAGGACCGTTTCATAGCCAGTCCATCGAAGCTTGGTTTTTTCACGTTCCTGGACTGAAGATTGTCTATCCTTCGACTCCCGAGGACGCCAAGGGGCTGTTGATGGAGGCTTTTGAAGATCCAAATCCAGTACTCTATTTCGAACACAAGTTTTTGTACCGCTCGCTTTCAGGGCCGGTCACCGAAACGCCGTTTCGCACGCCCATTGGCCAGGCCCGGATCGCAACAGCGGGGAACGATGCCACCATTGTGACTTACGGGCTCGGTGTTATTTGGGCAGAAGCGGTGCAGTCAGCACATCCCGAATGGTCCTTAGAGATCATTGATTTGCGCACCCTCCTTCCTTGGGATGAGAGCACCGTCATGGCCAGCGTGCGAAAAACCAATCGCGCCTTGGTCTTGCACGAGGCCACGATGACGGGAGGGATTGGCGCTGAAATCAGTGCGCGCATTCAGGAGACTTGTTGGACTGACTTGGATGCTCCTGTTGCTCGAGTGGCTGGCTTGGACACGGCATTTCCTTTTGCCGCTGACCTGGAGAAACAATTCTTGGCCAATCACCGATTGGAAGAAACGTTGCAAGCCTTGTTGCAAGCTTAATTCAAGCAAACCAAAGCGCCGTCCGGATCACCGACCGCGCATGCGCATCGCCTGAGGATTCTGAATGGCGGACTCCACCTGCTTGATGTCTTTCTTCAACATGCCTTTCTTGTCCAATCGCTTGCACTCAGCAAGAAGCGCTTTTGCGAGTTTTGGCTTTCGCTTGGCCGATGCCACAACGGCTAAGTTCAGCTTCACCGCTGCTTTGTCATGATCCTGTTTTAGCCCCATGTCCAAGGCTTCCTTCAGCAAACGCTCGGCATCGTTCATGTTGTGTTCCATGGCCAAACTGCCCATCAGGAAGTACCAATAGCCGCGCCGGCGGGGCCAGAGATGCTTGGGATTCACCCGACTCAACCATTTCCGAGCATCGTCCATCTTTTGCTGGCGCAAATTGACGAAGGCCATGATCATCCGCATGCTCTGCAGGGTCATCAACACAAGCAAGGCACACACCAGGATCATGCCCACTCCGCTGCCGATGTGTCCTTTGATAAACAATGAAATGGCATAGGCCAAACTCCCTGCCGCTAAAGCGATTTTGATGATGCGCGTGTCCATAAACTCGTGGTACTTTTGTGGGACAAATTTACCGCTTGAAATGGATTGGGAAACATTGGACTCTGCAGAATCATTGCAAGCGGCATTCGACGCTTCGCACGAACAGCTGGTTGTACTCTTTAAACACAGCACGCGGTGTAGCATTAGCCGCATGGCATTGAAAATGACTACGCATGGATGGGACCTTCCTGATTCAGTGCGCCCTTTTCTCCTGGATCTCCTGGCGCACAGGGATTTGAGTCAAATCATTGCGGAGACCTTGGACATTCACCATGAATCGCCGCAAATGCTGGTCATTCAAAATGGAAAATGCATTCACCATGCCAACCACGACCGCATCGACCCCGCAGCGGTGAAGGCCTATCTTTAAACCATGGCATTGATTCTGAAACTCCGAATTATTCTTGATACCGAAGCCGATGTGTTCCGGGACGTTGAGATAGAAATGAATGCACCGCTGGAGCACCTGCACCTCGCGACTCTGGATGCTTTTGATTGGGGCAACACACTTGAAATGGCCTCTTTTTATAAAAGCAATGAATCTTGGGATCGAGGGGACGAAATCCCCCTGATGTCCATGTCACCTGAATTGCCCAGCATGGAGTCCAGCACCGTGGCGGAGTTGCTGCCCTCTTTGGAATCGCGCGGAGTGTATGTGTATGACTACCTCCGCATGTGGTGCTTCTACCTAGAACCCCTGGCCCTCGAAGAAGCCGATACGGACATCGCCTATCCGCGCTTGATGTTGGAATTTGGCAAGGCACCCGACCCCAACAGCCGACAACCCGAAGGGCTCGACGATTTGAGTCTGTTGGCCGATGAAGTCGAAAAGGCAAAAAAAGGAGAGGCCGATGGAACAGAAAATTATTCTACAGGCGACCCTGAGCTCGACGCTTACCTCCGCGGAGATTCCGACGACGACGAACCGCAGAGCGGTGAGATGGACAACATTGATGACTACGGCGAACTTTTTTAATTCAGATCTGATCCTTGAACCCTCCTAGTTCCTTGCGCCATTCGCCTTCTGCTCCTCTCCTGCCCGGCGAACGCCCGCTGCTTTTTGTGGTGGTCGGACCAACGGCTATTGGAAAAACGAGCCTGGCAATTGGGCTCGCGAAGTGGCTCGGATGTGAAATTCTGAATGCCGATTCGCGGCAAGTTTATAAGGACATGCGCATTGGGACGGCACAGCCCACGAAGGCAGAACGCAGCGAAGTACCTCATCATTTCGTTGACTTTCTCAGCGTTGAGACACTGTATAGCGCGGGACAATTTGAAAAGGATGCGCTGAAGTGGCTGGATCAGTGGTTTTCCAACCATCGAACTGCGGTGATGGTCGGAGGAAGCGGGCTTTACATCAAAGCCGTCTTGGAAGGCTTGGACGACATCCCTGCTTCCACAGAAATCCGAAGCGGGCTCATGAAGCAACTGAAGGAATCGGGCATAGCACCTCTGCTAGCGCAATTGAAGGAGTTAGACCCCGTGCAGCACGCCAAAATCGACCAAGCCAATACCCAACGTGTAATCCGTGCGTTGGAAGTGTGTTTAGCGAGCGGTAAGCCGTTCTCATCGTTTCACAGCAACCAATCTTCAGAACGGCCTTTTGACATTCGTATAATCGGGATGGAAATGAACCGAGATTGGCTCATCCAACGCATCGACGCCCGTGTCGAACAGATGGTCAAGGAAGGTTTCGAATCGGAAGCCCGCTCTTTTCACCATCGAGCGCATCTAAACGCATTGCAAACAGTGGGCTACCGGGAGTGGTTTGATTGTTTCGACGGCCACCTATCCCGAGAGGAAGCAATTCTGGCCATTCAAGTCCACACGCGACAATTCGCCAAGCGTCAAATGACTTGGTTCAAGCGCATGGACTCCGTCAATTGGTTTGATGCAACGGACCGCAGAGCCGCTTTGAATTGGGCCAAGGCTTGCTGCGCCGAGCGCGGATGGACGCCGAGCTCCGCACCTGGTGACGAACTGTTTTGACTTGAATACCATGGCAGAAAAACACCCCTCCCCCAAGCGGAATCAGCCGCCGGCATCGCAAAAAAGGCCCTCAACACAGGCCTTCGTAGGAGATTACATGGGCGCTTTTGATCAGCAAACTGCGCGTGACTTGGAATTCAATGCCATTCGAACGCTACTGCTCGGATACTGTCACAACCCCACCGCTCAGGAACGGGCTCAGAACCTGCAACCTTTTCGGAACCGAAAACGCATGGTGCGGGCTTTGGAGGAAACCAAAGAATTCCTTCAAATCCGCAGGGAGTGCCTTCCTTTTCCAGCGGTTGGCTGCGATGAGATTCATCGAGAAATAGAACGCCTCAGCATCCGCGAATCGGTTTTGAGCGAACCCCAATTCATGCGTTTGCGCGTCGCCTCTGAAACGATCAACGAAGTACTCGCCGCTCTCAAAGGACGGGATGCGATGAATCCACGGATTTTTTATCTGCTGCGCAACGTGTTGTCGACCACAGAACTCATTGATCCCATCGATGGGGTTTTTGACCCCAAGGGGCAGGTGCGCAGCAATGCTTCTTCCAAACTGGTCTCCATCCGGGAAGACATGATCCGCGTGCGCAGATCCATCAACCGACAATTCATTCGCGTGATGAAGGATTGTGGCGAGCGAGGATGGCTGGCCGACACCAAAGAAGGATTCATTAACGACCGCCGTGTGCTCGCCATCAACAGCACACACAAAAGGAAATTGACGGGAACAGTTCTCGGTCAATCCAACAATGGCAGCATCACATTCATTGAACCTGGAATCAATGTTTCCCTGAATTTTGAGATGGAAATGCTGCGCGATGATGAACGCAAGGAAATCTTACGCATCCTTCGTGAACTGACCCAAAAAATCCGAAAGCACCTTCCCTTAATCAAGGCATACCAGGTTCTGTTGGTGGAATTGGATTGGATGCGTGCCAAGGTTCAGCTAGCTCAAGACATGGGGGGTGACTTGCCGGGATTGCGCAGTGACAGTGGATTCCATTTGATCCAAGCGTACCATCCCATTTTGTATTTGCAAAATGAGAAAGCCGGCCTGAAAACGGAACCGCAAACATTGGCCTTGCATCAAAAGGCCCGCATGTTGGTGATTTCTGGTCCGAATGCTGGAGGAAAATCCATCACGCTCAAGACGGTTGGATTGTTGCAAACCATGTTGCAAAGTGGATTGATGATCCCTGCGCATCCCAACAGTGAGATGGGTGCATTCGACGCCATCCTTACGGACATTGGAGACAACCAAAGTATTGAAAATCAACTCAGCACGTACAGTTATCGTTTGAACCGGATGAAGGGTTTTCTCGAGGTTGCCGATGGCCGCGTCTTGCTGCTTTTGGATGAATTCGGAACCGGCTCGGACCCTGAACTGGGAGGAGCTTTGGCTGAAGTGTTTTTTGAAGAGCTGTATCAACGGGGTTGTTTTGGTGTCATCACCACGCACTATGCCAACATCAAATCCCGTGCGGCTCAATTGCCTCATGCATTCAATGGCTCCATGCGATTTGATCGGGAATCACTGGAACCGCTCTTCAAACTCGATATTGGCACTCCCGGCAGCTCATTCACCTTCGAAGTGGCAGCGATCAATGGCATTGGGGATGATTTGATCAATCGCGCTAAAAGCAAATTGGACGGGCGCAAAGTCCGCTTGGATGAGCTGATTGGAGAACTGCAAAAAGAAAAGAACACCTTATCCAAAATCACCGACAGAAGCCTGCGGAAAGAATTGGAAAATGAGCAGTTGCGGGCCCAACTCGAGGCGAGCGAAGCCCATGTCGAGGAACGCTCTATCCAACAACAAATCGTCGCAGAGGAACAAAATGACGCCCTGAATCGCGGACGCAGACTCCAGCAGTTTGTTGATCGGTATCAGGTGGACAGCAAAAACAAGGAGCTCTTCGAAGACGTTAAAAAATACCTTGCTATGGAGCGGTCTAAGATGGATGACGCCACCAAAGCGACCATCGCAAAACGCAAAGCTTCCGCAGCACGTGCACCGAAAAAACGACCGAAGCATTTCGTAGACCGCATTCAGGTGGGCTCCATTGTGCGGCTCAGGAATGGTGGAAAAGAGCGAGGCGAAGTCATTGAATTGAACCCTCGCCACGCCTTGGTTTTATTCGGAGCCTTTCGGACACGAGTTGAGTTGGAAAAACTGACTTGGGTCGCTCACTGAGCACTGGCCACTAACAACTTCCGCGTAGCCGTGGCCCCTCCTTCCGTCTGTAAGGTCACATAGTACAATCCCGACGCTAAATGGGCGACTGAGAATTGTGGACTTTGCAAGCCCGACAGAGAAACAACCTCTACCGGCCGGCCCATTTGATCATACAGTCTCACCTCGCTCGCCTTTAGATCTCCAGACCATTGCAGCGTGACCATGGAATTGGCAGGATTCGGAATCAGAGACCACTCATTTTTGCGCAGCCACTCCTCTTCAATATCGACCGTTCCACAAACCGATTGTTCTGCGCATGGCATCTCGAACTCTGTCCGGTAACTCCCATCTAAGACCTCTGCACCTGTGCCCAATGGATCCAAGAAATTGAAAAGCTTCTCAGCCTCTGGTATGGGATTGTTGCCATCCCAGTGGTAACTCATCTTACCATAATAATCTGGGGCCGTTGGGTTCGTACAAAATGAAGCTCCTCCCGTCAAAGTGCCCACGATGCGACGGTTTTGATCAAACAATGGCGAGCCTGATGACCCGCCTTCGGTCACACCGTGATTCGTTTCTGTTTCGACCCAATACACACGCCAATGCGCCCCGGGGTGATACACGCTGCTATTCGAGGGGGAATTGCTGTAGGTCGATATTTTCTTGCGATCTCCCGCTGGATGATGGATTCCAACGCCTTCCTCCGGATTCTCTCCCGAAACATCCCATCCTGCAAAAAAAGGAGTCCAGCTGTCAAAAACATTGTCCTCCACTTCCAACAGCAGAAAGTCCGAACCGTTGATATTCGGGCCCACGGCATCATTCGAACTCGTCAAAAACGTGACACCGGTTCGGGTGTGCGAATTGAAACTCGACGTGCCATCGCATTCAAAAAACTCATAATTGTATCGCACCTGCACAAAAGCCCACTCATCCTCCTCTACAGCATCCGCACAGTGGAATGAGCTCAACAACAACTGCTTGCAATCTTGCGCCGTATTGTTGACCATGGCTCCTGAACACAGAAATTGTCCTCCATCTTGGGTAATCCGCAAGCGTACGACTGCGTCCCGTTGACAAAGCCAATCATCGCCTTCCGGACAGTTGACATTCACTTCGCACGGGTCGGAACCTCGGTTATTTTCAAAAAGCAAGTCGTATTCACCATCCAACCAGAGGTAGCGGAACAGAACACCCACGCCATTGATTTTGAACGTCGGTGTCCCAACAGTTCCAACGGGTTGCGTGTAACGCAGCAGTCCCATTTCTCCTGGAACTTCAGCAGTCACATACAATCCGTGATCGTTGTTTTCCTGGTAATCTGCAGGCCCTTCAATGTAAGGCACTTCAAAAACGCCCTCGGGCGATTCCAGCGTGAGTAGACCACCGACCGGCAAATGAAACGACTCAAAATAAACACACAGTGCAGGTGCGTCGGCAACGTTGATGAGCAGCTGCCACGATTCGAGTTCGTTTGAAATCTCATGATACGCCACCTGAAAGAAGTCAACATCCGCATCCACAACATGCCCTTGCATCGTCTTGCCGGTGTTTTCTTCATGCCACCATGCTCTTTCCCACAGTTGATCCAAGGCGGGGGCCTCGAGTGTGACCATCGGAAGCTCAGCGTTTGTTGGCTCCAGGACTGCCGTTTGACACCACGATGTCAACACCAAGCCCATCCATCCCATTACGAGCA
Organism: uncultured Flavobacteriales bacterium; assembly: GCA_937881575.1. GTDB lineage: Bacteria > Bacteroidota > Bacteroidia > Flavobacteriales_D > Sanyastnellaceae > UA16. The sequence goes on along the minus strand of CALGEI010000137.1, from coordinate 17,205 downwards.
CGGTGCCTTTCTGAAGTGAGGCGCAATTCAATCGGGTTTTCATCTTCTTGCAAGTTGAGGCGTCAATTTACGGGGTTTGTCACAAACAATTTGGGGAAAATTGGGTGCGTCTCATTCATACCCCTCGGTGTTGAAGCGGTAACTTCAGCGTTCAAATTGAATGGCCCATGCCCCAATCTATTTTATCATCCCTGTTCTATGGACTCCTCATTGTGATCTCAATGAGTTCAGGCAGTTTAGCTCAAGCCCAAGACGACCAGACGGAAGGTCAGGCTCAAAGCCAAAAGTTCAATGCGCTTCTTTATTACGTCAACCAGCTCTACGTGGAAGATGTTGACTCGGAAGCCTTAGTCGAAGCAGCCATCGTTGGGATGTTGGAAGAAATGGACCCCCATTCAGTCTACATTCCTGCCGATGAATTGAAAGCTGCTGACGAACCTTTGAATGGCAATTTTGAAGGGGTTGGCATTCAATTCAATATTTTCAAAGACACCATCATGGTCGTGTCTCCCATTTCTGGCGGACCATCAGAGAAGTTGGGCATCATGTCCGGAGACCGCATCGTGACCGTTGACGGCGAAGTTGTCGCAGGAACAGGTGTTACCAATAAAGATGTGCAAAGGCTTTTGAAGGGCCCCAAAGGCACGAAGGTAACCGTCGGAATCAAGCGAAGCGGGGAACGGGAGCTCCTGGAATTTGAAATCATCCGAGACAAGATTCCGATTTTCTCTATTGACGCTTCTTATATGGTTGCTCCGGGCATCGGGTACATCAAAGTCAATCGCTTTGCCAAAACGACGATGAGCGAGATGTATGAGGCGTTTGCCAAACTGCGAAAAGCAGGAATGAAAGACTTGGTTTTGGATCTTCAAGGAAATGGCGGAGGCATGTTGCGGACAGCCATCCAAATGGCCGATGAATTCCTATCAGAAGATAAATTGCTCGTCTACACAGAAGGTCGAACTTTTCCTCGAGAAGATACCAAGGCTCGGATTCCAGGACGATTTGAGAAAGGACGCTTGGTCGTCTTGATTGATCAGGGATCGGCCTCGGCTTCTGAAATTGTTTCAGGGGCAGTCCAAGATTGGGACCGTGGCTTGATTGTTGGTCGACGTAGTTTCGGCAAGGGATTGGTTCAACGCCCCGTCAACTTGCCTGATGGGTCAGCCGTCCGTTTAACGGTACAGAAATACTACACACCTTCTGGCCGTTGCATTCAAAAACCTTACGATGAAGGGGTGGATGCGTATCGGAAGGAAAAATACGAGCGCTACGCTTCCGGTGAATTGCTCAGCCTTGACAGCCTCGACCTTCCGGACAGTTTGAAATACGCCACACGAATTCAAGAACGGACCGTCTATGGAGGCGGCGGCATTTTACCCGACATTTTTGTCCCCATCGACACCACGGACAATTCAAAATATTTCAGCAAAATCTTGCGCAAAGGACTAGACAATCGCTTCGCACTCCATTATGTCGACTCTTTGAGAGCGACGTTGGAAGAAGATTACCCTTCGGAAGATGCATTCATTCTCGATTTCAAAATCTCGGAGAATATGACTGAGGAATTTTTAGCCTTCGTCGAAAAGGAAGGCGTTGAATTCGATGAAGAAGGATGGAAAACCTCACAAGATGCCATTATTTTGCGAATCAAAGCGATGATCGGCCGCAATGTCATGGAACAATCGACATTTTATCGGGTCATTTCTCCATTGAATGAAAGCCTGCTCAAGGCCGTTCAAATTTTACAGGACGGAACGTTTGAAAAGGCCAACCTCGCGCACGAGACCTTCTAAAACGTTGACGTAAATTAGCCTCCAAAATCTATCTCACATGAATTTTAAACTTTCCTTGATCGCTATCGCAGCGATTGGCTTCCTTCTCGGAGGATGCAATGATAACGCTTCGGACAAATCGGCTTCTCGCCCTGCCGGAACAAAAGTGGATGCCAATGACATCCCCGTCAACACGAGTCCTGGACTAGACAAAGCCTTTGACCCTGCAAAGAATGTGGTTCAAGCGCCCGCTGGTCCAAAGACAACCATGACGTTCGCATCGTATGAGCACGACTTCGGCACATTGGAGGAAGGTGAATCAGCGACTTATATGTTTGAATTCACCAACACCGGGACAGAGCCGCTCATCTTGGACAAGTGCAAAGGCTCTTGTGGCTGCACCGTTCCGAAGTGCCCTCGGGAACCCATCGCTCCAGGCGGCAAAGGTGAAATCGAAGTGAAATTCAATTCGAAAGGCAAGAAAAATGCACAGACGAAGAAAGTAACCATTGACGCCAATACAGATCCAGCTCAGACTTTCCTGACGATTACGGCATTTGTAAATCCTGCGGTTGAGAGCTGATATTTTTTCTGGCAATTCTTTTGCTAAAGCGATTGCAGCAAAAAGGCCCCTGAGTAGGGGCCTTTTTTTTTGCTTAATTCACTTGCTTGCTGCAGGTGCTCGCTTTTTCCTTCTCAGTAGCTCTTCAATTATCCTTTTAATGCAGCGTAGCCTCCCAAATTGAACACGGATATAAACCCTTGATCTTTGAGGTATTTCACGGCCGCTCCACTCCTCGCTCCTGAACGGCAGTAACAGTAAACAGGTTGATTCTTGTCCAAAGTTTTCGCTTTTCCAGCGAATTGACCACCATTCCAGTCTGCCTGAACAGCATCGGGCCATGTACCATCGGAACATTCCAAGGGCGTTCGACAATCCATGACAGTCCCCCCTTCTTCAGCTAACTTCAACTTGAACTCCGACAAAGACAAATCAAAAGATGATTTAAAAAACATGGTTTCAATTTTAGTAACTACGCTCTATCCCAAAACGGGGGCATCTTTCATTAAGATTCTTCCGTGCCTCAATTCCACGGTTTCATTGATCTCCATTTTCTTTAAAAGCCGACTAACAACTTCTCGACTGGAATTTAAATCTTCGGCAATCTGAAGATGTGACTTGACAATCTCATGAGACCCCAACAAGGAGGCGTAGTCATTTAAATAATTTTCCAATCGCTCTGCTAGTGGTGTAAATGTAACCGAGTCCAAACATTTCATGGAGTCTTCCATGTTCTTCGCAACAGCGTAGTTAGCGAACTCGAACCAGCCCGGATGAGACAACATCAATTCCCGTAAAAGCCCACCTGGCATACAAAAGATTTCTGAGTCCGTATCAGCCACTGCAAGAATCTTGGAGACCTCCTTTTGAGGAGCACTGTTCACGCTTACTCCACACAGGTCTCCTGGTTTCAGAAAATACATCAACTGCCTTTTTCCATCAGTTGATACGCGGTGAATTGAAATTCGACCACTTAAAACAATGGTCAAGCTGACAATTGGATCTCCCGGATATACCAAGATACCCTTATCTCGAAAGGACTTCTTTTCTCCTGCCGAAAGCAGCGTTTCAATAGAAGCATGGATGCTCTTCGGTAAAACACTTTTCAACTGACCCTGCACACCATGTTCCATAACAACCAAAAATACACAAAAAAAATGCCCGATGCATTCAGATGCGTCAATTTGATTTGATCACCGTTGGGATTCACACAGAAATAAGACACCCGTTTCATCAAAAAAGCAACAGCCATTATCAACAGACCATTTGAGAATCGTAAAATAAATCCTGATCCCCATAGAGTCAGTGTAAATTGCACCCATGTTGGATTCCTCTGCGCGCAACATTGGGTTCGCCCCCCCCTCCATTGATGACGACTGCATCGCTGCAGTGGAACGTGTCTTACGCTCAGGATGGATCACATCAGGCCCTGAATTGAAGGCTTTTGAATCCGAGTTGGAAGCGTATCTCGTGTCTTCACGCGTTCTCTGTTTTTCAAGCTGGACGACAGCCTGCGAATTGGCGCTGCGCTGGTTCGGCATCGGTCCGGGAGATGACGTCCTTATTCCAGCCATGACGTATGCCGCTACCGCCAACATCGTCTTGCATTGTGGAGCACGCCCTGTCTTGGTCGACATTGATCCGCTCGAACGTGTGGTGTCTTTAGAAAACTTAAAAGCCGCTTGGACACCTGAAACTAAAGCGGTCATGCCCGTCGACTTAGGAGGTTGGCCCGTGGACTATGAGGGGATTTCTAATTGGCTCAATTCAAATGCCGTTCGCGCCAACTTCAAGCCAACCAACCCCATTCAGATGGCTTTGGGAAGGCCTTTATTCCTGTCTGATGCGGCCCATTCATTTGGAGCGCAATGGAGGAACACACCGGTTGGGACACAAGCGGACATTACCGGATTCAGTTTTCATGCGGTCAAAAACTTAACGACCGCTGAAGGAGGGGCGCTCTCTTTTTCATTGCCTACGGAGTTGGACTTAGAAAAAACAACGGCCTGGTTCCGGGCGATGTCCCTGCACGGTCAAAGTAAAAGCGCTCTGGAAAAAACACAATCCGGAACATGGCAATATGATGTGGTCGAAGCTGGTTATAAGTGCAATATGACAGACATTCAGGCGGCCATTGGTCGGTGCCAGCTCAAGAAATACCCTGAACATTTAGCGCGAAGAAAAGCCATCGCCACTCGTTACACGCAAGCCCTGACACCCTCTTCTTGGTGCCAACTCCCCATTCTCGAGGACACTTTCCGAGAGTCCGCTTATCATCTTTACTCCATCCGCATCAAGGGATTTCAAGCCAATCAACGCGATGAGGTGATGCAACGACTCAAAAAAGATGGCATTGCCACCAATGTGCATTTCGTCCCCCTCCCTCTTCTCTCGCTGCATCGCAATCGCGGCGAAGACATGGTGCATTACCCTGAAAGTGCGGCTTGTTTCAATGAGCAATTGAGTTTGCCCATTCATCTTCAACTCGCCGATGAGGACGTTGATTGGATTGTAGAGCGGCTACAACATCATGTCCAATCACTTTCGACAAAACATTCATGAAGCGTCTTTTCGATTTCGGAATCGCTTTGGTGGCGTGCATCATACTGAGTCCTCTCCTTTTGATTTTGGGCATTCTCATCCGAATCGAATCACCCGGAAGCGGCCTTTACAGACAGGAGCGTGTGGGCAAGGAAGGAGTCTCATTCCAGCTCCTTAAATTTCGATCCATGCGTTCAGATTTGTCTGGACCTGCCATTACACTTGGGACCAATGACCCTCGGATTACCCGAGTCGGACAATGGATTCGAAAATCAAAAATGGATGAACTGCCTCAGTTGTGGAACATTGTCATGGGCGACATGAGTTTTGTTGGTCCGCGTCCCGAAGTGCCGAAATATGTCGCACTCTACACCACCGAACAACGTGACGTCTTGGCTGTAAGACCCGGACTGACGGACCCCGCGAGCATTCAAGCCTTTGATGAGGGCGCGCGGCTTGAATCAGTCGAGGACCCCGAAAAATTTTACAGGGAAGTCATCCTTCCTGAAAAGGTCAACATGCAGTTGGCCTATATCCGAAAAGCCACTTTTTTATCGGATGGGAGGGTGATCGTTCGAACGCTCCTCCGAATCCTCAAATGAGGATAACAGCGGGGCAAATGAGTTGATCAACTCCATTTCACGGTTCAATTCACCCGATTCACGAAGCGAGAAAGCGACATTTTGGACGAGTCTAAGAATGATCTCAACGGAGCTGCAAGGTCGCCATTGTCGAGCCGTCTCATTTTGGTCAAGGTGGCTCAAGAATTCTGCGACATCTGCCGGTCCGATAACCGCCCCACTGCTAAACGGATTGATGTAAAACAAAATTCCCGCTTGCATCGATGAAGCTAAACGTTCTTGAACGTGCGCATCATCGCAGTAAGCCAAGATGAAGTGATTTGGCAAATTCACTCCGCGCACGGGCAAATTCAATGCCTCAGTGAGACACAGATACAGAATGCCCATTCCAAGCGGATTGCCTTTCTTCTCTTTCAAAACATAGGATGGCAATGCATCGAATGCCACATGTGGCATTCTTCTTACGCTTTCGATTCCGCGCATGCTGAAAAACATGTGATTCAGAATTCGCACTTGCTCCAACGCCGTCAACTCATCATTCAGTTCAAGCCAAACATCGCGTTTGAGTTGCTCAAAATCCAGTCTAGCTGCATCTAAATCCAATTCCGGATAGGTCGCTTTCTGAACCAACAAAACCCCTTCCCAAAGAGATGGCACATTGCTCGATTTCCACTCATTCACCGCGGATTTGATATCCGTTCGCTGCAACTCTCCTCGCAATTGCTCCAAACGGTCCATGAACACATCACAATCTGGCGCCTTCGATACCTCCGCATGTACGAACGGCAATATCTCCTTGCCTTTCGAAACTAATTGATCTCGAACATGGTTGTAGACCGTATCGTCTGGATCGTCCAACAAAGCCAGTAACGCGTGAATTTCAGATACACTCATAGTTTCGAATCAAAAGGAGGACAAGCCATACCGACTGTCAGGATTCCAAATCTATGCGACCGAAGCAACCCATAGTCGACTGATAAAATCACTTATCCAATTTGTCCTGTTGAATCCTGACAGAAACCTACTGGAGCCCACATGGCTATCTTTACCTCATGCGGAACTTGTCCCAGCCCCTTCAAACCCGATGGAATCCCGCGATACTCGATCGCAATCGATTGTTTTATGCGCTGTGGACTACCCTTCTTTTTCTCACCTTGATCTGGGGTGTTTTTTGGATCAATGAATTGTTCGAGTTGAATTGGAGAAAACGGGGCAACCACCCAAGGGTTTGGTCCGACTGGACCGGGATCTTCACCTTTCCATTCCTTCATGGTGACCTTGAACATTTGTGGAACAACACAGCGACGTTCTTCACCTTGAATGGATTCCTGTTTTATTTCTACCGCTCCGTCGCTTTGCGCGCATGGCTGGCCTTGTTCGCAATGTCAGGTCTTGGCTTGTGGATTTTTGCAGAAAGCGGTAAAAACCACATCGGCGCGAGTGGATTGATTTATGCTCTCGCAGCCTTTCTCTTCGTGTCGGGGATTATCCGAAAATCGCAATTGCTGTTGCGCGTCTCATTGGTGGTTGCATTCCTCTATGGAGGCATGGTGTGGTGGATGCTTCCCTTGGACGCCCAAATATCATGGGAGGGTCATTTGGCAGGAGCCGTCAGTGGTGTCCTATTGGCTTTTGTGATGCGAAAGACAGGCCCTCTTCCTGACATTGCTTTATTCACAGAAGAAGACGTCGAAGCACCTCTGCCGGCCTGGTGGGCCGATGCGCATCCCCATCATCCGGATGTTATCGCTCAACGATCCAACATCAACGATCAAACTACGGACGATGGATGGACGGGGGTGGACTACACCATCGTTCCAAAAACCACGGGTCAAAAACCACCTTCCAAAGCGTGACTTGTCCCCACCATGAACGAAAAAAGGCAGACCATTGAGGCCTGCCTTTTTTCTTGGTCAGTAATTCCGAGCCCTTATGCGTTGAGCATCACTGGCATCACCAACATCAGTACGTCCTCTCCATTTTCTTCTGGCTCCGCAGGACGAATGATTCCCGCGCGGTTCGGAGCAGACAGCTCCAACGATACTTCCATGCTAGAAAGATTATTGAGCATGTCCATCAAGAATCGGCTATTGAAACCAATCTCCATATCCTCTCCGGTATAGCTACAATTGAGCCGCTCATTGGCCTCATTTGCAAAGTCCAGATCTTCTGCACTCACATGGAGCTCGCTTCCTGCCAATTTCAATCGAACCTGGTGCGTCGTTTTGTTTGCAAAGATGGAAACCCGACGAATGGCTTGTAAGAAGTCAACCCGATTGATGACCATGCGGTTGGGATTCTCTTTCGGAATCACTGCTTCATAATTGGGGTATTTCCCTTCAATCAATCGGCAAATGATGGTGACCTCATCAAACCGAAAACAAGCATTTGATTCCGTATAACTCATGGATACACGCCCCGCATGAGCGGCTGCGCTCTTGAGGAGATTCAACGGCTTCTTCGGAACGATGAATTGAGCTCCTGAACTTGCCTGAACATCGGTTCGAGCATACCGCACCAACCGGTGAGCATCGGTCGCTACAAAGCGGACGTTGTCCGCGTAAAACTCAAAATAAATACCGGACATTACCGGACGTAAATCGTCGTTTCCCGCGGCAAACAACGTTCGGTTGATGGCCGTGATCAAGGTATTCGCCTCAATGTCAAACGTAGCAGCATCCTCTAACATCGGGGACTTTGGAAAATCATCTCCATTGGCACCCGTCAATTTGTATTTACCCGCATCGCTGGTCAATTCAACACCAAATGTTGCTGGATCAATCTTGAAAGTCAAGGGGATATCTGGGAATGCCTTCAGAATATCCAAAAGCATCTTCGCAGGCACCGCTATGGTTCCTGTGTCTTCAGTTTTGACCTCCAATTTGGTCGTCATGGTGGTCTCTAGATCACTCGCCGAAATCACGGCTTCACCTGGACCAAGCTCAATCAAGAAATTATCCAAGATGGGCAAGGTGTTGCTGCTATTCAGCACGCCACTCAACGAAGAGAGGTGTCGGAGCAACTGACTGCTTGAAACGATAAAATGCATGGGTTCTAAATGTCCTCCAAAGATGCTCCAACATCCCTTGCATTGCATGCTCAATCGTGCCTTTTCCATGATGATTTTTCCACACTGAACCCACCATGATTTCAACCGCACGGTAAAAACGCGTATTTTTCCCTTATGAAAGCAGGAATTTTAACCGTCGCGCTCGTCCTCGCATCCCTTGCGGGTTGGGCTCAGAATTCAGTCATTGCTCCGAATTCTGTTGATTTGCACATTACCCAAGAAACAAGCCGTGAACAGTTAGCGCAGATGCAGCAGGCCTTGCAGGAAGCTGGCGTCGGTTTCCGGTATGACCTTGTCGCCTGGGAAGACAATGCGCTTCAGTCCATTCGCATGGCCGTCCGCCTTGCTGATGGATCAATGCAAACCGCACAATTGGAAGCCTTTAACGCTGAAACTGACCTCCGGATTTTGCTCTCAGGAGCCGGTGAAGACCGCGTGTTTTGCGTTGGCACAGCGTGCTCTGAATAAAAAATCTAAGACTTGGGCATCATCAATCGCTGTATTGATTGATGCACTCTGGCCGCGCTCACCTGAACACCGCACAAGAAGTGGCTCTCAGGACATTGTTTGTGTCCGTGCATCCCACATGGTCGGCAGGACAAATTCTCTTCTACCTGCAGAATCTCTGAATGGGTGGACAAGGGTCCGAATCCAAAACTGGGTGAGGTGGAACAGAAAATTGCAACTGTTGGAGCATTGACAGCACTGGCGAGATGCAACGGACCGCTATCATTGGTCACCACGGCCTGCGCGAATGACATGGCTCGGGCCGCTTCAAGCAACTTCCAACCCGCAGCAATTTCTACTCGGTCTGAATTGACCGTGAGCGCCAATTGCTCGAGATCCGGTGCGTCGGACGGACTGCCCATTAAACAGACGGCAATATCAGGACCTGAATTCAATTGCATCCGAATCAATTGCTCCCAATGAGGGAGCGGCCATTGCTTCGTGTGCCATTGACTCATGGGGGTCATGATCACCCACCTCAATTTTCTCGTCGCATTCAATGCCAACCAAGGAGCGGCATCACCCGTAGAGGGATACAACTTGGGACCTTTTAATTTTGGAGCCCAGGATCGAATCAAATCGTGATTGCGTTCTATTTCATGCGTGCCATCACCAAATCGGTGGAGGTGCACTTCCGTCAACAGGCGCGCCAAAGGGTGAACTGAAAATCCGCTTCGAATGGGCGCACCACTGCACCAGGCCAACCATCCAGAACTCGCATGCCGATGCGGTGTAAACACCGCGTCAAAACCGGTTGAACGCAGCTGAAAACCGAGCCGAATCAATCGAACATACCGCTGAAAGCCCCCTGCCCTTTTATCCCAAATCCACGTCTTCTTCACAAAAGGGTGAGCTGTGAAAAGCGACTCATTGCCTTTCCGGACGCACACATGAATTTCATCAAATGGCCGCGCGGCACGCCACGTTTCCAGCATAGAAGTCGCCAAGATGGCATCTCCTATAAACGCTGTTTGAATAAAAAGCACTCGTTGACCTGCACGCATGGCGCGAAGATACATGCCGAACAAGATGCGACGTACCTTGCGGCATGGCACGTTGGATCGGCATTGATTATGGTAAAGTACGCACTGGAATCGCCTTCACAGACGCCAATGCTTGCATGGCATTTCCCCACGAAACCGTTCTGACTGATGACATTTGGAAGGCTCTGGAGAGCTTAGCCAAAGCAGAACCCTGCGCCGGATTTGTACTGGGAATGCCGGACGCTTGGTCGAACAGGCTGGACGCTGAAACCGATAGCACTCAAGCCATCCGCACTTTACAAGCTGATCTGCTAAAAAAATGGCCCCATTGGCCTGTTCACCTCGTCGATGAATCCTTCACAAGCCGCGAAGCGCGCTTTTCCATGGTTCAAAGCGGAATGAAAAAGAAGAAACGAGAAGTCAAAGGAGCCATGGATCGTGTTGCAGCCGCTCTCATCTTGCAACGATTTTTGGAGACACTCCCGCGCTAAATTTCAGTCACCCGCCTTTTTTGAACACTTCAATTTCGGCATTTTCTCGGACCAGATCCGAAAAGGTACCCTCATACCGGGTCGCTCGCACAATGTGATTGTCTACCCAATGGTAATTGCCCCCGCGCGGTTTGCCCATGAGCAGACCATGGTAGAGAAATCCATGTTTGTCCAACCACGCTTCTGTGACCGCTCGGTGGTCTTCTGTGCGGGATGTGAAAAACGTAATGATGTGACCATCGCCATGCCACCGGTTGAGGGTCTCTAAAGCATCAGGAAAAGGTTCGCAAGTGGCCATGCGCTCTGGCTCTTCATTGGGAACATCTTCCGTGACCGTCCCATCAATGTCAATGAGATAATTTTTCACATGTTCGGGAAGCAAAGGTGACGCTGCGTTTCCGTGATCATCGACCGCTTGGTTCAAAGCGACATTGGCTGAATTCGGACGTCCTGATAGCTCATTCATAGAGCAAAGCTAAATGCCACTGCCGAGCTTCTAAAGGGATTCAAAGACAAAAAAAACAGGCTCGACCGAATCCTTACTCTTCTCAAGCCAGGTTCGATTCAATCCAGCCAGTGAATTTTCATCCTGCACCAGTGCGCGAACATTGATCAACCTTTCTTGAGGTGATCCTTCAGGAAACAGGACACCATCGAATAGCACTTCGAGCTGCTGGCACTTGACGACATGTCGAGAACGCACTGCTTTTCTCCATTTCTTCTGCAGTCGCAGCCACTCCTTCTCCATGTTGCTTAAAGAAGCCCGGGTTGTCGGTAGGACGTCCCGCCCCATTCCCACAGCGTGGGCTTCCAACGCTTTCCCCCACTCATCCCAAGCCCGATGAACTTCATTATCCGGATCCATGTGCATGCTGACCCAACGATTGGAAGCCTCCATTCCTGTCCACATTCCTGTGATCGGAGACCACCCTACCTCCTTCGCCAATGCGGCCTGCTCTTTCGACCACACCAAAGCGCCATCCCGAAGCATCAAGGCTGGCTGCTCCACCGCATGGTGCTGAAACGCTCCGCCCAACTGCAACCAATAAGCGATTTCTCCAGGTCCCCCTATGACCGCCGCGCTTTGCAATAAAAACTCCTGATAAATCGGACGAAGTGCAGCATTGGGGCTCCAGTTGAATTCCGGCTCGTCCTGCCAAGCCAAGGCACGTTGTTCTTTGATCCAACGGTCTGCTCGAGTCCGCTCTCCCTCTGAATTCAAATGAAACAAGTTGTTTTCTTGAATGCGCAATTGCGCTTTCCAACCGGCCAATTCCAACGCCGCTGTTGAGTGCTTGACCGCCTCTGCAATGCCTTGGCCTTTCCATTCAGCACTCCAGAGATGTCCAGCCATTTCTTTGAGAGCCGGATCATCGCCATCGATCACCAAAACGCCCAATCCCTCGAACATGTCATGAATCCACAAACGAACCCGCTGTGCCAAAGACATCGGCGTGCTGCCAGCAATGGAATCCATCGGCAACACGTCCGATTGCTGTGCCCATTCGGCCAGCGCTTCCTCGTCTTCGGGAGTCCACAACAATCTTCCCACCGCTTTTGCCTGAGGATCGGCATCCGGTTGCCAATGAAATGGCGCCTGTTCTCTTGAAAAAACACGGGCGATTTCTTCAAAATCATGATCTTCGGAGGCCAGCCAAAACACGGGCACCGCTACAACCCCTTGTTCGGAGAGTGACTCCGCCCAACGAACCGCAGACATGATTTTGTAATGGAAAAAGGCCGGTCCGCCCATCAAGACCAATTGATGTCCTGTCGTGACGGCACGCGCTCCAGACCGAAAGGCTTTCAAATTTGCAGGAATCGCCATTCCTGCATCTTGGTACTGTTGTTCCAAAGCATTCGCCACAAGTGACCGACGCTCCATATTGATTCCGTCGGATTTGGCCAAGCGGTCCACAATCCCCTGGAAAGTGGACGGAAAGGGCCAGAAAGGGCGAATGGTCTGGCCCTGCTGTAACCAGGACTGGATGAGCGTTTTCGGCTCAACGCTGTTCAATTGCGAAAAACGAGTGGAATGCATGTGCGCGAATCAACTGAACTATAATCGCTTTCTGAATTCAGCGAATGAGGTTGAGCGACCCCGATTTAGTGACCACTTGGCCATTTTCTTCGCGCATCTGCAATTGCCAGACATACGTTCCGTGCAATGCTTCAACATGGCCGATTTGCTGTCCATCCCATCCCGTGGTTTGGGCATCTTCGGTCAACCACATCTGCTCTCCCCAACGATTGAAAACCTCCATTTTAATCAACTCCATGTTGCGCAAAACAGGAAGAAATACGTCGTTTTCACCATCTCCATTCGGCGTAAAAGCATTCGGCACAAACCAGGACATTGCAGCATCCAAATCAACTTCACCTGCATCTGGCTTGACATCAGGACCGCGGGTGTCCGCATCGCTTTCTTCATTCTCCATTCCACCATCAACCGCAGTGATTTCGAAGCCATCAAGAAAATAATAAGCCATGGACGGTCCGGCCCCCTCTTCAACCACAATACTGTGTTGGTCATCCGATCCAAAAACGCCCCACGTAAAATGTGTATGGGGTTCTTGAGCCGTGAATGCGAAGGCCAATACCTGCCATTCTCTTCCAAAAAGAACTTGAGGGAATTCAAAATGTGCATTCACCTGAAGCGGTTCCAAGTCATTCTGCAACGGAACGCCTTCTGAAAAGTGCATCCCCAATCCACTGACTCCCAAACCGGCCTCGGAAAATGGAGTCCTTTCCCCATTGGCCAAAGCCAGTGTCATTTGATACCGTTGCCCAGGGACCAACGCTTCTGAAAATTGTCCTGTCCAATACTCCCTCCTGTTGGTTCCGGCAACTCCGCAAGCCATGAAGCCAGCAATGGCCATTCCCTGGAAAGGGGCGATAATCGCTACAGGCGTTTCAGGCAAATCGCCCCCTCCAGTCCCTTGTATGTGGTACAAGTCTGGATCTCCTGTGGCACTGGATGCGTTGCTCCAATGCTCAGCAAAGGACCATTGACCGGTATTGCTTGGAAGCGTTGAGATCGATTCGAAGCCGCCATTCATGACAAGCTGCGACTGCATCGCCATCGGAACCGCGAGCAACAGCAAGACTGCCGACACATTCGAGATGAAAAGAGTGAGACGCTTCATGTTCCGTAAGGTAAGTAAATTATCATGCCTTCAATGGTCAACAACACATGGATCGCCCGTCACTAGTTCTTATTCACCGAAGGGTACCAGCGCATCTGGAGCCCCATCCAAAACTGCGCCCCTGACTGAAGACGTGCATGCAATCCAATGGTGAATGGCGAATCCACATAGGCGCGTGACGACGTCAAGCGCCTATGAATGCTCACATCCACGAGTGGAATCAATTGACCAGACAAACGCTCTGCCACCGCAACCGGTTGTTCTCGAGCGAGATCAGGTGCATAGAGCCTCATGGCTTCCTCTGGCATCAAAAGGACCGAAGCACCGATGGCCGCATGCCAAGACCAGTGTGTGTGCCAAGTGGAAGTCCAACCGATTTGGAAGGACGCTCTCCACAACGCACTGGAAACAATGGCAATCGGCACGGTGTCTGTCTCCACACCGATGGGAAAGCGTTCGTAAACCACCCCTTCTAAACCACGTGTTTCTTCACTTTGGACGAATCCAATAAGCGAATCTGGCAAGGCATTCAAATCCAAAGCGACGCGATCCAAACGATCCACGCTCCAAAGACTTTCAAGCGCACCTGCCGGCGTTGTTCGTTTCGTCCATGCCGGCCAAACCGTTCCGCCGCCCAAGGAATAAACAGGCAATGACTGCCTGGTCCAGGAAGCCACAGAACTGCCCGATGCTTGCACTTCGGGCACACCCAATCCGACATGAGCTATGAAATAACTGGACCGCCCGCGGCGACTAAGGTCTCGTGTTCGACTGGAGCTTGAGCCACCTTCTTTTCGGAAATCTGTCGAATCAAATCGAACCTGCGCGTCAATGAGTAAGATTTTCCCGTCCAAACGGATGCTGTCTAACAGCACCTCACTCCTGAGCACCATCGAGCCCAAAAAGAGCATCACGGTCAGTAAAAAGAATTGAACTATTGGAGCGCCTGTGCCATGCATGCGCTTCAAAAGTGCATCAGAACGATTCGCGTGGGACGGCAAGCCTTTAATTTTTCACTTTGACGACGGCGGGCATCACCCACTGTTCCTCGGTGGCTTGTTTCAGATTGGATGGCGAACTCGAGTCCAGATCAATCGACACTGCGGGAACCCGATCCAGTAGCTCCAGCAGGAAAGTCTCCGACTGCAAGGATGACGCATCGGTGGTCCCCTCTTCTTTCATCAGTCCGTTGGGGTGGACTTCAGCCGAGTCACCTTGCTTCGCCTGCCCAGCCGAGGAAACCCCATCAGATTGGAATTCCACACTTCCGTTTGTTTCCCCGAAATCAACAACATCTTCCCGTATCGGAGCCGGTTCAACGACCGAAATTTCAGCAGAGGTCTGCTTTGGAGTCAACTCCATCGACTCGCTAGAATCATCCAACGCACTCCACCAGCCAACTGCACAAATCAAGAGAACTCCTCCTGTCAATCCCAGTCGTTTTGACCAAGGAGACGGAGCCAACTGGGCAAATACTCGCTCCTCCAAATGTGCGGGGGCTGCGACCGATTCACCTTGAAACATCCGCTTGACGCGGTCATCAAATTGCTGTTCGTTGCTCATGACTCTATCTCTTTCGCTCGTTTTGACATGCCGGCCAACACCTCTTGCAAGAAGCGGCGAGCCCGACTCAATTGGCTCTTCGATGTGTTCAAGTCAATCCCCAATTGCTCGGCGATTTCCTTGTGTTTAAACCCATCAATGATGTACAACTTGAAAACCATTCCATATCCAGGAGGCAGTTGCCCAATGGCATGCTCTAGCTCTCCCTTTGTGAACTCTAAATCTTTGAACGCTTCAAGGTCCCTTGGGGTTGCATGCACGTCATCCATATCCACATGATGAACGTGTTTGAGGTTGCGGCGGTAATGCGTGATGGCAGTATTGACCACAATTCTGCGCAACCAACCCTCAAAGCTGTTGTTTTCTGAAAACGACTTCAAATGGCGAAATACTTTGACCCAAGCTTCCTGGGCCACGTCTTCTGCATCCTGCCGGGTATTGGTGTAGCGTATTGCGACGGCAAACAGCATGGAACTGAATCGTGCGTAGACCTGACGCTGAGCAGACGGCTCACCGCGCTTGCACGCTTCTATCAATTCTATCAGCTCGTTCTCCATGAAGGCGATGGTCTAAAATTCAAACTCCACGGGGACCTGGATGGTTGCTCCTAAAGCCCTTTTCGTGGATCAATGTCAAAATGCGATGCAGGCAAGTCCAGCCATTCAAGGGCCGCACCAGCAAAAAGGAACTCCAATTGGCCCGTTGAGAGCCCCATGGACTCCATGTATTGACCCAACTCCAAGTCTCCCAGCGGGAACGGATAATCTGACCCCATGCAAATACGGCTGGCCCCTTGCAGCTTCAATACATAATGCAACAAGTCCGCGTCATGGGTAATGCTATCGATCCAGAATTTTCCCAAATAAGAGCGGGGCTCCACCGGGTTGTCCACCGCAACCAAATCGGGCCGGCAACGCAACCCATGTTCCAAGCGACCGAGCGTCGTCAAAAACGTCCCTCCCGCATGGCTCAACATGACCCTCAATTCAGGAAGCCGTTCGAACACGCCACCAAACACCAGCGAACTCGCCGCTCTCGCTGTTTCAGCGGGCATGCCAACCAACCACGGGAGCCAATACTTTTCCATTCGATCCCGGCCCATCATTTCCCAAGGATGAATCATCACGGCCATACCCAATCTCTGACACGCCTCAAAAAACGGGAAGAATTGCGGCTCAGATAAATTCAATCCGTTGATGTTGGAGCCAATTTGCACACCCAGCAATCCGATGGACTTCGCTCGTTCCAATTCCTGGATGGCCAAATCTGTGTCCTGCATGGGAACGGTCGCAAGACCTGCATAATGCTGTGGGTCACCTGCCACCAATGCCGCCAGATCATCATTCAAAAACCGCCCCAATTCTAAGGCATCCTTTGGCTTCGCGTTATAACTGAACATAACCGGAATGGTACAGACCACTTGCACTTGAACGCCCAAAGCCGCGTACTCCTCCTTTCTCAATTCAGCATCCCAGCAGTTCGCGCCGATTTCACGGAAAAACGTATGGCCTTGCATCATCCGTGCAAATCCGGGATTCGGACTGTCCTCCAAATGAATGAATTCACCGTACCCAAACTTCTCGGTCCAACGCGGCATATGGCGCGGAATGATGTGCGTGTGGCTATCGATTTTGAGCATGGAATAGGGTTCTGAATGGACAAGTTAAGTGAAGCGGCATGAAATCACGATTCGCCTTTCTTCACACGTCGCAGATCCAATCGGTTCACCGGACTGATGACCCAACCCTCGATATCCTTCCGAATAAAATGAGTTACCTGATCGTGGAATAGCGGGATGACAGGCAAGTCGGTTGCAATGAGTGCATTCATCTGAACGTGCGACTCCAGGCGACTCGTGGCATCCAAATCGTTCATGGCCGCATCAAATGTCGCGTCAAATTCCGGTGAGTCATAACGGGTGTAATTTGGGCCTCCTGGAGCAAAATTCTTCGAATGAAAGAGGCCCAGAAAATTCTCTGCATCGGC
>CALGEI010000136.1 GCA_937881575.1 uncultured Flavobacteriales bacterium | reverse complement strand
AGAGCAGCTGATTTGTAATCAGCGGGTCGGGGGTTCGAATCCCTCCATCGGCTCATCATCATTGTCTTCCTAGGAAGATGGTTTGAAAAGGGGGTACGCCGGAGTTGGAGAGCCGGGACAGACTGTAACTCTGTTGTCTCTGACTGAATAGGTTCGAATCCTATTACCCCCACACCTGATTGACCGAACGCGGTTGATCAACAAGCGGAAGTAGCTCAGTTGGTAGAGCATCAGCCTTCCAAGCTGAATGTCGCGAGTTCGAATCTCGTCTTCCGCTCAAACCCGCGAGGGTATAAGCCGATGTAGCTCAGGGGTAGAGCGCATCCTTGGTAAGGATGAGGTCACGGGTTCAATTCCCGTCATTGGCTCGAGTCCATTTAATGTGAAATCAGTAGTTAACTAAAAAACAGCTAGGCTATGGCTAAAGAAACGTTTGACCGGTCCAAGCCGCACGTGAATATCGGCACGATCGGACACGTAGACCACGGTAAGACAACCCTTACTGCGGCAATTACGAAAGTTCTCGCGGATGCGGGATACAGTGAAGCACGTTCGTTCGATCAAATCGACAACGCGCCGGAAGAAAAGGAGCGTGGAATCACGATCAACTCCTCACATGTCGAATACATGACAGCCAACCGCCATTATGCGCACGTTGATTGTCCTGGACACGCCGACTATGTGAAGAACATGGTCACTGGTGCCGCACAAATGGATGGAGCCATCTTGGTGGTTGCAGCAACTGATGGTCCAATGCCACAGACACGAGAGCACATTCTGCTCGGACGTCAGGTAGGGATTCCTCGCATGGTTGTGTTCATGAACAAGGTGGACATGGTCGATGATGAGGAATTGCTCGAGTTGGTAGAAATGGAAATCCGTGAATTGCTGAGCTTCTATGAGTATGACGGAGACAATGGTCCCGTTGTCCAAGGTTCTGCTTTGGGCGCTTTGAACGGAGAAGGCAAGTGGGTTGATACCGTCTTGGCTTTGATGGAAGCGGTCGATACTTGGATTGAAATGCCACCACGTGACAATGAGAAGCCATTCTTGATGTCTATTGAGGATGTCTTTACGATCACAGGTCGTGGAACCGTTGCAACAGGTCGTATTGAAACCGGAGTAATCAACACGGGTGATGCCGTTGCTATCTTGGGCATGCAAGACGAGAATTTATCCTCAACCATTACAGGTGTCGAGATGTTTCGCAAGATCTTAGATCACGGCGAAGCAGGTGACAATGTAGGTTTGTTGCTTCGTGGAATTGACAAGTCACAAATCCGACGTGGTATGGTCATTGCCAAGCCAGGAACGATTACTCCTCATACCAAGATCAAGGCAGAGGTTTACATCTTGAAGAAAGAAGAGGGAGGGCGTCACACGCCATTCCATAACAAATATCGTCCACAATTTTACTTCCGGACAACGGATGTAACAGGTGAGATTATGTTGCCTGAAGGCCGCGAAATGGTTATGCCAGGTGATAATGTTTCCATTGAGGTACATTTGATCAACCCGGTTGCTATGGATGTTGGCTTGCGTTTTGCCATCCGTGAGGGTGGTCGAACCGTAGGTGCAGGTCAAGTAACAGAGGTGATTGCTTAATCAACTCTCGAATTTGAATCATACGGAAGAAGTCGCTCCAGAAGTGGGGCGACTTCTTCCTCATCTACGGGCGTAGCTCAATTGGTAGAGTAGTGGTCTCCAAAACCATTGGTTGCAGGTTCGAGTCCTGCCGCCCGTGCTAAACAATACTTAGATGTCTCAATTCACTCAATACATTCAAGATTCATACCAAGAGTTAGTTACGAAAGTGACTTGGCCTACTTGGAAAGAACTTCAAGGTGCTTCAATTTTGGTATTTGTTGCATCGTTGATCGTTGCAGGTATCGTGTTCGTTATGGATTGGGTTTTTGGTGTGAATGCTGGAGACTCCATTTGGCGAGGCGTTATTGGTTTGGTTTATGAGGTGTTTTAAAGATTGAAAGTGCAAAACACGATCATGAGCGAAATCGAAAAGAAGTGGTACGTAGTGCGGGCTATCAGTGGTCAGGAAAAGAAGATCAAGGAGATCCTCGAAGCCGAGATTGCCGCTGAAGGCCTACAGCATTATGTGGGCCAAATTCTCATCCCTGTTGAAAAAGTTTTTCAAATCAGGAATGGCAAGAAGGTCAGCAAGGAACGCAATTTGTTCCCAGGCTACATTTATCTTGAAGCTGCTTTAATCGGAGAGGTGCCGCACGTTGTTCGAAATGCAACGGGGGTTATTGGTTTTCTTGGTGCTGAAAAGCGCGGTGCGCCCATGGCCGTTCGTCAGAATGAAATAAATCGAATTCTGGGTGTCATTGATGACATGGCGGACAACGAAGAGGAAATCAACATTCCTTACAAGATAGGAGAGCTTGTGAAAGTTACAGATGGTCCCTTTAACGGATTCAACGGTAGCATTGAAGAAGTCAACGAAGAGAAAAAGAAATTGAAAGTAATGGTCAAAATCTTCGGTCGTAAGACACCGGTAGAGTTGGGCTATTTACAGGTCGAGAAAGAAGTATAAACCCGGAACAGACAGCTGAAACTATCGCGATGCCCCTACGAATGCTTCCCATTTGCGCGTGTTAAGGACTGTTCAATATAAATGACCAATGGCTAAAGAAGTAGCTGGACTCATCAAGCTGCAAATCAGAGGTGGCGCTGCCAACCCTTCACCTCCTGTCGGACCGGCTCTCGGTGCGAAAGGAGTGAATATCATGGAGTTCTGTAAGCAATTCAACGGCAGAACTCAAGATAAGGCTGGCAAAGTTTGCCCTGTTGCGATCACGGTCTATAGTGACAAGTCTTTTGACTTCGTCATTAAGACACCCCCTGCTGCCGTGCAGCTCATGGAAGCCGCCAATTTAAAGGGCGGTTCACCTGAGCCAAACCGGATTAAGAAGGGTAAAGTGTCTTGGGATCAGGTTCGTGCAATTGCAGAAGACAAGATGCCCGATTTGAACTGTTTCTCAGTGGAGTCTGCCATGAAAATGGTAGCGGGAACAGCGAGAAGCATGGGTCTTCGAGTCGAAGGAACATCTCCCTTCTAACGTCAAGAATAGCGCAAAATGGGACAATTATCAAAGAACCAAAAGGCATACGCTGACAAGGTGAATCCTGACACGGTGTACTCACTTACTGAAGCAACAGTTTTAGTGAAGCAGTGCTCCAATGTCAAGTTTGACGCATCAGTAGATATTGCCGTGCGTCTCGGCGTAGACCCGCGAAAGGCGAACCAAATGGTTCGTGGAACGGTGTCCTTACCTCACGGTACAGGAAAAACTGTTCGAGTTCTCGTAATTTGCAATCCTGACAAAGAGCAGGAAGCAAAGGATGCGGGAGCGGATTTTGTTGGACTCGACGAGTACATTGACAAGATCAAGGGAGGCTGGACCGACGTTGATGTTATTATTACCACGCCCCAAGTGATGGGCAAGGTGGGTGCATTGGGCCGAGTACTCGGA
>CALGEI010000135.1 GCA_937881575.1 uncultured Flavobacteriales bacterium | reverse complement strand
GACCGGAGCGTTGAACGATACAGGGAGTCCGATTCAGCAAAATGTCGACCGAAGTCATCGTGCTGGATTGGAATGGATGTCCGCTTGGCATCCGAAAGAGGGCGTTTCATGGCAAGGGACGGCCACTGGTTCTATCAATCGCATCGGGTCATTCACAGAGACGCTGTATGATTACGCTGAGGGATTTGCACCGGTGGTGGCAATAGACCATGGAATGACCGACATCGGATATTCACCGAATTTGACGGCCTCGAGTGTTGCTGCGTATCGCTTTTGGGACCGTTCTACGTCAGCGGGTCGCACCCGTGCGACATTGGAATGGGCGGCACGTTATGTGGGGAAGCAATATTTGGACAATACCTCCAACGACAGTCGATCGCTCGAGGCGTATGCTGTGAATGACCTGCGTCTTCAGTGGTCTTGGGAGCGTCCCACGGGCACACAACTTACCTTGAACGTGTTCTTGCGCAATGCGCTGAATAGGACTTACAGTGCAAACGGATGGACCTACAGTTACTTGTATGGCGGAGTCGATGCTGTGACGACGGAGAACTATGTGTACCCTCAGGCAGGGCGAAATGGGATGTTTTCAATAGAAGTCTCCTTTTAAAAAGAGACGGTCGAAGTCATCTCCAAGAATCCGTTGCGCCTTTGTACTGGTGGGCGAGCGGGTTGGGCAGCCAGCTGAGGTCTTCAGGTCGGTTTTCGATGGCAGATCCAATTACCACAAGGTCGGCTCCTGCTTGCCAAGCGGCTTCGATGCTCGGCGCATCATTGAGACCTCCCCCGATGATCAATGGAGTCTGAGTGTGGCTTCGGACGGCGGCAATGGAACGCAATGGAACGGGTTGGTTGGCACCACTTCCGGCATCCAAAAACAAGGCTTGCAGGCCGAGCATTTCCCCCGCTACTGCTGTTGCCGCTGCAATCTCCGGTTTTCCAGATGGAATGGGCATGGACTGACTCATATAGGCTGCCGTTGTCAAGGGGCCATCACCAATGAGGAGGTAACCGGTTGCAACCGTTTCGATCCGCATGCGGCGAATGCGCATGGCAGATTCGACATGTCGTCCAATGAGTAAATCCGGATTTCGTCCCGAGATGACGGACAGAAACAAAACGGCATCGGCACCGGGCACCACTTGGTCTGGTGATCCTGGGAAAATGGTGATGCTCCCCGAAAAGCGTTCTCGAATGGATAGCATCATATCACTCACGTTGTTGCGAATGAGCAAACTACCACCGATAAAAATGTCGGTAACAGGGGACGCCTCGATGCGGTCAATTAACGCGTGCCAAGCTCGACCGGTAGGAAGGTCATCCGGATCGAGCAACGCGGCCAAGCGCTTTGCACCGTTTTGAGAGTCAGATTGCAATTGTTCGAGCCACGTCATGTCTTAAAGATACGTTGAATGATCATTTGAATGGACTCTTTTCGCAGCATCCCATGCCCAGATGGAATCGAATGAAAACAGATGTGTGGAAGCGATCGGGTCATTTTTTGCAGTCGACGCCCGTTTTGAACGGGAATAATCCGATCGTGGCTTCCAAAGAAAAGATCAATCGATCCATCGGTGGATCGGAATGCGTCGGCGATGGCGCGGTGAGAAGGCCAGCATTTTCGATGGGCTCGCCAACCGTTCCAAACCATCATGCGCATTTCATGGGAAGACAGGTGAAATGCGATGAAGGAATGCAGGTGAGATGGCATCAACTTCCATTCAACGAGCCGTTGACTCCATCTCAAAACGTATTCGCTATTTCGATCAATGGCAAACCAAATTGTTTTCCCTAGACGTGTATGCACCGTCACCCCATAGAATGGAGATTGTTTAAGTCCATCCGGTGCGAGAAGCGCTACGCGATTCCATCTTTTGGGATCGAGCGTGATCAAAGAGAGGGCAATGCGTCCGCCAATGCTATATCCCAAAAGGTCCAGGCTGTCTGTTCTGAAGCCTTCTTTTCTAGCGATTTCAACCAATAGTTGAAGCAAGTCTTTCGGTTGAATGGCTGTTTCTGAATTCACCGAAGGGCCATCCGGTTTGCTTCTCCCATGGTGTGGTAAATGCACAGAAATGAAGGCGCTGTTTTCAGGCCAAACCTGAGTCACCGGAATAAAATCCTCGAGAGGCCTGGCGAATCCATGCAGCGCGAATACAGGCCGCATTGTGTTAGGAACTAGCCCATGCGATTCACCGCTTTCTGAATTGGTGATCAAGTCAACAGCGTATTCCAATGTCCACCCCAGATTGCTCCATGTTTTTCGATCAGAACGCTCATTTCCTGCTGCGAATTCCATGGTCGAAAGTTCGTCTGTTTTGAATGAATGACTCGCATTGTGAATAGCTCGTTGAAATTGACCTTTCCCTGCCTTTTGAAGTTCGATTTAACGCCCTAATTTTGCGCACGGAATTTCCGTTTTGTCCCGGCTGCTGCTGCGCTTTTTTGAGCAGGTGGTGGTCGGATAAAAAAAAAATGCCCAAAGACAAAAGTATCAAATCGGTTCTGCTCATAGGCAGTGGACCGATTGTCATAGGACAAGCGTGTGAGTTTGATTACGCGGGGTCGCAGGCTTCACGGTCACTTCGCGACGAAGGGATTGAAGTGATTCTGATCAATTCCAATCCAGCGACGATCATGACAGATCCAGTGGTAGCCGATCACGTTTACCTCGAGCCGCTCGAGCCAGCTTCCATTGAGAAGATTCTAAAGAAGCACTCGATTGATTCTGTGTTGCCGACGATGGGCGGACAAACAGCCCTCAATCTTTGTATTCAATGCGATGAGATGGGGTTGTGGGAAGAATATGGTGTGCAAATGATAGGGGTGGACATTGCCGCGATTGAGATCACAGAAAACCGCGAACGATTCCGATTGCTGATGGAGGAATTGGGCATTCCCATGGCACCTCAGGCCACGGCCAAGAGTTTTTTGGAAGGCAAAGAAGCTGCGCAGAAATTCGGTTTCCCCTTGTGCATCCGTCCATCCTATACACTAGGAGGGAGTGGAGCAAGCATCATTTACAATCCGGATGAGTTTGATGCGGCATTGACACGAGGCCTGCATTTGAGCCCTATTCATGAGGTCATGATCGATAAGGCGGTCATGGGGTGGAAGGAGTACGAGCTGGAGCTCCTTCGGGATTCCAATGACAATGTGACCATCATCTGTTCGATCGAAAACTTCGATCCAATGGGAATTCACACTGGAGATAGCATTACCGTCGCTCCGGCGATGACCTTGAGCGATACGACCTTCCAGCGGATGCGGGATATGGCGATTCATATGATGCGTTCTATCGGTGATTTTGCCGGAGGTTGCAATGTGCAATTTGCCGTGTCTGCAGATGATAAAGAAGACATTATCGCCATTGAAATCAATCCGCGTGTAAGCCGCTCTTCGGCTTTGGCTTCCAAGGCTACAGGGTATCCGATTGCCAAGATTGCAGCGAAATTGGCCATTGGTTACCACTTGGATGAATTGGCCAACCCGATTACGGGAACGACCAATGCGATGTTCGAGCCAACGCTCGATTATGTCGTGGTGAAGGTCCCGCGCTGGAATTTCGATAAATTCAAGGGGGCCAATAGGGAGCTGGGACTGCAGATGAAGTCGGTCGGCGAGGTCATGGCCATTGGTCGCTCCTTCCAAGAGGCGTTGCAGAAAGCGGCGCAGTCCCTTGAAATTGGGCGCAATGGATTGGGGTGTGATGGAAAGGAATTGCGGGATCAGGATGCCATTTTGCGCAGCCTAAAGCATGCTAGCTGGAATCGCTTGTTTCACTTGTATGATGCCATGAAACTGGGGATTTCGATTCGGAAAATCCATGAGATTACGCGGATTGACCCTTGGTTCTTGCGGCAGATCGAGGAACTGGTGCATTTGGAGGATGTTTTGGGTGCGTTCAATTTGAAGACGATTCCGACTGTTTTACTTCGGGAGGCCAAGCAAAAGGGCTACGCCGATCGTCAAATTGCTCATTTGTTTGACTGTCTTGAATCAGAGGTCCATGAGCTCAGAATGGAGCGTGGGATCAAGCGTACCTATAAATTGGTGGATACCTGCGCCGCTGAATTCCCGGCGAAAACGCCATACTATTATTCCACGTTTGAAGACGAGAATGAGAGTATTAGCAGCGACCGAAAGAAAATCGTGGTGCTAGGAAGTGGTCCGAACCGCATTGGGCAGGGGATTGAATTTGATTATTGCTGCGTTCACGGCGTGTTGGCTGCGAAAGAATGCGGTTACGAAACCATCATGATCAATTGCAATCCGGAGACGGTTTCAACGGATTTTGATACGGCGGACAAGCTGTATTTCGAACCTGTTTTTTGGGAGCACATCTACGACATCATCTTGCATGAGAAGCCGGAAGGTGTCATTGTTCAATTGGGCGGGCAGACCGCATTGAAATTGGCAGAGAAGTTGGAACGCTTCGGGATTCCAATCCTCGGGACGAGTTACCGCGCTCTGGATTTAGCGGAGGATCGGGGTTCATTCTCCTCTTTGCTTCGCGATCTAGGCGTGCCCTATCCTGAGTTTGGTGTGGTGGAAACCACCGAACAAGCCAGTGAATTGAGCAAGACGCTTGGGTTCCCTCTTTTGGTCCGTCCGAGTTATGTCCTAGGTGGACAGCGGATGAAAATTGTCATCAATGAAGAGGAGTTAGAACGGCATGTGATTGAGATTTTCCGGGACATGCCGGACAACAAAGTTCTATTGGATCATTACCTTGATGGAGCCATTGAGTGCGAGGCTGATGCGATCTGCGATGGGGATGAGGTCCGCATTGTCGGTATCATGCAACACATTGAGCCGGCCGGAATTCACTCAGGTGATAGCTATGCCGTCCTTCCTCCATACAATTTAGGGGACTTGATCATTACGCAGATTGAAGAGTATACCCAGCGGATAGCTTTGGCCCTTGAAACGGTTGGTTTGATCAACATTCAATTCGCGGTCAAGGACGATGAGGTGTTCATCATTGAGGCGAATCCAAGGGCGTCTCGCACGGTTCCATTCATCGCGAAAGCCTACGGAGAACCTTATGTGAATCACGCAACCAAGGTGATGTTGAAGGCGGCCAAGTTGAAGGACTTGCCGCATCAACCAAAATTGGAAGGTTACGCGGTCAAAATCCCGGTGTTCTCGTATGAGAAGTTCCCGGAGGTGAACAAGGAGTTGGGCCCAGAAATGAAGTCAACGGGTGAGGGGATTCGTTTCATTCCGAACTTGAAAGATCCGTTCTTCCGCAAGGTCTACAGTGAACGCAACCTATACTTGAGCAAGTAAGCATGATTCCAGGATTGATTCGTACAATTGGGACCATCCTTCTTGTTTGGTTCGTCTTTCGCTGGTTGGACCGGTTTGCCCGCAGGTGGTCAAATCGCTCAACGGGCAAGGAGAATAAAGGTTCTCCAACTTCGAGCCCAAATAAACAACGTGCTCCCAAAGATCAAAAACTTGGAGATTATGTGGATTTTGAGGAGTTGAAGGATGATGAATAGGACACCTCGTCGTTTGATTTGTAATTTGCTCCATACATCAACCCTACGTTCATGAATTCGATGTTTTTTCGTTCGTTGCTGAAAAGAATGGGCCCTCACTTAGGCGCCCTGTTGCTTCTGGCAACTGTTGCTAGTGGGTTTTATGCCAAATCATTTGATGGATTTGATTTGAGGCAAGGGGATATCGAGCAGCACAAGGGGATGTCGAAAGAAATAAATGATTTTAGAGGATTGACAGAAAAGAGGTGTGGTTGGACCGGGGCCATGTTTGCTGGAATGCCCACAGATCAGATTTCCAAGGCGCCGGACAGATTGTCCCTTTCGCGAAGATTGAATGTTTTGGTTGGTAGAGTCTTTAATGCATCGCCCAGTGCGTCCCTTTTTATAGCCATGCTTGCGGCCTATCTGCTTGCCATTGCATTGGGGGCGACCCCAATGGTTTCACTTATTTGCGCGGTGGCTTTTGGCTTATCGACCATCAACATCATGTATTTAGGCGCAGGCCACAATTCGAAGGTGCGCACCATAGCGTTTTTGCCCGGTGTTATGGCGGGTGTACTGTGGGCTTTTCGTCGGAACCTTTGGCAAGGTGCCGCATTGGCTGCGATTTTCACAACGTTGGTCGTTTCAGCAGGACATCCTCAAATGGTTTACTATTTGTTGTTTTTGATGGTCGCTGTGGGCCTGACAGAGGTTGTTGGTTTGGTTCGAGAGTCCAGAGATTGGAATCGAATTTTCAAAACGATCGCCTGGCTTTCGGTGGCTGGAATAGTGGGGGTCTTACCGAGTGCGAATGGTTTGCTTGAAACGAAGGAATATTCGAAATACACGACGCGAGGCGATCAGGTTTTGCAGGTTGACAGCGAGGTGGTAGAAGGAGGGTTGGAAACAGACTATGTGTTAGAATACAGCATGGCGTCAGGGGAGTGGTGGGCCATGATGTGCCCTGACTTTAAAGGAGGAAACAATCCGTTGTATTGGGGAGAACAGGCGTTTTCTGCGGCCCCTTTTTATTTCGGCGCTGTGGCCTGCTTGTTTTTTGTGCTTTTCCTGTTCGCTGGTCGGGACCGATTGAAATGGCCACTTCTGTTGGTTGCTGTTTTAGCGGTGTTTTTATCTAGACGTGCACCTTCAGCCTTGATGGGCTTCTTTCTCGAGTACGTCCCATTCTACAGCAAATTCCGTGACACGAAAATGATGCTTGTGTTGGTGCAGGTTTCCGTTATCATTGGAGTGGCATTGGGATTGAAGGAGTTGATCGCACTCGTTCATTCATCGGCAGAAGATCGCGTCAAATCGATTCGACGCTGGGCTGGTGGTTTTTTGGGGCTCATGGGGTTGTTTGGGTGCTTTTTCGCTTTCCCCGAGTCATTCTTTGATTTCCAATCGTTCATACGACCTGATGTGGCTGTAGAGCAATTGGGATTGAGTCAGGCAATTGATTTGCGTGTTGAGATATTCCGGGCTGACATTCTGAGAACATTGGCATTGTGGTTCGTCTCTGGATTGTTGGTCGCGGCTTGGCTGAAAGGATGGCTGAGAACTTCATGGGCTTTAGTAGCACTTGCTGTTTTGAGTTTTGGGGATCAGTGGACGGTCGATCGCCGTTATTCAAATGAGGCAAAGACTCAAGGGGGACAGTTCATAAACTGGGTCAAAAAAGTGGATGCAAAGTTCCCGTTTTCGCCAACACCGGCGATGATGGCGGTATTGGAGCTGGAACGTCCACGACATCCTGAAATGAAGGAGGATGCTGAGCAATTGCTGAGGGATTATGAGGCTGGTTTGGGTGAAGTCCGATTGAATCGAATGGATAAAGAACGCTTATCCGTGATTGCGGAATTTGGTGCGTTGCGGTTTTTAGATCATTACCGGGTGCTTCAATGGGGCTCTCCATTCAATGAGGCCAAGACGTCTTACTTTTTTCAGAGTGTTGGTGGCTATCATGGAGCGAAACTCAGACGTTATTCGGATTATTATGAACGTGTCTTGGCCCAAGAGTTGTATCGTTTTGCTGATGTCTTGAACAAGGGAGGGCAGGTCACGGATGGATTGAGGGAGCTGGTGACGCTCAGGATGTTGAACACCAAGTATATTCTGATCGATGACAATTCTGCTCCAATGGTTTTGCCTGATCCAAATGGAGTGGCTTGGGTAGCCGACGATTGGGGGTTTGCCAAATCGCCAGATGAAGAATTGGAGGCAGTGGCTGCTATGCGAGATCCAAAAGATGTCATAATTCATAGTGAATTCGAACCGTTGATGGAGGGGTTGGTGTCTGGTGCCCGAGGGGTGGTCGAATTGAGCTCGTATGAGCCGGATCTTCTTGATTACGAGGTCAACTTAGATCGTGATGGGCTCGTCGTCTTTTCAGAAATATGGTATCCAGCCGGTTGGAAGGCGGAAATCGATGGAGAGTTAACAGAGCCGATTCGCGTGAATTATGTGTTGCGTGGCCTGCGTGTTCCGGCCGGTACTCACAATGTGCGTTGGTACTATGAAAAGTCGAGTACAGCGGGATGGAGTGCGCTCTGGAATGGACTTTTGCTTTTGTTTGTAGGGTTTGGGTTTTGGCGGGGAAGGAAAGTTTCAACGGATACGATGACGCATTGATTTCATCTTTCGATCAAGCTGTAGGATCCGGATGGACGGCCTCTTGGTATTGGAATGAGTTAGCATTGGATGCTGTGCCTTGGGATGCGTGGGATCAATTGATTGCGGCGTCCACTCGTCCGTCCATTTTCCTAGATTCTCGCATGATGCGGTCCTTGTTAAAGGTGAAAACGAGAAATGTCGCTGCGTTAATTTGGCGCAAAGAAGGTGTTTTAAAGGGTTTGGCCGTGGTGGAAGATGCCGAAGCAGAGAGCGTGAATTTGGCAGGGCACATCGAGAGTAAATCTTGGGTTTTCGACACGGTTAGTCGCTTACTTCATGGGAAGTCAGGTCGCTGGCAATTTTCTGTGAGAGTCATTGGTACAACCCTGGGAAGCGGTGATCATGCTTTTCGTTTTGCATTGGGCGTTAGCAAGAAGCAGCAGAAGTTATGTCTAGAGAAGACCATGTTTTGTTCGCCGAGCAATTGGGGGAATGCGATTCCACGTGTTGTCATGGTCAAGGATCAGGTCATCGCAGCGGAAAGTTCAAAATCGCCACTGTTTAGGGGCTGGACTCCCATGGAGTTCGATCCGGAAATGGTGGTGCATCTTGATCCTCAATGGGGGTGTCTCGAAGATTGCCTGCCTTCGCTTGTGAAAAAATCACGCACCAAATTCAAACACATCCAAACATTGTCCCAAGATTTCCAGTTAAAACGCTGGTCCTTGGAACAACTTGAAGCGGATGGCTCATCATTGATCGAGCTCTATCGTTTGGTTTTTGAACGTTCAGGTTTTCGATTGGGATCGCTGCATTTGGATGAGTTGGTGGCCTCAAAAAAAATCTGGGGAGAAGCCTTCGTTGTCACAGTGTACTCTTTGGGTGGAGAGCAGGTTGGTTTTCAATGTGCCTACACCACCCCAGAAGCCACAGAGGCTTTCTTTGTTGGTTTCAAGCCAGAGTTAACGAAGTCACATGCCATTTACCAGCGCATGTTGCTTGAATTCGTAGAATTGGGGATCGCCGCAGGTTCTAAAGAGGTGCGCATGGGGCGTACCGCATTGGATGTCAAATCCTCTATTGGAGCTTTGCCCAGACGGTTGCAATGTGATGTGAAATTCAGGAACCCTCTAGCACATGCCATCGTTCATGCCTTTACAACGGGGTACAAGCCCGTTCATCGTGAGCTCAAGCGGCCCTGGAAAGAGAAGACATACCCACTCAATCGGCACTTAGAAATCACCTTCATCCATCCCTCCTGAGGGTTGGCCACGGTTTGAGTCTCGGCCTGGGCGCCCCTTGCTGGTATCGAGTTTCCCCAAGTTCCAAGAAGCTGTGAAAAATAGATTTTGTGATTCTCGTTTGTGCGTGCTCTCGCGATAAAGCGTGGGGAGCTCTGAACTGTAGGACCACTGCCGCGTGTTGAAGACGTCGCTCACCTTCAAGGTAAATGTTAAGTCGCCATCCAGTAGTTTTCGCTGTACCGAGGCATCCATAAAAGAGAAACCATTGAACTGTCCTTGCGCCGTAACCGAAGGTCCGCGATGCATTCCGTTTACTTGCCATTTCCACTTGCCATCGGAACCGAATGATTTGTTGGCAAAAAGATTGGCAGAATAGGACCACCCTTCATTGTCTGAGGCGTTTTCTACTTCCCCTACATTGTTGGCAAGGTGATAAACGCTGCCGGTCAATCGAACAGAGCCGCCCCGCCCGAGTGGCTTCATCGCGATCACTTCAAGACCTTCATCTCTTCTTGAGTCTAAATTTAAGTAAGACGAGGTCGCAATTCCCTCTGCGTCGACGGTGGAGAAACGACGAATGACATCCTCGGTGTACTTGACAAAAAGGGATGTGGTGATGGATTGTCGGCCTTTCGACCATTGGTGCCCAAACTCCATTGAGTGCGTGTATTCGGGTCGGAGTTCTGGATTCCCCGTTCGAATGTTTCGGTTGTTGCTATCATCGATAAAAGGGGAGACTTGACGTCCTCGTGGTCGGTTGACTCGCCTACTGTAGCTCGCGATCCAGCTGACTTCGTCGCTTCT
Organism: uncultured Flavobacteriales bacterium; assembly: GCA_937881575.1. Classification (GTDB taxonomy): domain Bacteria; phylum Bacteroidota; class Bacteroidia; order Flavobacteriales_D; family Sanyastnellaceae; genus UA16. The sequence continues at coordinate 25,948 of CALGEI010000135.1, read as the reverse complement.
CTGCCTCGATAAATTCAAAGAAGGGTAGATGGAGAAGTAATTGTTTTGAAAGGGAGAGGCGCCTGTTACTGTCGCCGAGGTAAAGACCTGTTCTAGGCGCACTCCACTTTGGAATCCCCACACCCCCAATTTCAGGCCGTATGTGGAATACACAGCATGCACTTCTTCGCGGTATTCAAACGCGTATCCGGTTCTGACAGGGTTGATAGGGACGTACAGGCCGTTTTCCCAGACTGAGCTGTCAGGAGACAGGTAGACATAGTCATCCGTCGTGGTGCTCACATTCGATTTCAATCCCCATTCCCATTTCCCCTCACGGGCCAGCGGTTGCTCGTAGTCCACTTGCGCCACTGTTCGCACGCGCGAGGTGTGCTGGATATTGGTGTCCAAGATGGACAAACCGTCCATAGCGAGAATGGACTCGACGATGTAATTCTCATCATCCGAAGTGGAGCGTGATCGTCGGACCAAGGCGCGAAAGAAATGGGATGGGTTGTTGTTCAACTCCTTTCTGTAGCTGGCATCAACGTCTTGACCGTTCCCGAATGTAGTGCCTGAATTCGTTCGTCGTGTAGACAGCGGCTCGCTCGTATCCCATTCTTCGCGGTTGTCGATGGTCTCGAATTCTTCCGAGTCATTTCCACTGAAATTGATGCTCAGCGCGATGACTTCTGAAGAAGACGGACTCCACTCCCCTCCAATTTCCCCACTAAGACTTTGCCGCAAGCGATTGCCATCGGTGATCTGATTCAATTCGGATGTACTATCGCCTGAAAGGAATCGCCGATAAGTTTCAGCCCTCTTAAACTGATCCCGCTGGTTCCAACTTGCGCTGCTAAATAAACTGTAGCGGTCGTTCTTGAAGTTCAAGGAGATGCTACCGTTGTAATTGTCGCCGGTTCCCGGAGTTGCCTGCACTTGTCCATGGAAACCTTTGAGTTTGTTCTTTTTCAGTATGATGTTCAGAATGCCTGCCATGCCATCTGGATCATATTTCGCGGAAGGATTGGTAATCACTTCTACCCGATCGATGGCACTGGCCGGAATTTGCTCTAAGAAGGCATTTTCAGAGGCACCCGTCAATCCGGAGGGCCGGCCATCAATGAGGATTTGAACATTCGAAGATCCCCGCAATGAAATGTTGCCGTCGATGTCAACGGCTACGGATGGCACATTGACCAGAAGTTCACTGGCTGTTCCGCCGGCAGCAGATAGATCGTTCCCAACATTGAAAACTCGACGGTCAATCAGCATCTCCAACGTGCTGGCCTCTTCCATGACCACTGCTGCCTCGAGGTTGTTGATCCTGGATTGCAAGCGGATGGTGCCCATGTTCTTTTGGGTCGAAGAGCGGGGAGAGAGCGCAAAAGGATCAGACCTCCAGGTGTCAAATCCCATGAAGTTGACTTGCAATTGGTACCGGCCGATCGGAATCGCGCGCAAATCAAAATTTCCGGACTCATCAGCAAGTTGACCTGAGACGATTGAGCTGTCGCGCAGACTCAGCAGCGATATGGCTGCATACGGAATGCGTTGATCGGTCAAATCGTCGGTCACTTGGCCTCGCACTTCGCCAATCGAAGGAGCGGAAGTACCGTCTGGCCGTTGAGCAAAAAGGACCATTTGCCCAAGGAGCAGCGTCCCGATTGTGGCAAAGAAGCGAAATGGTAGCCGGAATTTCATGTGGCAGCAAGTTGCATAGGATGGAGACGTAAAGAGTCTGAAGAAGTTTAACTTGAACCGAGTAGGCATGTTCGATTCGCCGTGAAATTAGTTCATCGCTTCAGGAAAGGGCAGGCCATTCGTCGTGAACGACAAATCCTCGGCTAACCTCTTTGAACTTTCCGTCCATTGGGATGACTTGAGCGAGCATCTGATGGCGTTCAAAAGCGCGGTTGTTCCATCGTTCGATGAGTTCGGTTGACTTGACCGGTGCATGTTGGATGGTATGGACGGGTTGCAGCCATTCTAAAGAGGATAATTCCAGCCAATCGCCGGAAGATGGGCTCATCCACTGTTTCCATTCACTTTGTGTGCACCACCAGCCAACGTTGCAATGCCGGTGCGCCAATAGGGGGTGAATGGGACGGTTTAAGTCACGGAAGTGATGAAAAAACCAACCCTTCAACCACGTTGCCCGGCGATGAATTTGAATGTCATGAGACAACAACAATCCCTGAGCGGCGGGGTGATCACTCAACTGGAGCTGCTGTCCCAATTTCTTCATTTTTTTCTCTAAATCGTCCTGCACATTGGTGCCTTTCCAATCGCACCATTTGTTGGAATGTCGTGTGCTTAAATAAAACTTACACGCCAATTCAAAGTGCCATTGCTCTTCGGTTTGGTGATTCTTCGCAATCAAATCAAACTCTCCCAGGGTCCTCTCCGTATCAGAAATGACCCAATTCGATTGTTGGATGGTCCAGTTCGGATGGTGTTCGAACCAGAATCCAATCAACCGTTCAAAGCGTTTTCCCAGTCGATTGGAACCCGATTCGAGGTGAGCATGGAGGCCTGCTAACTGCATGGGGGAACGGTCGAGTTCGCGAAGCCAATCCAGCCGTTCTTGCCATGCGTTTTGAAAAAAATCAGGTGACAGAAGCTGAGCTTCTGAGGTGGCGAAGAGCAGGGGTTCGCTGCCGATTACCCACGCCAATTCTCTGACAGCGGCATGGTTGCATTGCACCATAAAACGAGAAAAATTAACACGGGGATCACTCGGTTTCGACATGCCCCCTAAGTTCTATCTTCGCAGCGCATTTCCCAACCATGCGAACACTAGCTCAAATCCCTCATCCACTGATGCGCATCACCGTATCGAGTTGGAATGATAAATACCAATTGCGTTTTGAACTGGATCGATTTGAACAAGTATTCAAGATTGGTCATGAGGAAGTGAGTGGCTTAGAAGAGATTCAGGCCATGGGAGCGGCACTTGCCGAATCGGCGCTGCTGCGTTTCGTGAATATGCGGGATGCGCATCAAAATCTAAATAGGTCAAGCAAATGAATCGTTTGGTAGGAGCGTTGTTGGTGGCTTTAGCCCTCTGGTGCATTGGTCTCACCTACATTGTTGTGAGAAATCCGACGGAGGCTCTTTCTCCAGAACTTCAGTCAGGTAAAACGCCCGTCATTGCTTTTGTGCACGGTGATTCCATTCAGACGGGTTATGCATTCATCGCTTCGCAAGAGCAGAAATTGTTCAAGGCGGTTCAAGATGCCCAATCTGCGATTGAATTGGACAGCAGTTCCTTGCAAGCTGAGGTGCAAGAGCTGATTGCTTTTGCGAATTCGGGTGCAGCCACAGCCGAGGAAATCCAGATGGTCCAACAGCGGTTGGGAGAAATTGAGTCTCAATTGGTGGGAATGCAACAAGCGGGAACGAATGCTTTGGCGGCTATGGAGGTGGACTTGCAAGCAGAGGTGACCAGAAGATTGACGGATGAGGTGAGGGCCTTTGCCATTGAAAGCAACATTGATATGGTGCTGAATTGGGGGCAATCAGGTGAGGGAGTGTTGTATGGATCAGGCGGATGGGATGTTACGCAACCTTTGTTGAATTTCATCAACAGCCGGTTGGAAACGAATGACTCCAAAGCTTTGGAAACACCATGAATACAGCATTAGAAAAGCGCGAGTCACATATTGTCGAGTACCTGCTATTCGTCTGGCAAATGGAGGATTTGGCTCGTGCAGCAGGTTTCGATGCGGGCGTCATTCGGTCACTCTTTGATGGCCATGACGGGCCGGATTTAGAGTGGCTCTTGCAGCTTGCTCAAGATATGAGTCGTGAGAATCTTCAGAAAGCAGGGCATGTAGGACATGCCATGGAAACCTTAACGGAATTGGCGCTCTTGCACGACTTGATCACCGGTCCGATGGAGGATCAGAATTATGTCAAAGCCTTTGAGAATGCACGACCGTTTCTAACTGAATTGCAGGAAAAGAACAATGGAGCTGACAGTATGATGCACCCGACGGAACAAATGCTGACTGCTTTGTACGGGTGGTTGGTGCTGAGAATGAAAAAGGAAACAGTGTCTGTTGAAACAGAGGCTGCGATGGTGGCAATTCGTCAAATGGCCAATGCTCTAGCGCGGGGTCACATTCGTGTCTACGAAGGCAGGTAATCAACGATTTTGCAGACGTCGCATGTGGCGCAAGCGACTGTTGACGATGCGCAAAGCGTGGGATTCGTTTCGCAACCGGTCCAAGACTTCGGTAGAAAGTGAATTGGCGTTCAAGTGGATGGTGCAACTTGGCCAAGAATCAGGTGATTGAGCTCCAGTCACAGCACAGCGAAAGAATTCGTTGCACTTTTGAGCCTCCACGGCTGCAGAAATCAAGGCCTCATCCGAACTCAAGGTTTGATCGACCAGCAACCAAATCATGGGAATGCGATGAACCTCCTCGGCAAATTTCAGAATGTCTTCAGAGATATTTTGCAACTTCCGACCTTGAGCAAACGACTCCATTCGTTCTATGAGGGAGTTGGTTTCATCTAGGCTCCGGTAAGCGATCCAAATCGATGGAGTGGATTGGAAGGGTGTCATTCTTAAATTATATCAGGCTCTTCCTTACGATGACTTGATCAAAAAGTTGCAGGTTTCCCAAAAATGGTTTGTTTAAAACATCCTCTATTCCCTGTGTGAGCAGCCATTATTCCTAAGACCTTGAACGTTCAACGCCTCGCCCTTGCACGCAACATATCCCCTTTCATCGTGGACTCCTGAATTGTTGGAGTTGTCTCAGTCCCCAGATCGATTGCGATGGGATGAATTGAGGGCTTCAGGGGAAGTTCGCGAAGTATGCGATACGCTGGAAGATCAGTTGATGGAACTGCTCGTCACACGGAAGCCCAGTTTGAAGCAGAACCCAGCGGCACTGGCCGGTGAAGTTGAAGCATACATTCACGGCCGAGATTGGGAGCAATGTGGAATTTGGGTTTGGTATCCTTGGCGCCAAACAATGGTGCATGTGCTTGATCGGGAGGCTTTTATCGAGTTGCGAACCAATCGCAACCGGAATCGGATCACCCGCGAAGAGCAGGCGGTGCTGAATCAAAAAACGGTGGGCATCGTAGGCCTGTCCGTAGGGAGCTCTTACGCCTTGGCCTTGGCAATGGAACGGTCTTGCGGTAAACTCCGCTTGGCAGATTTCGATACGTTGCAGCTTTCCAACATGAATCGGATTCGGACGGGTATTTTTTCGTTGGGCATGCCGAAAGGCGTCGTCACAGCGAGGGAAATCGCTGAAATTGATCCGTTTTTCCCAGTGGAATTGCACTTGAATGGCTTCATAGAGGAAGAGTCGTCTGAATTTTTGGACGGTTTGGATATCGTTTGTGACGCCTGTGACGAGGTGTCAGCAAAGGCGCGCATTCGAAAGGAAGCAAAAGAACGGAGACTACCGGTCATCATGGAGACTTCCGATCGCGGCATGCTCGATGTTGAACGCTATGATATGCCCGAATCGATTCCTGCGGGATACCTGCATGGACGGATTGATGAAGAAACCATGGGGCAGTTGTTGAACGCTCCAGGGTGGGAGCCGGCTCATTTGGATTTATTCGTCGACTTAGCTCAAGCTTCTGAACGTGGCGTTTCCAGTTTACAAGAAGTGGGACAAACTCTGGTAGGCTGGCCTCAATTGTATTCTGATGTCGCATCAGGCGGAGCTTTTGCTGCGCAAGCAACTCGTAAAATTTTACTGGGTGAATCCATGCCGGATGCCCGATTATACCTCGCATTGGATGAGCAGCTCACTGAATCCGTCAATTGATCGAGCGCACCAGGCGGAGCGGATTGCTCAAGCTGAAGTGCGCGTATTTCGTGCAGATGAATATCCTGAACGATGCCACGCTCTCGTGGATGGTCATCAGGCTGTTTTGGTGGCGTATGGAATTCAGAAACTGGCCACTTTCAATCGGGATTGGATTGGCAATCCCAATGTACTGGTAGTGGCGGCCATCGCCAGTGGTGCCGGAGTGGATGGATTGGAAGAACGAATCCTGGGAGGAGCACGTATGCACTTGGCGGAGTCTGTGGAATCCATGCCGTTGATGCAGGCCATTGGCGACCAGGATTCCAATTTGGTTGCTTTCATGGCGCCCTTCGTTGAGGAGGGAGCTTATGAATTGGGAGGAATGTGGAACAGCATCGAATTGGCAGGAATGGGCGTTGAGGCGACCTTTCTGATCAAAGCGGCCATGGCAACATTGACGATGGTCAGTGGTCGCCATTTGTTTGCTTTGACATCTCCCGTAACACGTCGGATGCAAGCTCCATTGGGTTTTTTGACAGAGGAAGGCATTGGCAATGAAGGTTATTTCACGTATCCGACACCGAAACTTCGAGCGACCATTGCGCGGTATACCTTTCCGGAACAATTGGAGATTGCTCAGCCTGAGGTTCGTCAAATGTTGGAAGGCATCTGGCAGGATCCAGAGGGCATGGTCTATCGAGTTCAAGGTCCTAAGGGCGAATTGAAATTGCGATTCAAAATTGAAGTTTGATGCGCGAACTGAGGGATTTAGGGTGGGTCACTGGGCGGAATAGCCGTGGTCTTCTTGTGCTCCTCGGCCTCTTTGTTTGGTCCACTTCGTTAACGGGCCAGGGCTACATTGGAAAGCGTTTAGAGTCTCTGACTCAAGAAGGAGCTCCAGCCTTGATTCAAGTTACTGATTTGGTGAATTCGGATCAATGGGAACCTCGCTTGGAAGTGGTGCCCAATTTGGGATTGTCCAATAACACGCAATGGCTGCGTCTCAAAGTGGACCCGCGAACCGAAAATGGGCAACTCATTGAAATCCAAAACGCCGGCATTGATGAGTTGATCTGTTACATGATATGCGACGGTGAAATGATTGCGACCTACGAACGCGGAGTCTTTCATGAAACGCCCATTGATTCGCGGATTGGAACCTATCCTTCTTTTCCCATTCCGCTTGTAGAATGTGGTGAAATGCAAGCCCTGTTTCGATTGCAGTCTTCAAAGCCTTTACTGATACCCATGCGCATCACAGGGCCGCGGGAGGTGCTGCGTGGGGCGCATGAGCGGGACGTCCTGTTTGCCGCTTACTTCGGAGTGATCTTGGTGATGCTCCTTTACAATCTATTCCTCTTCCTGAGTGTTGGTGATCGCAGCTATCTGGAATACAGCATCTACATTCTGATGATCGGTGGCACACAGTTGGTGCTGAATGGATACGCTCCTGTATTTGGTGCTGAAAATTGGCCTTGGCTCAATTTGCGACTCACCCATTTTTTTGGAGTTTTCAGTGGATTGACGACCATCGTTTTTGCTCAGAATTTTTTACGTTTGAGCCATTATGTGCCTTGGCTGAACAAGTTGTTGAATGTTTATTTCGTGTTATACTTGGTCGCCTTTGTCTTGGCTCTTTTCGGTTTGTTAGTCTGGAGTTATCGCGTCATCGATTTTTGCGCAGGAGCGATATTCTTTCTCATTCCAGGAGCGATTGTCACCATGCGAAAGGGATATGCGCCTGCGCGGTATTTCCTCATTGCATTTTCTGTATTCATCGCTGCTGTGATCGTTTTTGTTCTGAAAGACACGGGCTTAATTCCTTACAATCAGTGGACCTTTTTTGCCTTGCCTCTCGGCAGTGCTTTTGAGGTCATCCTTTTGTCATTGGCTCTGGCGAGCCGGATCAATCAACTGAAGAAGGATGGTGCTAAAGCGCGAGAGGAGCAGCTTGAATTGGCACAAGTGAATGAGAAAATTGTTCGCGATCAAAATGTCGTTTTGGAAGAACGCGTAACGAAGCGAACGTCGGAATTGGAAGAGATCAATGCGACGATGCAAGGGACGTTGAATGAGCTGCAGTCGGCTCAGCAACAGTTGATTCAGAGTGAAAAGCTCGCTTCAATAGGACAGTTGACGGCGGGCATAGCGCATGAATTGAACAATCCCATCAATTTTGTCAGTTCGAGTGCTCAATCGTTGCGTCGCGATTTCGAAGATTTGAATGCCATCGTTGAGGCTGTGAAGTCTTTGCCTGTGGACGATCCGAATATCGCCGCACGCATTCAAGATATTCACGCGCTGCTGGGCCAACTCGACATTGACTTCACTCAGCAAGAAATCGAGGAGTTGTTGAATGGTATTGAAGATGGTGCGAATCGAACCTCTGAAATTGTTCGTGGTTTGAGAATTTTCAGTCGGATGGACGGGGATAATTTTATCCAGGCGGACATCAACGAGTTGATGAACTCCACACTCGTAGTACTGCGTAGCAATCTGCGCAGTCAGTCGCAGGTGCGGTCTGAGTTAGCGAGCGACCTGCCTCAGTTTTCGTGCCAGCCGGGCCGTCTCAATCAGGTGTTCATGAACATCATTACCAATGCAGCACAAGCGACCGAGGCCACAAACTTGACGCTCGAAGAGCGTGAAGTCGTGGTGTCTACGCTGCGCGTGGAGAGCATTGGCCAATCCTGGATTGAAGTGCGGATCAAGGACAATGGTGCGGGCATGGAGGATGCTGTGAAGGCGCAAATATTTGATCCGTTTTTCACAACAAAACCAGTGGGTGAAGGAACAGGTTTGGGCTTGAGCATTGTCATGGGCATCCTTCGGGATCACAATGCTGAAGTGGATGTGCAGTCCAAGGTGGGCTTGGGCACTGAATTTATTATTCGATTTCCGATATGATCAATGTACTTTATCTCGACGATGAGTCGCACAACTTAACGGCATTCCGCGCGGCGTTCCGTCGAGACTTTCAGGTGCACGTCACAACAGAGCCTACTGAGGCTGTCCGAATCTTGCGGGAGCAGCCCATTGAGGTCATCATCTCGGATCAAAAAATGCCTTCGCTCAGCGGAGTGGAGTTTTTTGAGTTGATTATGCCGGACAACCCAGACCCGATTCGAATGCTGCTTACTGGGCATGCTGACATCGATGCAGTCATTGACGCCATCAACAAGGGGCAGATTTACAAGTACATTTCCAAACCGTGGAATGAGGCGGAGCTGAAGTCGCTCGTTGAAGAAGCTGCGGGGTTGTACCATCAACGTAAGTTGATGGCAAGCGAAGGCCAGCAGCTAATTACGAAGATGGACGAGGCGCGCGTATTGGCCCGACGCATTCAGCAACTGATGTCAGGAGGTTCTATCGCCACCGCAGAGCAGCAAGTTGAGATTGCCAACTTAGCGAATCAAATTGATCGGCTCCTTCAATCCTGAGTAGAGACTTACTGGATGTACTTGAAGTCTTCGCCGGGCTGAATGTTCTTCAATGTGGCAAGAATCAACTGAATGCAGTGCTCCACATCGGCTTTGTGCACCATTTCGACTGTCGTGTGCATGTAGCGCAGAGGTAAGCTGATCAACGCGCTGGCGACTCCTTTATTGGAGTAGGCAAACGCATCGGTATCCGTGCCTGTAAAGCGACTGGCCGCCATGCGCTGCAATGGAATTTTCTCAGCTTCTGAAGTGTCGATGATGCGCTGCAAGAGGTTGTTTTGAACAGCCGGTCCGTAGGTTACCCCAGGTCCTTTGCCAGCGGCAACATCGCCATTCTCAATTTTGTTCATCATCGGCGTGTGCGTGCAATGCGTCACGTCTGTTACGATGGCCACATCCGGTTGGATGCGTTCGGCAATCATTTGCGCCCCACGCAGACCAATTTCTTCTTGGACAGAATTGGTGATGTACAATCCGAAAGGCAACTTGGTGCCCTCTTCGTGAAGCAATCGCGCCACCTCTGCAATCATAAATCCACCCGCACGGTTGTCCAAAGCTCGCCCGACATACCAGTCCTTGTTGAGGACCATGAAGGTGTCTTCGTACGTCACGACACATCCGACATGGATGCCCATCTTCTCCACTTCCTTCTTATCCTTTGCACCCACATCCAAAAAGATGTTTTTCATGCTGGGAGCTTCTTCTTTGCCTGCACTTCGTGTGTGTATGGCAGGCCATCCAAAGACTCCTTTTACAATGCCTTTAGGCGTGTGAATGTCGACCCGCTTCGATGGTGCAATTTGGTGGTCACTGCCGCCATTGCGCTTGAGATAGATGTATCCGTCATTCGTGATGTAATGCACGAAATAGCTGATTTCATCAGCATGCGCTTCAATCACCACCTTGTATTCAGCCTCTGGATTGATGACGCCAACGACAGTTCCATACGTATCTACGATGTGCTCATCGATGTACGGACGAATGTAATCGAGCCACATTTGCTGCCCGCTGCTTTCGAAGCCGGTAGGACTTGCGTTGTTCAAGTACGCTTCCAAGAATTTTTCTGAATTCTTGGTGATGATTTTTTTAGTAGCCATGCCGCAAAGCTACTGTCTTCAGTCAACGACAGCGGAGAATAGGCTACAATGATTTCAACAAAATGCAGTCCAACAAATTCGATGATTCAACAATCAGAGATCGTATTGCCCCTTGGCAATTAGATGTTGCGCAATGGTTTGACGGGCTTCTTTCGTATTGAAGTCTTCTGTCTTACAAAAACGCTTCATTCCCATGAGCATCATCTTCAATTCATCGCCTTCAGCAAACCCGAGCAAGGCTTCTTTCCCAGCGCTGTGGATCCATTCACTCGCCTCATAGGTGTAAACACGCATGATGGCCTTTTGAATGGCAACGGCGTCTTCTCCACCGCGCATATGGGACAGCTTTTGAACCCTCAAGACCGTTGATTCAACGGTATAAGCCCAGATGGTCATGTCCGCGATGTTCATGAGAATCTCTTGCTCTTTGGCCAAAGTCAGCATCAGTTTTTGTGCTGCAGCACCAGCGACCATCAGGATGGCCTTCTTCAAGTTTCGGACATAACCGAGGTGCGCCTCAAAAACATCGGAAGGAGGCGTTGTCATTTCTGGGATGCCGGTGAGTTCACTAACGATCGCCATCGCTGGAGTCGTAAGGTCGAGATCGCCTTTCATGGCTTTCTTTAACAGCATGTCCACGGTCAACATCCGGTTGATCTCGTTGGTTCCTTCGAAAATCCGGTTGATCCGCGCGTCGCGATAGGCCAATTCAGCCCGTGTTTCAGCGCTGTACCCCATGCCGCCAAACACCTGCACGGCTTCGTCCACCGCGTAGTCCAATACTTCAGAAGCGAGTACCTTGATCATGGCGCATTCAGGAGCGAAATCGGCAATGCCCTTCAGCGTGGCCTCTCCATGCTCCATGCCTCCAGCCTTCAACGCTGCAATGGCATCATCAATGTTCTGTGTCGCTCGGTAGTTGGCGGATTCGCCTGAATAAATGCGGATCGCGGCCTCTGCCAATTTGTATCGGATGGCGCCATACTTCGAGATGGGTCGGCCAAATTGCTCGCGTTCGTTGGCATACTGGATGGTATGCGAGAGAGCATCTTTCGAAGCGCCCAAAACGGCGCCGCCCAATTTGATTCGTCCGATGTTGAGGATGTTGACTGCAATCTTGAATCCCTTTTCGCGTTTGTAGAGCAGGTTCTCGACCGGTACATGGACGTCATTGAAAAAGATTTGGCGGGTAGAAGACCCCTTAATTCCCATCTTCTTTTCCTCGGGATTTTTCGAAATCCCTTCGGCATGTCCGTCTATGATGAAGGCCGTGAGGTTTTCGTCGTCATCGATTTTGGCGAATACAATCATGACATCCGCGAATCCCCCATTGGTGATCCACATCTTCTGTCCGTTGATGATATAGTGCTTGCCGTCCTCGCTGAGTTTGGCCTTGGTCTTTCCGCTGTTGGCATCTGACCCTGCGCTGGGCTCGGTGAGGCAATAGCAGCCTTTCAATTGACCGGAGGCCAACCCTGGGATCCACTTTTGCTTTTGCGCTTCGTTGCCATAATACAAGATGGGTAAGGTGCCAATGCCCGTGTGTGCACTGAAGCTAACGCTAAAGGAGTGTGCTCCACCGATGGCTTCGGTAATGAGCATGGTGGTTTTGAAGTCAAGCCCAAGCCCTCCATACTCTTCAGGTACAGAACTGCCAATGAGGCCCAAGGCTCCCGCTTCTTCCATCAGGGAAGGAACCAGGCCTTCCTCTTGCACTTCGATGCGCTCGAGATTGGGAATGATGCGTTGCTCGACAAAGTCGAGTGTCATCTGCTTCATCATGAGCTGCTCTTCGGTCCACTCTTCTGGAATGAAGATGTCAGCAGCGAGGGTTTCTCGGATGAGGAATTCGCCTCCTCGTATGGCTTGATTTTTCTCAGACATGATCCTTTAATTCAAAAGTTCAAATACACCGGCTGCTCCTTGTCCTGTTCCAACGCACATGGTGACCATGCCGTATTTTTCATCGCGATGCCGCAATTCATTGAAGAGCTGAACGCTCAACTTGGCTCCAGTGCATCCTAGCGGATGTCCCAGTGCGATGGCTCCTCCATTGGGATTGACTTTGGTTGGATCCAAATCCAAGGTGCGCAATACCGCGACCGATTGAGATCCAAACGCCTCGTTCAACTCGATGGCACCCAGGTCATTCTTGGATAGTCCCGCCTTTTTTAAAGCTTCTGGAATGGCGTGAATCGGACCAACGCCCATGATACGCGGTTCCAAACCGCTGACGTGATAGCTTGCCAAACGGGCGATCGGCTCAACATTGAGTTCTTTGAGCATGCGCTCACTCACGACGAGAACAAAAGCAGCTCCGTCAGAAGTCTGTGAACTGTTTCCTGCGGTCACCGAGCCTCCTTGTGCAAATACGGGCCGCAAGCGAGCGAGGCCTTCAGCAGAGGAGTCGCGTCGAACACCTTCGTCGGTATCGACGATGTAATTTCTTTCTTGCCGCCGTTCGCTTTCGTCGAGGTAGACTTCGTTGACAGAAATGGGAGCAATGCCGGGGGCGAATTTTCCCCCATCGATTGCGGCGGCGGCTCTCAAATGACTTTCCAATGCAAAGGCATCTTGCTCTTCACGAGAAATCCCGTACTCCTTGGCGACGGCTTCAGCTGTCAGTCCCATGCCCCAATACCAATCGGGATTCTTCTTGGCCACGCGGGCATTGGGAACAATGCGCCACCCTCCAAAGGGAATGGGCGACATGGTTTCGATCCCTCCGGCAAGGATGCAATCGGCCATGCCGGCCTGAATTTTTGCCGAGGCGATGGCGATGGTTTCCAATCCAGAAGCGCAATAGCGATTGACGGTCATGCCGGGCACCTTGGCAGTGTCCAGTCCCATCAATGAAATCATGCGTCCGATGTTGAGGCCTTGCTCAGCCTCGGGTGTGGCATTGCCGACGATGACGTCGTCGATGCGTTCCTTGTCCAATTGAGGAAAGTCAGACAACAACTTCCGTACGACTTGCTCGCCGATGTCGTCGGGTCGAACAAATCGAAATGCTCCCCGACCTGAGCGTCCTACTGCTGAGCGGTAACCGCCTATGATGTATGCGTCCATGGTTTAGTTTCTGAGGATTTTGCCTTTTTGAATCAGGCTTTGCATGCGCTCCAATGATTTGCGCTGCATGCAGAGTTCAACAAATGCTTTGCGTTCCAGGTCCAAGAGATAGCGCTCGGAAACGGCTTGTCGTTCACTGAGATCACCGCCGCACAGTACGTAGCCCAGTTTTTCACTGATGACTTGATCGTGTTCGGACATGTAGTTTCCACTCATCATGCTGTGTGCTCCGACATAAACGATGCCCAGACCTTCTTGTCCGGATACGACAATGTCCTTGCGTTCGATGGGTTGCGTATAGCCGGCATCGGCCAATTCCAGCGCTGCCCGTTTTGCTCGAGCCAATTGATCTCGGCGATTGACGACGACTTCATCGATTCCTTCGCGCAGATAACCGTGTTCGAAGGCTTCGTATGCAGAGGTCGAAACTTTGGCTTGACCAATGGTGAGGAAACGATCGCGCAATCGGTTGATCCGCATGTCCCCTTCGTGCATTTCATCGTGCAGTCGCAACACAAACTCTTTGGTTCCTCCTCCCCCCGGGATGAGGCCAACACCAAACTCGACGAGTCCCATATAGGTCTCAGCGTGCGCCACCACTTTGTCGGAGTGCATGCACAATTCGCATCCGCCGCCTAAAGCCAATTGGTGCGGTGCTGTGATGACTGGGATTCCACTATATCGTAGGCGCATGGCCGTATTTTGAAATACTTGAACCGCGTGATTCAAGTCGTCCCATTCTTGTTCCACAGCAAGCATGAAGATCATGCCCACATTGGCTCCAGCCGAAAATTGAGCCCCATCATTGGAAATCACCACGCCGCGCCATTTTGAATCCGACTCGGCGAGATCGATGGCTTTGTTAATGCCCTCAATGATTTCAGAACCGATGGCATTCATCTTGGTATGGAAGGCCACATTGAGGATTCCGTCTCCTAGGTCTTGAATCGTCGTGCCGCTATTGGACCAAACGGTAGAGGACTCAGGAAGCCAAGCCAAGGCAATGCGCCCTTCTTGTCCTTCCAATGGTTCGTAGGCTTTCGTTGCGGGATTCCAACACTCCCGGATTCCATCGCGGTTGCGGTAGAACGTGGTGTGTCCGGCATCGAGCATTTCCTGAATCCACGGCGCAACATCCAATCCACGATCGCGGATGCATTGCAAGCCGTTTTCAACTCCAATGGCGTCCCAGCTTTCAAAAGCTCCGAGCTCCCAACCGAAACCTGCGCGTAGCGCATCGTCGATTCGATAGGGGTCGTTGGAAATTTCCGGCACCCGATTGGACACATATGCAAAGACATCAGAAAAAATCCGTCGGTAAAACTCTCCGGCTACGTCCGTGCCTTCAAAGAGCAACTTCGTGCGCTCGGGCAACGCGTCAACTTTCTTGGCCGCTTCGAGCGTGGCGTATTGGGGTTTTATTTGAGAGCGATACTCCAAGGTTTTTAAATCCAAAACCAGGATTTCCTTTTTCCCATCGGTACCGACGGTTTTCTTGTAAAAGCCAGCTCCTGACTTCGCTCCCAGCGCTCCAGTGTCCACCAAGTGTTGCACATAGGATGGAATGGCAAATACATTTTTGCGCTCATCATCTGGGCAATTGCTGGCAACGCCGTTGGCAACATGAATCAAGGTGTCGAGCCCCACCACATCACAGGTGCGGAACGTGGCGCTTTTAGGTCGGCCCATTGCGGGTCCCGTCAATTTGTCGACAGCTTCAACACTCAGACCCATTTCTTCAACAGCATGGAATAAGGCTTGAATAGCAAATACCCCGACACGGTTGGCGATGAATGCCGGTGTGTCCTTGCAGAGAACAACCTGTTTCCCCAAAATGCGCTCACCATAGCCCGTAAAGAAGGACAAGACCTCCGGATCCGTGAGGGGCCCAGGAATAATTTCGAGTAACGGCAAATACCGCGGAGGATTGAAAAAGTGCGTCCCGCAGAAGTGCTTTTGAAAATCTTCGGACCGTCCTTCGCTCAATTGGGCAATGGGAATGCCAGAGGTGTTGGATGTCACCAGAGAACCTGGTTTGCGGAATTTCTCAACCCGCTCAAACAACTGTTGCTTGATGTCCAATCGCTCGACAATCACCTCAATGATCCAATCGCACTCAGCGATACGCGGCAAATCATCATCGAAATTACCGGTTTCAATGCGGTCTGCAAATCGCTTGCTATAAAGAGGCGAGGGCTTTGACTTTAGAGCGGCCTTTAAATGTCCTGCTGCAATGGCATCTCGCGGGCCACTGTCAGACGGGAGGTCCATGAGCAATACGCTCGAGCCAGTTTGCGCGAGGTGGCAGGCAATGCGCGATCCCATAACGCCCGAGCCTAACACTGCTACGCGTTGAATGCGATGAAAAGGAATGGAAGGTTGTGTCATTCGTAAGTTGGTGTAGAGGATGATGAACTAGAATCCAGGCTTGACATGAGAGCCCCGGGTTCGTCCAAAATTTCATTCAGTCGTTTCATTTCAATCAAGAGGCGGTCCACTGCTTCGGTCCCCATCAATTCACGAAGTCGATCATTGACCGTTACGACCAAATCTCTAGCCTGACGTCGAGCAGAAACGCCACTGGAAGTCAAGAAAACCCGCATGCACCTTTGATCATTGGAGTCTTTCCTGCGCTCGATCCATCCCATGGACTCCATTCCTTTGAGTGTTCGAGATAGGCTGGTTGATTCCATGCCCATTTTGGGCCCAAGCTTGGTAGATGGAGTGCCCTGGCGTTCGGTATGCAATAAAATGAAGACGTAGGAAAAGGGAATGCCTCTTCGTTCCGCTTCTGCATTGTAAAGCCTAGACAACTTGGTCCAGGCCCACCGCAAATGAAAGTCCAGGGTGTCTTGAGGTTTCACCTGCCTAAGATATGAAAACATACTATGCATGCATAGGAATAGGCGGGTTTATTTTATGCACGCATAGTATTTTCTTGCGTGTTCCCATTCTCAAGGACTGATCACGCCATCGGTCATGATCACCGTGCGGTCACCCCGTGCTGCCAATGATTCATTGTGGGTTACGACGACAAATGTTTGGCCTTCGCGGTCTCGCAATTCTAAGAACAAATCGAACAGGGAGTCGGCATTGCCAGAATCCAAGTTTCCCGTGGGCTCGTCTGCGAGAACGACGGCAGGACTGTTCATGAGCGAACGAGCTGCAGCGACCCGCTGCTGTTCGCCGCCACTGAGTTGTGCGGGCCGATGAGAGAGTCGGTCTCCCAATCCTAAATCCCGCAACAAGCCCGCCGCACGATCTTTGGTGATTTGGTCATCTTTTCCAGCAACCCATGCTGGCATCAATACATTTTCCACCGCTGAGAATTCAGGCAACAACCGGTGAAATTGAAAGATGAACCCAATGTTCGAGTTCCGAAAGTTGGATAGATTTCGGCCTTTCAATCCGCCGATGTTTTTTCCTCCAATGATCAGTTCGCCAGCATCCGGTTTGTCAAGCGTCCCTAAAATTTGCAAGAGCGTTGTTTTACCGGCACCAGAAGCGCCGACGATGGATGTGATTTCTTGGGCTCGAATATTCAAATCAATATTTTTGAGCACATGCAGGTCTCCAAATTGTTTGCGAATTCCCTTGGCTTCGATCATCAACTGATTCATGGTTGCAAACTACGCACAATCCCGGGGTACGTTCCTTAACTTTGCGCGGCAAATCGGATTAAAAAGAAAGCAGTATGAACATTCACGAGTACCAAGGCAAGTCCATTTTGAAGAGTTTTGGCGTGGCCATTCAAAACGGTTACGTCGCGGACAATCCGGAAAAAGCACATGAGGTGGCTTTGAAATTGGCGGAAGAAACGGGCACGAGCTGGTTCGTCGTCAAGGCGCAAATCCATGCGGGAGGCAGAGGAAAAGGAACGGTGACTGAAACCGGTTCTCATGGCGTAGTACTAGCCAAGGGTTTGGATCAAGTCAAAGACAAAGCCAAGGGGATCCTCGGAGGTTATTTGGTGACGGCCCAGACGGATGCCACGGGAAAACAAGTGAATAAAGTGTTGATTGCAGAAGATGTCTATGGGCCAGGCGACAGCGATCCGAGCGAAATTTATATGAGTGTATTGTTGGATCGTGCCAACGCATGCAACATCATCATGTACAGCCCTCAGGGCGGTATGGACATCGAAGCGGTAGCGGAAGAAACACCCGAATTGATTTTTAAGGAGTCGATTGATCCCGCCGTCGGTTTACAAGGGTTTCAAGCGCGTCGAATCGCATTCAATTTAGGTCTGAGCGGAAAGGCCTTCAAGGAAATGACCAAGTTTGTGGCGGCCTTGTATCGCGCCTATGTCGGTTGTGATGCCACCATGTTTGAAATCAATCCTGTGCTCAAGACGTCCACGGATACGGTCATTGCGGTTGATGCCAAAGTTTCTTTGGATGAGAACGCGCTGTACCGTCATTCCGATTACGCTGCCATGCGGGATACATCAGAGGAAGATGCGACGGAGGTAGAAGCGGATGCGGCCGGTTTGAATTTTGTAAACTTGGATGGCAATGTCGGATGCATGGTGAATGGAGCTGGGCTTGCCATGGCGACCATGGACATCATCAAATTGAGCGGAGGCGAGCCAGCTAACTTCTTGGATGTCGGGGGCACTGCCGATGCTGCGCGGGTGGAAACAGCTTTCCGTATTATTTTGAAAGACCCCTCGGTCAAGGCCATTTTGGTGAATATTTTTGGAGGCATTGTTCGATGTGATCGTGTAGCGCAGGGTGTTGTTGATGCTTACCGGAACATGGGAAACATCAATATTCCCATCATCGTGCGATTGCAAGGGACGAATGCCGAGGAAGCCAAAAAGCTCATCGACGATTCAGGATTGGAAGTGCGTTCTGTGATTTTATTGCAAGAGGCGGCGGATGCCGTAGCGGACGTGTTGGCCTGAGCCGACGAACTTCAAGGAAGCTTCTCGATCATCAAGATGCCATCTCGAAGGGGGAGGAGCGTTGTGCGCATGCGCGAATCTCTGGCCCATTTGGCTGTCAGCGATTCGAGCATGGCTGCAATGGGGTCCTCCGCTTTTCTCTTATCGAGCACTTTGCCCCACCATAAAACGTTGTCTACTAAAATCCAGCCGCCAACGCGAACACGTTTGAGTGCCTCTTCCACATATTGCTCTGTTCGTGCTTTGTCGGCGTCAATCCATACCAAATCGTAGGGTCCAGATAATTTTGGAAGCACCTCAAGTGCCTCGCCATTGTGACGCCGTATGAGACTCGCTAGCTCGGAAGCTTTCCAGAATTCATCTTGGATGCGATTGAGCTCATCATTGGGTTCGATGGTGTCTATGCTTCCTCCAGGTTGCAAACCGGCGGCTAAACAAAGCGTTGAATAGCCTGTGTAGGTCCCCAATTCCAGGATGGAAAGGGGGGTCATCATGCGGCTAATATTCGCTAGGAACCGACCTTGTATCGAGTCGCTGAGCATTTGCGGTGTCAGGACATGTTGCCACGTAGATCGTCTCAAAGATCTCAGAACCTCCCATTCTTCGGTGCTGTGTTGCTCGGCGTACTCCAGTACGTCATCGCTTAAGTCATGAATCATCGGAGTCAATCAGAAAGATTGCGATCGCTTGAGAAAGAAGTTTGCCATGGAACGGAGATGTCAAGGTGAGCAGAAAAGCCCGAATTCAGAAAGCAAAATCAGCAAGTCAGAGGCTCCAACCAATCCGTCATCGTTCATGTCCGCAGGTTCAAAGCAATTTTGATTGCAGTCAAATGCACCGAGGAAGAGCAGCAAGTCAGCTGTTCCAATGATGTTGTCTTCATTCAAATCAGCTTGGCATGTGGCCCATTCTTGAGGTGAGATCAACCCGTTGCAGTCATTGTCATTGCCATTGTTCGTGCCTGGAGCACCGGGATAAATTGACGGGTTGTTGTCATTGCAGTCGCACAAATTGGTCGAGCCGTCGTTGTCACTGTCAACAATTCCTGCACATTCATTGAATCCGGCTTCGCAATTGGCCAGTGCGCATTCGGCGCAGGCTTCGTCGGTTCCAAAAGCGCACGGGAAGTAACAGTTGGTAACAATGCAGGTCACTTGTTCTCCGAAGCAATCGATGCATGGGCTTGTCAAGTCTAGCTCTTCTTCCATGCACGCAACGAGGCATTCTTCGCCTTCACTTAAACAATTAACGCCGCAATCTGTAGCAACTCCTTGCACGTATTCAGTGAATTGACAGATGTAATCTAAGTCGACTGAGGTACATCCTCCTTGCGCTGTCCCGTAATTCACTGAGCTCATCATCCCGGCTAGGATCAGGGTCAGAAAGGCAGATTTCATGTTGATACACATAGGTTGAAAATACAACTTTTTATTGAATTTTCCGAATGATATCACTTGCTGAACGCAGAAGAGTAACTTTGCCCGTGAGATGAGTAAAAACAAGAAACCATCGAGGGCGAATCGCTCGAATGAAGATGGCATGGTGTTTTCTACAAATTTGAGTTGGAAACCGGAGCCTGTTGAAGAGGAGGAGCAAACGACATTGGAAGCGACTGCGCAGACATTGTATGTGAGTTTGAATCGAAAACAACGTGCCGGCAAGCCGGTGACTTTGGTCGAAGGGTTCCAAGGTTCCGTTATGGACTTGCTCCTTTTGGGAAAGCAACTAAAAATGGAGTGTGGCGTTGGAGGGGCTGTGAAAGAAGGATGTGTTCTCATCCAAGGTGATCACCGTGATCGTGTTCATTTGTCTCTGGAAAAACAAGGATTTCGCGTTAAAAGGAAAGGTGGATGATGAATCAAGAAAGACAAGAATCAAGCAAGACTGATGGTCAGCGAGAAGCGGCATCGAACGGTTTGCCTGTTTATTTCGCCAAGACTTTGGCGGGAATGGAACGGCTGCTCAAGGATGAGCTCATTGAGCTCGGGGCGACTGATTTGGTCGTCGTACGTCGTGGTGTTGAATTCGGTGCTGACATGCCGACATTGTTCAGAGTTTGTCTTTGCACACGATTTGCGATTCGGGTTCTGCGCCCTGTTTTGTGGTTTGAAGCAGACAATACCGATGCCTTGTATGAAGAGGCGACCAAATGGGAGTGGGGCTCGGTGATGAATTCGACGGCTACGTTTGCCATCGATGTCACATCGCATTCAGAGTACTTCACGCATTCCCAATTTGCAACGCTTCGATTGAAAGATGCCATAGTGGATCATTTCAGAACGTCATCTGGGATTCGGCCCAATGTAGATCGGGAAAATCCGGACGTTCGCATTCACCTGCATATCAATCAGAATCAAATTACGATTTCCCTCGATGCCTCCGGTCGGCCATTAGCGAAGCGTGGTTATCGACCTACTGGGGCAAAAGCCCCGCTGAGTGAGGTGCTCGCCGCAGGATTATTGGCCAAAGCTGGCTGGAAGCCAGGAGTGCCTTTGTATGACCCCATGTGCGGGTCGGGAACATTTACTGTAGAAGCCGCTCTCTGGGCGGATGGCTATCCCATTCAATGGCATCGACGCAAGTTTGCCTTCATGGACTGGAGAGGCTTTGATGAAGAAGTGTGGTGGGATGTTCGGGATGACTTGAAAAAGGAAAGGCAGTTGAAGGAGTCCATCATTTACACATCAGATAAGGACTATGGGGCGGTGTCTCAGACACGTGCTGCGTTGTCCAATATGGAATTGGATGGTCGGGCGGAGTTGGGACGTTCTGATTTTTTCAAATTGATCCCGCGAACTGATTCGGGCATTGTTGTAATCAATCCACCCTATGGAGAGCGGATGCAGGTAGAAGACTTGGACGCCATGTATGCATCGATTGGGGATCGATTGAAATCGCATTGGGCTGGATTCAGCGCCTGGATTATCTCCTCAGACTTTGATGCGTTGAAGCGTGTTGGATTGAAACACAGCTCTCGTGAAACGATGTACAACGGTCCATTGGAGTGCCGCTGGGTGGGTTTTGAACTTTATGAAGGAAGTCAGGAGAAAAAAACGGCAGCTGTCACGCCGGAGTCAAACCCGATTGTGGTGCCCGCAGAAGAAGAGGTGATAGCCGATGTCGAGCAGGAAGTCTCTGCTGCAACTCCAGCGTTGATTGCGGACGCTCCCGTTATTGCGGCGGAGAAAGCGCCTGAGGCAGAGGTCGATCCAGATTTGGTGGTCGAGGTAACAAAGAACTCAGAAGACTCTAAAAACGCAGAGGGCTAGGCGTTGCCAAGTGCGCTAGTGGGTTGGATTGATCATTCAATTAGGGCAAATAAGACAAAAAAAAAGAGCGGCGCTTTTGCGCCGCTCTTTTCATTTCAGGATGAGCCCGTTCAGAGTTTTTGAATCGTTGACTGGTATTGCGCAGATGCTGTCTCCAAGGAGATGATGTAGCATCCTGTTGGCAATGCGCTCAAGTTGATGGTTGCATACGCCTCAAGGGTGTTGAGTTGCAAAACCAAACGCCCCGTCATGTCCACCACGGTCAAGGCTCCGATTTCGTCCGTTCCCAATCGAACAATGTCCGAAGTAGGATTCGGGTAAGTCTTGAGGAATTGCAAACCATGGTGAGCGACTCCATTGACTTGACCCACGGTTACGTCCGCTTCAGAGCGCACTTCAAGTTTGTATTCCTCAAAGGTATAGTGCATGCATCCAGCGATGCTGTAAGTCTCACCTTGGATCCAGCCGTCCGCGGGGAGGTACATGTAATCGTTTGTTTTGAGTTCACCGCTGCCATCGTCAAAGAATGCCTCGCCATAATCCGCGTCGGGATTGGTGCAAATGGCATTGATGATCTGGACGAAACAACCTTCGTAGGCTTCGCTCGAGGCCAATTCACCCGTTGTCACAACGGATGGCGCAGGAACGTCGTTGCCCGATGAGATCACCTGGAAATAGCTGACATTCCCCAATTCCGTCACATCAAAGTATTCTTGAACTTCAGCTTCAATGACGATTTCATCACCAACATTGGGAGCCTGTGTGTTATCAAAAACGAATACGCCATTCCAAGGGCCTGAGCCATCTTGAACGAAGTACCCGATCACGCCGGATGTTGAGGATGTGACATTGTTCGCGGAAACGATTCCTGTAGTAGTGACCGATTGTCCAAGTAGAGGAGAACTGAACAACTCACCTTGAATTTCAGCAATGGAATGGGTAATGGCTTGGCTTGATGCTTCATTGAAAGTGAAGAGCATGGCAAACAATGCAACTCCAGTCATGTAAATGTGTTTCATATAAGAGAGGATTTTTGTGAATGTACCTTTGAGCGACAAAGAGAAATGAAAAACAACGAACTGCAAAATAGCGGTTGCATCATGTTAATAACAGGTGCAACCTCAGGATTTGGAGAAGCCATTGCGCAACTCGCCGCATCATCTGGATATAACTTGATCCTTTGTGGGCGTCGAAAAGAAAGGCTTCAAGCCGTGCAGGAGTCCCTCGGTGCGTGTGTGTTGAAATGCCTGACGTTTGATGTTTGCAATGAAGAAGCGACGAAGAAAGCATTGCGGGCAATTCCGGATGACCAGGTCCCGCAGGTGTTGATCAACAACGCTGGCCTGGCCGTTGGTACAGGGGCGATTGATGAGGGTGCCTATGAGGATTGGAACCGGATGATTGATACCAATGTTAAAGGGCTCCTGCATGTTACCCGGGAATTGTCGCCGCGAATGTCATCTGGAGCTCGTATTATTAACATGGGGTCTGTTGCGGGCAAGCAGGCCTACCCTGGAGGAGCGGTATACAATGCCACGAAATTTGCGGTTGATGGATTGACCAAAGCCATGCGCATGGATCTTCTTCCACGTGGTATTCAGGTGGCTCAAGTGGCACCGGGTGCGGCGGATACTGAATTCAGTCTCGTGCGTTACAAAGGAGATGAGCAGAAAGCGGCGGCGGTTTACAACGGATTTGAACCTTTGTCTGCTATGGATGTGGCTGAAGCCGTCCTGTTTATCGTGAGCCGACCTCCTCATGTGAGCATCCAAGATCTCCTCATAATGCCGGCAGCGCAGGCTTCGGTTCACCATGTGAAAAGAACCAATTCATGAAATTCAAAGCCACTTGCATTATGAGCATCACAACGCCATGGAGTCATCTTGTGCTATTATCCGGTTTGACGGTCTGCATCTTGTTGATTTCGGGATGCGGTTTTAAATCGTTGGATGCAGATTGTATTGTGCACAATGGAACGATTTTAACATTGGACTCGGAAAACACCACGGCTCAGGCTTTGGCTGTCAAGGATGGAAAGATTCTAGAAGTGGGACCAGAGCGTCAGATCCTGAATAAATATCGCGCTCCGCTTCAAGTAGATTTGCGTGGCGGCGTGTTGACTCCGGGCCTCATGGACGCCCATGCCCACTTGGTAGGATACGCCGATGGCCTTTTGGAGGCCAATTTGGTAGGAGCCGATTCTTGGGAAGAGACAGTGGAGCGTGTTGTTGAGCACGCTCAATCGAGCACGTCAGAGTGGGTTCGGGGAAGAGGCTGGGATCAGAACGACTGGGAAGTCACAGATTGGCCTAACCGGACGATGCTCGACTCGTTGTTTCCAGATGTACCTGTCTACTTGGAACGCATTGACGGACATGCGGTAATAATCAATGGAGAAGCGCTTCGTCGAGTTGGTGTGCTGTGTGGTATGGATTACGGTGGCGGATTGGTGCTGTGCGATGACAACAATGAGCCAACGGGAGTGCTCATCGATGAGATGGCCTATGATGTGTTGCGATTCCTGCCTCCGCATGACTCTTTACTTCGGACCAATTCATTGTTGGCGGCGCAGGCTACGATGTTCGAAAACGGATTGACTCAGATTACGGACGCCGGATTGTCAGCGCGGGAGATTGAGCGTTTGCTCGACTTGGAGGAGCAAGGACTGCTCAAGCTTCGCATCAACGCCATGGTCAGTGGTACCGACGAGGACATCGCTTGGCTCATTGCAAATGGTCCAATCGCGACCGACTACATATCCGTGTCTTCCGTGAAATTCTACATGGATGGAGCGCTTGGGTCAAGAGGCGCCATGCTTTTGGACCCTTATAGCGACTTGGCAGGCTGGCATGGACTGAGCACACAGGATGTTGCCTGGTTCAAGGAGAATCTGAATCTGCTGCATAATAATGGTCTCCAAGCAGCAACTCATTGTATTGGGGATTCGGCCGTACGCGTCGTGTTGGACTGTTATGGGCAGGTTTTAGAAGGTGCGAATGATCGACGATGGCGCATTGAACATGCTCAGGTTGTGTCGAAAAAGGACATGACTCAATTTGGGGCGAATCACGTGATCCCCTCAATCCAGCCGACGCATGCCACCAGTGATATGTATTGGGCGGGGGAGCGCTTGGGGCGCAATCGGATACGGAGGGCTTACGCTTATAAGGAGTTGCTGGAGCAGTTGGGCATGGTGGCCTTGGGAACGGATTTCCCCGTAGAAGATGTTGACCCCCGAAAAACGATGCATTCGGCAACGGCTAGAAAGGATGCCGATGGTTATCCCGAGGGGGGCTTTCAAATGGAAAATGCTCTGACGCCGATTCAGGCGTTGCGGGGTATGACCCAATGGGTTGCCTTGACGCAATTCCAAGAGGAGTCCTTGGGTACGATAGAAGCGGGCAAATTGGCGGATTTCACTTGGATGGACCGCAATTGGCTAACGATTGATTCCAAAGACATGCTATCAACCAGAATATGGGGTACGTGCATTGGTGGGGAGTGGGTTTATTTGAACGAACAGCGATGAATGGACACCGGCATGCACGGAATTGGTTTGGACTCGCCATCATCTTTACTCTGGCTGTAGGAGTGGGCTACTGGATCCTGATTCCAGAAAAGGCCCTTCCGATTATCCAGCCTTCGGACCTCAACCCAGCATTGGTTGATCCGAATCAGTGGGAAGGTAAAAGACACGAGGTTCTGCCTTTTGAGTTGATGAACCATTTAGGAGATACTGTCACGGAGGTTGATGTGGAAGGAAGAATCCGTGTAGTGGACTTCTTTTTCACTCGCTGCGCCACGCTATGTCCCATTATGACTTCGAATATGAAGCTTGTTCAAGAAGCTTTGAGTCATCAAGACGATTGGATGCTCATGAGTCACAGTGTCACCCCTGAGGCTGATAGCGTGTCTGTATTAAGGGAATATGCCAATCGGTATGAGGCAGATTCTGCCCACTGGTGGTTCTTAACAGGGCCGAAAAAGCACATTTACAACCTCGCGCGACAAAGTTATTTTGTCTGCTATGATGAGAGTCAAGGAGGGGATGGAGGTTGGCAAGATTTCATACACACCGAGAACATTGTCTTGGTTGACCGCCAAGGAAGACTCAGAGGCTTTTACGATGGCACAGACTTGAAGTCTGTGAATCAGTTGATTGAAGATGCACTCTGGTTGATTGAAAAAAAAGATTGAAAAAAAGTGGATTTCGGTTGGGTTATCCAGCAAAGTTACACGTACATTTGCGCCCGCTTTCGAAGGAAAGTTTGTTGTTTGAAAGGTGGTTGACCCCGGAAATAAATCGAATGGATCGATTGATCCAAGAGCTGCGCAAGTAGCTATTTGTCCTCCACTTTGATAAAACGAAGCAATTGAAGAAGCCTTAGGGCTGACACAAAATACG
>CALGEI010000134.1 GCA_937881575.1 uncultured Flavobacteriales bacterium | reverse complement strand
AGCAGCAGGCTTCTTAGCAGCAGCAGGCTTCTTAGCAGCAGGCTTCTTGGCCTCAGCAACAGGCGTCTCAGCAGTCGGAGCTTCTTCAGCAGCCGGAGCTTCTTCAGCAGCTGGAACTTCTTCATTTGCCGGAGCTTCCTGAGCAGCAGGTGCTTCCTTAGCAGCAGGTGCTTCCTTAGCAGCAGGTGCTGGAGATTCGTCCTTAGCAGGACCATCACTCATCTGCTCTTTCAGTGCAGACAAGACATCCAAGTCTCCGAATGTGCTACGCTCAACGTTTGAGTTCACCTCATTCATCATGCGATTGCCTCCTCCACTTGTTGCGGGACGCTGCTTGCGTTCCTTAGGTTCGCTTTGAGCAGGAGCTTCTTCGTGTGTACGTGTATGGCTTACCGTGATTCTCTTGGCGTTGCGATTGAACTCCAAGACAACAAAATCAGCAGCTTCTTCAATTGCTACGGCATTGCCATCGGCTTTTACCAGATGCTTTGAGTGACAAGAGCCCTCAATACCATATGGCAAAGAAATCAATGACTGGTTTCCTTCTGTCTTCAGAACCGTTCCCTGATGGGTTGATCCTACAGCGAAAATTGTTTCAAAAACTTCCCATGGGTTTTCCTCGAGTTGTTTGTGCCCGAGACTCATGCGACGATTTTCTTGATCCAATTCCAAGACGATGACATCAATGGCATCTCCAACACTGCAAAATTCGGAAGGATGCTTAATCTTCTTAGACCAACTCAGGTCGGAAATATGCACCAATCCGTCAATGCCTTCTTCGAGTTCAACAAACAGCCCGAAGTTGGTGAAGTTGCGCACGACACCTTTCTGTTTTGAATTCAATGGGTATCGATCATTGATCTCAGCCCAAGGATCTTGCTTCAATTGCTTCAAACCAAGAGACATTTTTCGCTCTTCGCGATCAATGTTTAAGATGACACACTCAATGTCTTCACCAACACTTAGGAAGTCCTGTGCGCTGCGAAGATGTTGTGACCAACTCATTTCAGAGACGTGCAATAGGCCTTCAACACCTGGTGCAATCTCAATGAATGCTCCATAGTCAGCCATCACAACAACTTTACCTTTAATGCGACCGCCCTCAACGAGGTTGTCCGTCATAGAATCCCATGGATGTGGAGTCAATTGCTTCATGCCCAATGCAATTCGCTTCTTCTCGTCATCGAAGTCCAAAATAACAACATTGAGCTTTTGATCCAATTTAAGCAACTCTTCTGGATGGTTGACTCGACCCCAAGACATATCGGTAATGTGAACCAAACCGTCGATGCCGCCCAAGTCCACAAACACACCGTATGATGTGATGTTCTTGACCGTGCCCTCCAAGACTTGTCCTTTCTCCAATCCGCCGATGATGACGCGTTTTTGTTCTTCGAGCTCTGCTTCGATCAATGCCTTGTGAGAAACAACAACGTTTTTAAATTCTTGGTTGATTTTCACCACCTTGAATTCCATTTGCTTTCCAACATAAATGTCGAAGTCACGAATCGGCTTCACGTCTACTTGAGAACCAGGCAGGAACGCCTCGATACCAAATACATCCACGATCAAGCCACCCTTCGTTCTGCACTTAACCTCACCTTGAATGATGAGATCACCTTCTTTGGCTTCATTGATTTTGTCCCAAGCACTGAACATCCGGGCAGTTCGGTGTGAAACGACCAATTGGCCATTCTTGTCCTCTTGTCGTTCAACGAAAATCGGAACCACATCACCCACTTGGAGTTCTGGATTGTAGCGGAATTCACTCGCTCCAACAATGCCTTCAGACTTGTAACCGATGTTCACGACTACTTCCTTTTTGGAAACACTCACGACAGTACCGTCGACCACCTCCTTTTCTCGTATGAGATTCAATGAATTCTCATACTCCTCCTCGAGTCTTTTCCGGTCCTCACCTGAGTAATCATCTGAATCTGCTTCAAATGAGTCCCAATCGAAATCACCTGGTTCAGAGAGAGCAGGACGTTCAGTTAGGATTTCAACGACAACAGGTGCCTTGGGTTCTGCGGCCACTTCTGGCGCTTCCTCAGTGACTTGTTCGGTAACTTCTGCTTCAGTAGAAGTGTTTTCAGCAGCGTCATTCGACGTCTGCGATTCTTGCTGGGGGATGGCCTCTTGGGCTCCCTCTTCAGACTTCTGGGTTTCTTCGCTCATGGCTTTCCCAGTTGTTTTGTATTCCACATTGGGGCGAATGGCGTGGAAGGATGAATGACGAGTCGTACCCCAACGACTCCTAATTTAAGACGGCAAAAGTAAGGCTTTAATTTTTATTTCTATCGCAGCGGAGACCCAATGTCATTTAATCGGCTACAACGACACGGACAGAGCGACCACTTGCCAAGTGAAGGATGTAAACTCCTTGAGCTGAAGGCAACTTGAATGTGCCCGGAGATGACCATGCAAAAACGATTCTGCCTGTTGCATCGAAAAGCATTCCGCTTTCAAGAAAAGACATGGTTGCTCCAGGCTTTGCCGGATTAGGATACGGAAGCCAAAGAGATTCGCTCGGTTGAAAACCGATTCCCATCGTACCATTGCTCGCGTTAGGCGTGGTCGTAGAGAAATCAATCCAAGGCAATTGAGCATCAAACGTTCTTCCCCAAGAAACATCAAAAGGCAGAGAGGGAATGTACAACGAGTCGAGAACAGTAAAGCCATCAGGTGTTCTCAAAGCTGCATGTTCACCGGCGTTGTTGAATTTGAAATTCATGTGATTCCAACCCTGGCTTTCGCCGTCATCCGCATAAAGAATGACAAAACCACCAGGAGCAATCACGGTAGAATCAGGTACACCTACGGGTACCATCCATTTTTGAGGATTGTCTAAACGATCGGAGAGAAAGTACCCCGCAATATCGACAGCTGATGCGCTTGGATTGTGCAACTCAATCCAATCCTCGTTTTCAAAAGCATTGTCTTGAATGTCATTGATGTTCCAAGAAAGCACCTCGTTGATGACAATGGGGCCACCCGGAATGATTTGCAATGAATTGGTCACCCGAGGAGTCGGTGTGGTGAATTCGATCCAATTGGGACTTCCGTCCAACGCACGCCCGTAGCTGGCATTTAAAGAAACACTTGAGTCCCATTCTGCTGCATCGATTGTAGAACCATCAGAACCTGAAATACCAATGGAGCATCCTCCCAATGGGCAGGTAATTTCGAGATGATTGGCTCCTTGATCCGATTCGCCGTCCAACCACAAAACCAAAAAGCCATTAGGCTCAATGGTCGTTAGCCAAGGTTGCGAGTTCACAATGGTATACGCTTCTGAATCCAGCGAGAATTCATATCCTGCCAAATTCACCTGAAAATCGTTCGGATTGAAGATTTCGATCCACGCATCAAAATCGCCTGCCTCATCAAATAGTGTGGTTTCATTTCCGAGCTGCAACTCATTGATGTAAACAAGGTAATCCGGAAGGTCAGCGCTCACATTCGTAGCTGCTGGTGTTGGTACATTGAAATAGACCCAGTCCTCACAACCGTCGCACGAACGTCCATATGAAACATCGGTTTGCTGTTGTCCAAAAGCGACTGAATCTAAAATGCTTGTACCATCAGAATCCACTAAATAGACCGTCTCTCCATCGCCACTAAGACTAAAGTCAGCGTGGTCCTCACCTTGCTCAGGGTCTTTGTCGCACCAAATTAACAAGTGCCCCCCAGGCAAAATAGTAGTCAATCCAGGATTGGTATCTGGGAATTTCCATTTGTCCAATGAATCTAAATCATCGCTGAGGTAAAGCCCTGCTAAATTAAAAAGCCCGCCTTGATTGTAAATCTCAACCCAGTCGTCAAACTCGAAAAAATCATCGTAGACAACATTGTTGTTGCTTGCTTGCAGTTCATTGATGAGCAAGTTTTGCGAGTAAACAGTCCCAATGCACAAGCAACCCATCACCGTGATGAGACCCGTTATTAAATATCTATTCATAGTAGGAGATCTTAGTCTACAGGCTCAACAACCGCATCGACAAAACCGTTGCTTAAGCAAATATCCAAAACATGTATGGCTTCCATTTCGGTTTGAAAGGAGTCAGAGTAATAGGTTGTGGTGTTTGACAGGCGGACCGTATTCATATTGAATTCGTTTCCTAAACGCAAAATTTTTGCCACTGTAATCGGGTCCAATGTTTCGCCCAACGAAGCCACTTTCACGCGATGGAGAATTGTGCGGCCCCTTTCTTCAGAAGGCTCCACTGTCGATGGTATTCGCCCGTTGACATTGGAGTTTGACGAATGTGAAACTTCCATTTGCTTGCGGGTAGCCGTTCGCGGAATGACAAAAGCATCCGGAACCAAGAGCACCACAGATTTCAAAGCCTCTTTTGCTTGAGATTCTGAAGGATAACGCCCAAATAAATAGGTGGTCAGCCCTCCCGTTTTGCCAAGACGCTCCAATTCATGTTGCTGAAAGGACCATGTTGGAGCATTTCTAAACACGCCCAATTGAATGGTGTAGAACGACTCTATATCTTCAACATGGGCGATCGATTCGTTCTTATCTGTTATGCGAACATCCACCTCAGCAAGCACACTGCTAACTTTCGAAGGCTTGCTAGCTGAAGGGGTTGCTAATCTGCGCGCTACGACGCGGACTTCCTCAGAGGGCTCTTCTCGAATTGAAGGAATGACACGGCTGCTGGAATTGCCCCTGTTACGGCCAAACATAGACTCCATTTCAGTCGCCATGTTCGAGCGCATAGCAATGGCCTTTTTGATGGCCTCCCGACCGGACTTCGACTGAGGAGACTTCAATCGGATCTGATCCAATTCAGCCTGATACAGTGCAGCTTGTTCTATCAACATGGTATTCCCATTCACGAACAATTCATAGCCACCAAAATCTGAATCCGGGGCTTCTGATTCGCGGGGGCCGAATTTCTCCCACCATTCGCCGGAAGATATTTGAACGTCGGCATAGACTAAATCGCGCTTTTGCTTGCCTTCTTGAAGAGCGTCCCATGCCAAAGAAACACTTCTGCGTCCTTTCGAGATCACGTCAATTTGGCCAGTTGAAGTGCGCAATTCATCCATTAAGCCTCCACTTCTCAAAAACCATCTCTGTGCAGGCTTCATTTCAGGCAAGTCATAAACACCAAGTGATTGAACGTCCACAATACTGTCAACCAAAGACTCCCAAACAATGGACTGCATGTCCAATAAGACAGGTTCAGGTTGTTGTTTGGATGCAATCGCTTCTGCTACATTTCGCAAGGATTTGGAAATTGCTGCGTCATTCAATGAAAGACGCACCAAAGAAGATTGAAATTCTTGATCAAAACCAATGGGGAGCGCATCCGACAGCCATCGCTCAAATTGCAAGTGGACTTCGATTCTTCGAATCAAATCTTCAGATTGATTTTCGGCTCCTTTATATGCTCTCAATTGATTGCCTAGGTATACCTGCAAAGCGATGTATTCACGCTCCTTTTCGGGGTTTAACCTCAAGCTTCGTTCAATCTGAATCTGACAAGCATTCCACAAAGAAGATTGATTTTCAACTTGTTCACTCAACTCATACGCTTCCTGTGCAATGGACGCCAATACAGGTTCACCAAATCGTTCTAACGCTTCATGCGATTTCCACCCCTTGCTTCCCGGAGCTTCCCAGCAGGACAAGGCCTCCAACTTGTTTTGAAGATTCAATGCCGTTGAACGCACCGAATTCGATGAAATGAGCTTGTCAAAATCAAAATCCCACGTTCCTTCTTTCAATGAGACCACACCATCGACAAACCAACGTGGAAATGAATCCGTATTTGCTTCCGTATACAATGTATGTCTATCGCTTCCCTTGTCGAGTGCAGTGCCCACCAAATGGCCAGCCTTTCGGTAAGCCAACGTCTCCTCATCCGTTGTTTCCAATGCCCACATCCCATGTTGGTGGCGCGTTTCAAGAGCCGCTTCAGACCAATCCAAATCATCTTCTGGCACAAACACCGCAGGCTCATTCTCCCAAAACACATCCAATTCTGAAGATGTATTCAACAAAGCAGACTCCATTGCGATATGCCCACCATTGAGTTTGGGCATGGTCAAACTCAATGGAGTCAAAATGCCGGATTCACCTTGCCAAACGAATTGTAAAACCTCACCTCCTGCCACAACGAGGTCCCAAGATTCTCCGACTTCAAGTTGACGTTCCAAAATTGTTTCGTCGCGCTCTTCATCCAATATTTTCAGCACGCCATTTTCTGCGGAATCGCTCAATTCAATCCGAAATGCCACCGGATCAACTTGCAGTCCTTCCCAATTGAATTGCCAGATTTCCTTGCCCTCAAAACCCTTGGACCGATTCGTAGACACCCAACCTTTCTGGGTTGATTCGTCCATCCAAAACAACCACTCATCCCGCGTACTATTAATTTCGAAAGGCAGTTGCTCTAATGTTTCCCTCGCCACCATGCCCAATGACTCGCCCGTAAACAATCCATGGACCTGAAAAATATCCATCCCTCCCATGGACTCGGGACGAGAACTGCTGAAATACAACAAATCTGGATCTACGAATGCATTTTGTGCCGGGACACAAATTGGATGAGAGTCGTCAAAGTCTGAGTTGACCGGCTCAGGAAGCTTTTCCGGAATCCCGTAAGCACCAGAACTGCTCACAGCTACACGATAAACGTCGAGTCCCGTATCGCCTTTTTTACCATAACTCGAGAAGAAAGCAAAACGCTGACCTGGCAACCAATGCATAATGGATGTGTATCCTCTCCTTAGATCTTCTTTTCCCAACAGAGACTCTGGCGTAATAAGCAGCCTTCCACTTTCCTGGGGAAGCTGGTACAAACGGAAAAAATCAGACGAATGACTTTCCAACGAAGATGTGAGTTCGATGCCACTCACATCCCTCAAGTTATGGGCATTGTATTCGCATTGTCCAAATCGCAATTTCGCTTCGTCCAGCCAATTTTCATTCCCTGAGGCCAGGTCAAGCGCACTATCCAACATCGCTTGGGCTTCTTGAAATCGATATTGCAGCTGTCTTAGCTTCCCGGTGTAATAATACCAACTGGCAGCATGCTCAGTTTCCATAATGCCTAGCTCTTTGGCCCACGCCAAGTGGTCCTCAGCTTCATCCAATCTAGACCCTGTAAAAGTGCAAATCGCCCCAAACCGAAAATGGAGAAATGGACGGTCACCCGCAACGCTCACTAAATGCGCGTAAAGTCCATAGGCACGACTCATTTCTCCAGACTCGAAGGTGCTTTCCGCTCGATGGACGGACTTTACCAAGTCCTTTTCCGACCATTCCTGAGCTGAAACTGAATTCAAGGCGAAAGCACCTATTGTCAAAATCAGAAGAGCCTCGAAGCCGGTTTTTCTCAAAAAAGAATTTATGACGTCTTCGAGTGGCGCAATTGAATGCACTGATCGCTTTCCCTGCAAGCTCATGAAGTAGGATGTCTTTTCCATTGTAAATAGGTGCTAAACCTTGCACAAGTTAAAACCTCATAAAGTCCCTTGTACAAGCTTAGATTCTTAGCTTTGCACATCAGATTACCAATAAATCAAGACGACATGGCCAACGGAAGATTCAACATACCCTACCCTATCAATGAACCCGTATTGTCATACGAACCAGGGTCTGCAGAGCGTCGAGACGTTCTGGAAGAGTATAAAAGACTGTACAATCAAACTGATTTAGATGTGCCTTTGTACATCGGTTCAGATGAAATTCGTACCGATCGTAAAGTTGCCATGCATCCTCCGCATGATCACAAGCATGTACTAGGTCATTTTAATTACGGCAATTCAGAGCATGTGCATCAAGCCATTGATGCCGCCATGAAAGCAAGAATCGCTTGGGCTGACATGCCATGGTATGAACGCGCCTCCATTTTTCTCAAAGCCGCCGATTTAGTCGCTGGCCCTTTCCGAGCCAAGATCAATGCAGCCACGATGTTAGCTCAATCAAAAAATGTATTCCAAGCCGAAATTGACGCGGCCTGCGAGTACATTGATTTTTTGAGATTCAATGCTTACTTCCTCCAAGAAATCCACGAAATCCAACCTGATAGTGCCGATGGAATCTGGAATCGACTGGAATATAGACCGCTCGAAGGATTTGTGTTTGCTGTGACGCCATTCAATTTCACGGCAATTGCAGGAAATCTTTGCGCATCAGCTGCATTAATGGGCAACGTAGTGGTTTGGAAACCTGCTGACAGCCAAGTTTATAGTGCACAAGTATTAATGGAAATATTCCAGGCAGCGGGATTGCCCGATGGTGTCATTAACATGGTCACTTGCGAAGGACCTGTCGCCGGTGATGTTGTTTTCAAACATCCTGATTTTTCAGGTTTGCACTTCACAGGTTCAACGGCCGTATTTAGGCACCTTTGGAAAGAAATCGGAGATAATATTGCGGGTTACAAGACATACCCTCGTATTGTCGGTGAAACGGGAGGAAAAGACTTTGTCTTAGCCCATCGATCTGCTCATGTCGATGAAGTAGTAGCTGGACTGATTCGGGGGTCTTTTGAATTTCAAGGACAGAAATGCAGCGCGGCAAGTAGAGCTTATCTACCGGATAATTTATGGCCCGACATCAAAGACTCCTTGCTCTCAGAAGTGAAAACCATTAAAATGGGAACTCCTGAAAATCCGGAGAACTTTGTAAATGCCGTTATCGATCGCAACTCGTTCAACAAGATTAAAGCTTACATCGATTTTGTTGCGAAATCAGATGACGCAGAGATCCTCTGTGGAGGCCACTGTGATGACCGGGTAGGTTATTTCGTAGAGCCTACCATTGTGCTAGCCAAAACGCCCATGTTCAAAACGATGGTCGAAGAAATCTTCGGCCCCGTATTGACCATTTACGTGTACCCCTCTGAAGATTTTGAGGGAGCCATGGATCTTGTCGATTCTACAAGTGAGTACGCTCTTACTGGCGCCATTTTCTCTCATGATCGATATGCTATCAATCGAGCGACGAAACGACTGGAAAATGCGGCTGGTAATTTCTATGTCAATGACAAGCCGACCGGTGCAGCTGTTGGACAGCAACCTTTCGGTGGGGCGCGAGGCTCCGGAACCAATGACAAAGCCGGCAGTGTTTTGAACCTCCTTCGATGGGTCAGCCCCAGAACGATCAAAGAAACCAGAGTACCCGCCAAGGACTACCGATATCCATTCCTGAGCTAATGCATTTTAAAAGGCATTTATAAAGACCTAGTTGCATTCAAAAGCCCGCATGCTCACTCACTTGAGATGCGGGCTTTTCTTTTACCCAATCTCAGGCGATTTAGGGTTAAGAGAAGAATGCTTAAAGTATCTATCAACCAACAAATCGTTTATTGGTTTTTGACAGAAGCTTTCAATAGGACAAGAATACCAATCAACTTCATGCCGAGCCCCCTGAAGAGCATCTAATCTGAGTCTTCACATCAACTTTGTTTCGCACCTAATCATCCAAAAATCCTTGTGTTATGACGCATCACCAACATGCTGTTCTCTACGTTTTTGAAGTATTACCAGAACAAGTTTCAGAGTTTGAATCGGCATGGGAAATGGTGACGATCGCCATCAAAGAGCAATGTGGAAGCGGTGGTTCGCGTCTGTATAAAAGTCTCAATGGCACTTATTGGGCGCACGCTCTATGGCCCACTCGGGATTCGATGCAATCCGCTTCATTGGAAGGAGTCGGCGGATTGATGGCCAGTCGACAACGAATGATTGAATCCTGCTCCAACATCCAAGTGATGGGTGAAGGCGATGTCGTGCTCGACTTTTGGGCGCCGACTGACGCAAAAGTTTAAGCCCATCTATTGAAACAACTCGGACCAAAACACCAGCAGCCGTTTTGAAAATGCTGGGTAATTGTTGATTGAAGGTTGCCTTACTGAGGCAAGTATCAAAGTAAATCTTCGTTATAGCGAGGTCTAGGAATTGTACTCACATCCACCCTTTCTGGCTCGCCACCTGACAATTCAATGAATTTCTTTCGATGTTCTTGTAGAAGCTCTCCTTCCTTGTCCAACCATTCTGTTAACACAAGATATTTTTCCTTCTTTCCAAATTGTCCCAATGTAGCCACCTTGCCTTGAATAGAACGCAACCGAAAAGCACTGTTCAAAATGCTCGCACGAATAATTCCAAAGTGATTTGAATCCAAACCTTTGAAAGTCAGCGCTTCTTCAATCATTGATTTGTAAGAAGTTGGACTATTCACGGCACGCAAATGTTCCAAGATAAATTTACCCCAAACACTTTTCGGGCCGCGCTTCTTGGCCTTTGATCCTGTTCGCGTCAGAATGACTCCGCTTTTCGAATCCACATCCTTGCCTCGTAATTTTCGAATCGTGTGCTCAATGTGCTTTAATTGACTCGACACTCGGATGTGCTCTTCTTCATAGAATGCGAGCATGGCGGCCATTTCTTCAGATGAAAACATATGCAAGTAGTTATGGCACAAAAATAATCTCATCAAAATAAAAAAACAATGACACAAGAGGAAGAGAACTTCCTCCTGTGTCATGAAACCGTCAAAATAAGCCGGATTTTGTTCTTCATCGAAATGAAGCTTCATCATCTATCTGCGCAATCTACCCCCTAACTCGAGCGAGCAGCCCTCAAACGTTAGTGTACATGATCTTGCAACCCGCAAGGTTTACCTAAGCCAGCAAATCGCTTTACTGCTGGTGAGCTCTTACCTCACCTTTTCACCCTTACCTGTGCTCAAGAGCCATCGGCGGAATAAGTTTCTTTAGCACTATCTGTCACAATTTGCATTGTGCCTTCCTTTTGAGAAGTGCGGTGCTCTGCGTTGTCCGGACTTTCCTCTCCAGCATTCTGGAGCGATGAAGTTTGGCGGTTAAACTCAGTCCCAAGTTACGTCAACTACAACAGATTTGCCAGCGCGTTGAACAACGACAGTCGACGTCTCGCCTGCATTGAAGATGCTCAGAGCTTGCATGTAACTCATCATATCGACAACTTGGACGGTATCTATTGAAACGACAACGTCCCCTCTTTGGATGCGCGCATTTGCAGCTGGTCTCCCCTCGCTCACGCCATCTATTCGCATCCCCACGCCATCAAACAAATAATCTGGAATAACTCCGAGCGTTACCTTGAAAGAAGGCGTACTGTCTTTATCCTGGTCGACAGTTGGTGTAAAAGGCCAATTGGATTTTTGATCCAACACCCGCATAATCCGATCAACAAAGTCAACCACTTTGACTATACCCTCGACATTGATCTTGTCCGGTGTATCCGATGGTTTGTGATAATCGGGGTGCTGCCCTGTGAAAAAGTGGAGAACCGGAATGTCAACCAGGTAAAAAGAGGTGTGATCACTCGGACCAACGCCGCTTTCACTTGGAATCAAAACGAGGCTATCCTCATTGCATTCTTCCAATAAGCTCATCCATTCAGGAGAAGTGCCTGTTCCATAAACAGCCAATGTATCCCCTCGCATGCGCCCAATCATATCCAAGTTGATCATGTACTTAATCGAATCCAACCCGATGGTGGGATTCTTGCAAAAATGATTGGAACCCCAAAGTCCTTTCTCTTCACCAGAGAACCCCGCCCAGAGAATGGGGTGTTTTGTCTCGGTTGAAGCAAACCGTCTGGCCAATTCGATCATCGCTGCAACTCCTGATGCATTGTCATCAGCACCTGCGTGTAAACGAGGTTCTCCCCGAAACAAGGAACCCTCTCCTCCATAACCTAAATGATCATAATGGGCGGCGAGCACTCCCCATTCAGAAGACTTCAATCTTTTGCTACCGCTCCCGAAAAGCACATTCCTCCCTTCAACCTCCTGAACCAATGCCATTCCTAAAACAGCACCATCTCCCTTACCATGCATCTGCATTGGAGGATGAGGCTTGTATTGAAATTTCTGATTGCTCCCTTCTTCTCCTAAGGCGATCAACCCCATTGAAGTGAACACAGAGTCGAGCCAAGTTGCAGCTAATAGCTCACCTGCTGTACCCGTTTCTCTTCCTTCCATAGTTGGCGATGCCAATGCTTCCACATGCGCCAAAATCTGATTTGATGCCTCCTGTTCTCTATTGATGCCTGCGTGACAGCCTAACATCAGTGTGAACGCCATCCCCATCGTTGTCATAGAAACCCATCCAAAATGTATCGTTGCCTTCATAACGCATTACTTTCGCGCAAAATTCGTTCAATGAAGCCCAAGTTTCTCGTAATCGCCATTCTATCTGTTCTAAATTTCGTTGGCTGCCAATCATCGGATTCAACGATCACTCTTTCGCCTGAACCCCATCGCCCCGTTGACTCGTTAACTTTAGAGAGCGAAGTCCATTTCAGGAACATGCGCCAGATGACTTTTGGCGGTGACAATGCTGAAGCCTATTGGTCTTATGACAGCCAGAAACTTGTTTTTCAGGCGAATAACCCTTCTTGGAATACGGGATGCGATCAGATTTACTTCATGCAATTGGATGAAGACCGCAGCCCTTCATCCACCCCTCCTCAACAAATCTCGAGTGGACAAGGAAGAACAACCTGCGCTTATTTTATGCCAGATGACGAATCCGTTATTTTTGCCTCGACACATTTACAAGATTCGTTGTGCCCCGAGGTTCCTCCGCGAGGGCCTAAGGGAGAGTACGTGTGGCCTATTTATTCTTCTTATGATATTTTCACTGCGAATCTTCAAGGAGATTTGCTGACTCAGCTAACCGACCATGAAGGCTATGATGCTGAAGCCACGTTGAGCCCGCAGGGGGATAAGATTGTCTTCACAAGCACACGGAGCGGTGATCTCGAACTCTATACTTGTGATATCGATGGCTCCAATATTTTTCAAGTGACCGATGAACTGGGCTATGATGGAGGCGCTTTCTTTTCTCCCGATGGAAACCAACTTATTTGGAGAGCTAGTCGTCCGAAGACTCCTGAGGAAGTTGATCATTATCAAACTTTACTGAAA
>CALGEI010000133.1 GCA_937881575.1 uncultured Flavobacteriales bacterium | reverse complement strand
GCGCTCCATTTCGCGAGTATTTCATCCATGCGGTATTCATCGGGCTGTTGCCAAGCGGATTGAATTGCCGCTGTTTCGGAACAGACCCATTCCAAGTTGTCAGGGATGGATTGGAGATTTCT
Organism: uncultured Flavobacteriales bacterium; assembly: GCA_937881575.1. Classification (GTDB taxonomy): domain Bacteria; phylum Bacteroidota; class Bacteroidia; order Flavobacteriales_D; family Sanyastnellaceae; genus UA16. The sequence goes on along the minus strand of CALGEI010000133.1, from coordinate 16,385 downwards.
CGGGTCATCCAGTGTGAGATAAAAAACCCGGTACCCTTTTTCCTGAAGTTCCCGAGCGAACAGTCTCATGGCGCCAAAAAACGACACGATTTTTTGGATGTGATGCCGGGCATAATCTGTTTCGGACCGGACTTCCATCATGACATATATCGTATCCGGGTCAGGCGGCGTGGTGAACCAGTCATGCGCTGCGTTCAATTGATCCCCCAAAATCAGACGGACTTCGCGCGCTGGTCCAAGGGGCTGACTTCGTTCCATCTCCAAGGCTTTCTTGTCAGTCATGCCGCTTTGGTTTTTTCATTTCGGCATCGTTCAGAGCAATAACGAACCTCGTTCCAGCAGGCTTCCCACTTCTTTCTCCACGAGAAAGGTCTGAGGCATGCGGCACAAGTTTTGTCTGGAGGAAATTGTTTACGGTGCATGGAGAACGAACAACTAGCATGCGCCGATGTTTCCGATTGAATTTTAAGACAAGCTATGAAGCGTTCGACCTGTTAATGGTGGTTAAGAAATGCCGAGGACATTCAGAACATAACGGCGATTGCTATGGTTATCGGCTCGAAGAAGCATAGTTTTGTAACCTATATCGTTTGATGCGTCAATTTCAATATCCGGCTATTTGCACATTGAGTGCTGTGATCATCTTTTTTGGTTGTCTGGACTTGGTGCGTTCCGTTCAAGTGGTCAGTGGTCAGGATTGGGTGCAGTTCGAGCGTTTTGCGGAAATTCTTCTCAATCACGCTCAAGAGGATTGCGAATCCGAAAAGGAGTCCAAGTCAGGAGAGGAAACAGAGTCCAAAGAGTCCAAGAAGAAGGGTTTTGAGGTGGACGATTGTGATGAGTTTTGGTTGAATTATGTGCGGATCGTGCAGCTAAAATCCGGGCATCGACTCGGGAACTCTTCGAGCAGAGTGGCGCTAGCATCCGCTAGAATCTGGGAACCTCCAGAAAGAGGGTGAAGAAGGCCGTAGGCCACAAATTTAAATCGCCGGGAATGCCCCGCGAGATTGGTATTACCTCTTTTTATTTCCATCATGTTTAAGCACATCCAGCAGGACTTGCCTGCTTCCATTGTTGTATTTCTTGTCGCACTTCCACTTTGCCTGGGCATTGCCTTGGCTTCAGGTGCTCCCCCCCTTGCGGGGATCATTGCGGGTATCCTGGGTGGTATCCTTGTTGGCGCCATATCCGGCAGTCACCTTGGAGTTTCTGGTCCAGCGGCGGGACTCGCTGTCATTGTATTCAATGGCATTCAATCGTTACCGAGCTATGAGACATTTTTGCTCGCTGTCGTTATTGGAGGATTTATACAAATTCTCTTAGGAGTTCTGCGCGCGGGGATCATTGGGTTGTATTTTCCTTCTAGTGTTATCCAAGGGATGCTATCCGCCATTGGCATCATCATTTTCCTGAAACAAATACCCCACGCTGTAGGTTATGATGCGGACCCTGAAGGGGACCTTGAGTTTATTCAGTCGGATGGCATGAATACGTTCAGTGAGCTCATTGCTATGATGTCGGACATCCAGCCGATTGCGGTCCTGATTTCCGCTGTGGGATTGGCCGTTTTGATTTTGTGGGAACGTCCTTTTATGAAGCAATTGGCGTTTGTCAAGTTCATGCCGGGGTCATTGGTGGCGGTGTTGTTGGGGGTGGGTATCCACTTGTTAACCCGCGGGGACCAAGGCCTAAGTAGCGACCATTTGGTTCAATTGCCTGCAATCAATTTCGGAGATTTGGGTGAACTTCTTAAGGTGCCTGACTTTGGTGCCATAGGCGACAAATCAGTTTGGATTCTGGGCGTCACCATTGCCATTGTGGCGAGCCTGGAAACCCTGTTGTGTGTGGAGGCAACTGATAAGCTGGACCCACATAAGCGCATGACTCCAACCAATCGCGAGTTGGTCGCACAAGGGGTCGGGAATGCAGTGAGTGGTATGATCGGTGGCTTGCCTATTACCCAAGTGATTGTGCGTTCTTCTGCGAACATCCAGTCGGGCGGGCAAACCAAGTTCAGCGCCATATTGCACGGTATCTGGTTGCTCGGCTTCTTTTTGTTGGCGCCCAACTTGCTCAACTTGATTCCGCTTTCAAGCCTCGCGGCCATCTTATTGGTGGTCGGATACAAATTGGCGAAGCCTCAAACATTCGTTCGGTTGTTCAAAGAAGGCGGACGTCAATTTGTTCCATTCGTGGTGACGGTTCTGGCGATTGTATTCACGGACTTATTGATCGGAATTGGGATTGGTTTGGCCGTGAGTATTGTGAGCATTTTGCTGGATCATTACCAACGTCCATTTGTTCATTTTCACCAGGAAGTTGGAAGCAATGGCCAGCCCGGCACTTGGAAGCTTCAGCTTAGTGAAGATGTGACCTTTTTGCATAAGGCCGGTCTGCGCCAGGCTTTGTCGCTCGTAAAGCCAGGGGGGCATGTTGTGTTGGATGCCTCCAGGACCTTGCGGATGGATGTGGATGTTCGGGATGTCATTGATGATTTCAGAAGTCGTGCTGCTGAAGAAGACATCACCTTGGAATTGCTTTCTCCCGAAGATGCAGAAGAAACGTGGATCTTATCTTCATTTCACCAAAAGGCAAGCTGACAGACAAGCTTGAGTGATTTCTTTGATTTGATAAAAAATCCCCGGGACCTCACTGGTCTCGGGGATTTTTGATATCCAGAAAACGGTCGTTTGTTGCTTCGTTCAAGAGTGAACGAAAGTTAACATTCAGGTAACATAGGGATGAACGAGTTGTAATGGGAAGGTTGCAAATTCGCATCATCAAATTTTATTGAGATGCTTTTAACTCTCTTTACCGTCATTGGGTTTTGCTTGGCTGGATTTTCAGTCATAGCCAATGATAGCGTTCAAACCCTTGGAACTTGGATCGCTTCAAATCGGGACAAATTCAAATGGACCACCCTCTGGGCAGCCGCATCCACCGTTCTCGTTGGAACCGTGTTGTACGGCTGGCTGTCTTCGGGCAACGGTGATATCTCATTTGGTCGATTGACTAAAATCCCATACCAAGAGCCACAATGGTATCACGCTTTGGCTCCACTGGCTTTGGTGTTGCTAACCCGCAAGGGCATTCCTGTGTCAACATCGTTCCTCGTGCTCTCTGCTTTCGCCAGTACGTTTGTGCTGGAGAAAATGCTCATGAAGAGCATATTGGGCTATGGATTGGCCGCCGTTGTTGCCTATGTTTTGTGGTTGGTCATTGCACGAATTGTTGACGAAAAAGACGATGTCAGTGAACGTTCCAAGAAGGTCTGGCGTGTCTTACAGTGGTGTTCAACGGGATTCCTGTGGTTCACATGGCTGTCGCATGATGTGGCCAATATTGCGGTCTTCCTTCCCCGGGAATTAACGATTTGGCAACTCATCCTGGTGATGGTGTTTTTCGTTGCAGGTTTGGGCTACATATTTTACAACCGTGGAGGCAAGATCCAGGACATTGTTTTGGACAAGCAGAGCACGAAATATGTGCGTTCTGCAACGATGATTGATTTGGTGTATGCCTTTTTACTCCTCTATTTCAAGCAGATGAACAACATCCCAATGTCAACCACCTGGGTGTTTGTAGGGTTGCTCTGCGGACGGGAGTTGGCGTTGAATACGGGCTTAACCAAGAAGGGGAATTTGAAAACAATCTTTCCTATCGTAGCCAAAGACTTTCTGAAGTTGATTGTGGGTCTTTTGGTGAGTGTCGCGATTGTATTGGCCATTCACTACGGAAAAGATGCGAGCAGCATGGAAGATGAAGCACCGTCGACCACCAGTGAGTTGGTGATGAGATCAAACTCAGAATTGTCTTAATCCAGATCGTTTAGGCGTAATCTAATTCGAAAATCTACAATACAATTTGAAGTGTTTCTACTTTGTTCTCGCTTTCATGCTCTCGCTTGTCAGTCAACTTTCCGCCCAACAAACGATTGAGAGCACCTTTGGCAATGGGGTCACGGTCGTAGCCGCGGATGAGAGTTTCTCCATGAAATTCAACGCACGCGTGCAGAGTTTATTCATCACGGAAGTTCCGGAAATGGATTTCAGTGAAGTGGAGACCAATTGGCTCATTCGCCGATCACGGTTGAAGTTTTCTGGCTTTGCTTACAATCCCAAGTTGCAATATAAAATTGAGTTGGGTTTGTCGAATCGCGACCACGGGGGCGAAACACCGGAAACCAACAACACGTCTAACTTGATCCTCGATGCGTTTATCAAGTGGAAGGTTGTTGGCAATTTTGAGGTTTGGATAGGTCAGACCAAATTACCAGGGAATCGCGAGCGGGTCATCTCTTCTCAAAAACTGCAATTTGTAGACCGTAGCCTCGTGAACTCCAGGTTCAACATCGATCGGGACATGGGCATTCAGTTTCGCAACAAGCATACACTTGGAAGCCTGGTGGTGAAAGAAGCGATGGCCATTTCCCAAGGGGAAGGTCGCAATCGCACAGTGGGCAATCAGGGAGGATTGGAATACACCGGACGCATTGAGTTCTTGCCGATGGGAGAATTCACTGGAAAAGGCGACTACGTCAGCTCGGATTTGAAGCGTGAATCCACACCCAAGCTATCCGTTGGTTTGACATTCGATCACAACGCCAATGCAGCCCGTGAGCGAGGCAACCTGGGTGGCTATGTCGCCGATACAGCCTACAACAGTTTGCAAACGGTGTTTGCCGATTTCATGTTCAAGTACAATGGCTGGGTGGTTGCAGGGGAATATGCGAACAAGAAAGCATTGGGCGATCGCTTGGTAGCGGGCGATGAATTCATTAGCAACTACTACACCGGCACAGGCGTCAACTTGCAGTTGGGTTACTTGTTTAAGAACAATGTAGAGCCGGCATTTCGATACACAGAAATCACGCCAGAAGCAGCCGGGTTGACATCTGATCGCAACCTGCAAAAAATGTACACATTCGGATTGTCCAAGTATGTTGTAGGGCACAGTTTGAAAGTGCAGACGGACGTGAGTTTCATTGACAATGATGCGGCATTCTCGTTCGAACAAGTATTCGACATGCTCTTCCGATTCCAGGTGGAGATGGCTTTTTGAGCAGCCAGATAGGATCACCGAGAAACATTCCAGCAAAAAACCGCCGCCAAGGACTCTCACCTTCAGCGGCGGTTTTTTGCTTGACTATACAATCTGAAATTGGCGACCATAAGGTCATCGCACCAAGGTTAAACTCCCCTGATAAATGACCGTTTGAGGGTCTTCTACAATTTCAGGACCTCCAATCCCCGTAATGGCCAATTCTTCGGTCAGGATGGGGATTTCTAAGATGTAATAGTAGGTGCCCTCTGATGCGGTTAGTCGCGGATCCCAACCTGCACTGGACCCAAAGTCATCATCATTGAACATCAGGTTGCCCCAGCGATTGAATATTTGCATGCGCGCGTTCTGGATGCTGAACAAGCCGTACACATAAAACCGGTCGTTCTTGCCATCGCCATTGGGCGAGAATACGTTGGGGATGGTGATGCTGCAATCTTCGATTTCAACAGCAATGGTTCCTGTAGCAGAAAAATAGCAAGGTGCACCCGTCGCATAGATGATTTGGTAAAGTCCCGGGCCGTAGTAAGCAGAAGCGGCAATGGGGCTGGGAAGCGGAATGGAATCGTTGGATCCTTCCGCCCAGAATGTCCAACTCAGTTGATACAACGGGTCGGCCTCCACGCCAAACAACAAAGAGCCGGGTACCGGGCAATAGACCAAGGTATCGCTCATCCAATCTACCAGCATCGGGTCGGGCAACGGCATGATGTTCAAGTCCAACTCGACCAAACTGTCGCATCCCGTGGCACTGGTCAACGTGTCCAGAAAGATCCCTGTGCTGGAGTACGCGTTCCCATTCCAAACGTAGGATTCGCAAGCACTGGCGGCGCTTTGACCTGAATACGGCGGGTAGAACGTAACGGTATGAAAGCTGCTGTCTGCGCACAAATCGCCCGTAACATGCAGGCCTGAAGAGTAACCTTGAAGGGGTCATTGCCGTATTCAGTCCAGATACAAAGAGTTATGACAACTTCAAATTACTTCTTTAGAAAGGAAAAATTGATACTTGAAGATTCATCGGGGTGCATTTCCAACTCATTTTTAAATCTATCTAAGGATGAGTGGTATACAATTCCGAATGTGCAGCGAAATCGAGCATTTGCAAGATTTGAAAGGACCGATGGTCTGTGGAAACTTCTATCCGATCAACGGTTCTACCAATCTGAGGAAATTAATAGCTACAATGGTGGAATTCAAAGGGAATTCCAAGCCATTGATAAACGGCTGATAGAGTCTGGGATTCTTCAAAAAATTGGAGAAGAGCAAGCATCTATGATGGGATTGAAAGATGTCCCTATGCGGGTAAACGTGCACCAAATGCAGATAGTGGCGATTGGTGCTGGCGCTTCTTGTCAAGCAACCCCAGAGGGAATTCACCGCGATGGTCACGATTATATTTCAATTGTTTTTTGGCGTCGAGAAAACGTTGTCGGTGGGATTTCTCGGGTGTACAATGAGGCACTTGAATGCAAGGCTGAATTTGAATTGGATGAAGCGGGTGAAGCGATCTTGATCAATGATCGAATCGGATACCACGAAGTCACCTCTTTTCATGCGAAGGACCTAAACAAGGCTGCTTCTCGGGAAGTCTTTGTTTTTGATTGGAACTTATTATGAATATTCTTGATTGTACATTAAGAGATGGAGGTTATCTGAATAACTGGTCCTTCTCTGCAGAGACTTCGGATGAAATTGTCAGACTTGCGGCCACTTCCGGAGTGAATTGGGTGGAGGTAGGGTATCTTGATGATGCTGATGATTTGTTTGAAACGGCCGGTTTGCCTGTGACTACGTTGCGCAGATTCCATGGGATAATCCAGAATGAGGTGCGCATTGCTGCCATGATGAGGCCGAACTGTGAGAACGCAGAGGTTGTGTTGGATTCTCGCTTCGGATGGGTTGATATGATTCGAATTCCGACGTCAGTTTCGGATCCGAAACCGGCTTTGGTATTGGCTCAATTGGCTGTAAAAAGAGGCTATCAAGTTTCACTTAACCTGACGAATATCAGTGCATTTAGCTTGGTTGAAATTGGGAATGCAGTGGCTCAAATTAGCGGCGTCGATGTGGTGTATTTAGCAGATTCAAGAGGCGCAGTTGAGCCGTGGGAGATTCCGAAATTAATCGAAACGGTTCAGAAAAATTGGAACGGTCCGATTGGATTCCACGCGCATGACAACCAGAAATGTGCAATTGAGAATACCAAGCTTGCCGCGGACTGCGGCTGCGAATGGATTGATGGTACAATCGCTGGTATGGGATTGGGGGGAAGGAACTTGCGCTTGGAGGACGCTTTAGCCATCTCGGGAAGGAACGTCTTGGATCGTCTCCGAACTGCGAAAGAGTCAGATTGGCTAGATTCAATTGAGGCGGTCCCGAAGGAACTATATCGACTTGCTTCAAAGTCCAACTTCCCGCAGGACTGGGTGGATACCTTGCTTTCCACGCGTACATCCGATGAGCTAATGAAATTGCTGTCACATATTCCCCGCAGTCGCTGGATGCATTTGGTCCAATTGAAGCCTTGGCTAGAGGAAAAACCCAATGTAGCTCCCTGTATTCGACTCAGAAAATATTCGTCTCAAGGTTGTGACCATAACCAAGCGGCCTCCATCTTCTATAACCTCGTCAAGCCTGTGCATGAAAAACATGGAGCCGTATTTTTAGGACGAGAGGTGCTTCCCGATGAATCAACTGTGGTTCGATGGATTTATCCCTCTGAACGAATGATGCGTCAAATACAGAGTGATGTACGATTGGATCCGGAGACTACTCGAAATAGAGGCAAAAGGAAACAAGGTGGGCTGCACGGTGTCTCCTTCATTGAAATACACTATCATCAATAATGATTAGCACGACTGACGGTCCAGTAGAATGGTTGAAAGACCGCTTTGTTGCAAACTTTATTGAGTTTGGTCAGGGACCAAAATCACAGATTGAGATTTTATTGGTTCACCAAACTAGGGTTGATGCTCTTTTTTTGGATTCGCTACCCCACTTGAAGGGTATAATTCGACTGGGGGTGGGTTATGACAAAGTAGATCTAAAAGCATGCGAGGAGCGCAAGGTTTCGGTTACAAATATCCCGGGCTATTGCACAGAGGAGGTGGCGATGAGTTCCATCGCATTTGCTTTGGATTGGGCACGGGGCAATTCAGAGTTAGAATCTAAATTGGTGATAAACCCTGCTCGTTGGCAGAAACACTCAGTATCTCGACTAAAAGGCTTTTCTGATTTAACATTTGGCGTCATCGGTGCCGGTAGAATTGGGGCTAGGACGCTTTCAATTGCGCAATCATTGTCTTTCAAAACATGTTATTTTGACCCACATGTCGATCATCTTTTAGAGGCTCAAAAAATGTTATCGCTGGATGAGCTTTTGAAAGCTTCTGATATCGTAAGCCTTCACGTGCCACTAAACGATGAGACATCCGGAATGATTACGAATTCGTTTATTCAATCCATGCGACCGCAATCACTCTTAATCAATACTGCAAGAGGAGGATTGTTGGGCAATGTGAACGCAGTGATTCAAGGGCTGGAAGGCCATCATCTGAGTAGTGCTTGTTTTGATGTGTTGCCCGATGAAAGGGATGTCGAGGGTTCCATTCTCTTTCAGAAATGGAAAAAGGGTACATTTCAAGGGCGGTTGCGAATTACACCGCATAATGCCTTCTTTTCTCAAGCGAGTCAGACGAAATTGATGACAGACGCGGCCTTTGAAGTCGATTGTTTTTTGACACATGGACGATTTAACCAAGCGATTATTTAATGTTTATTCGAGCAATATGCGAGGAGGCCTGGCCCCAACTTACGTGGCACGCTGAGTGGAAACGGGGGGGTGATGAAATTGTCGTAAGACACGGCAAATCGGTTGAGATTCGGAATGACCGCATTTTCGAGGGGGCCTGGGATGGTTCGTTCGAAGTGGGAGATTTTCATCTGTCTTCGGCATTGTGTGGTTCGGGTATAATTATTCAAAATGATGAGGTCATACTCATCCCTCCATTTCATCCGCAGGAAAGAATTTTTACGACCTCTGAACCAGAAAATTCACTTCGTCAGGCCTCTAATTCGCTTCATTGTTGGCTTCAAATGGCAGGGTACACTCTGGATTCTAAGTGGCCCGATTATCACATTGACTTGCTCAAAATTCTTCGCTTAGGACATGTTCCATTCCTTCCCTGTTTCGGGCTGTCACAAGGGAATTCAGTGGCGATAATAGAGTTGAGTCCATGGGCAGAAGGAAGGAAAGAAGGTCGCAGGTTACCGCCGAGACGAGGACTCCCTTTTGGAAAGAATTTTGAACGTTATCGTCTGGGAGTTAAGAAAACGATGGAGGCTTTGATTGTGAATGCTGCCAGTCCAAAGCGAAAACTTCCCCTCGCTACTGCATCGGGTTTAAGCACCGGATTTGACTCCGTTGCGATTAGTGTGCTTGCTGCTGAACTCGGTGTAAATCGGGCTTTTACAATGCTAGGAAGAGAGGATGCGAGATCTATTGGCGCAGATTTGGGCATGCATGTTATTTCCCGAAATCTGAAAGATTGCGAGGGGATTTCAGAAAAAGTAGTACAAGAATTTCATCTGTTACCGCTTGGAAAAAATGTACCCATGGCTTTGTTTGAAAAAGAACATGGTGCAACCCTTCTCTTCACGGGTCATGGTGGAGACGAAATGTGGTCGATGGAACAATCGTTTTCGGGTCCTAACCTTTCGCGGCCTAATGATCAGATCTTAGCAGGAGTCTCTTACGCAGAATATCGACTCCGTTTGGGTTTAGTCGTAGTCCCTGCAGCACTTCTGGGACAATGGTATTGGCAAGACATTGGTACTATTTCTCATTCGGATGAAATGTTGCCTTTTCTGGATGACGATAGAGGATATTCTCGACCCATCGCCCGTCGAATTGGGATGGAGGCGGGAGTGGCACGAGATGCTTTTGGTAAAAACAAAAAAATTACGGGAGAAATCATTCGTGATGGCTCGCTTTTATGCGCTGAGGGTTCTTCTTTTAACAAGTTCATCGAGGCGGAAGTTCCGGACTACAAATATTCAGCATTTGATATTGAGGAATTCCCGAAATACCACGGTACCCTAATTCGGTGGGGCATCCATTGGGCATCAAAAGGTCACGATCAACGTTACTTTTCTAGAACAAAGGGAGTGATTTCTCCTTCTAGATAGCGCAGGATGACTTGGCCACGACTTCTTAAACGGCTTTTGGTTAGGCGTCGGCCATTGCTTTCATGTTCAGAGTGCAGCATGATACGCCCAATGGTTTTGTTGATATCAAAAATGTGAATCCCGCCGGCGTTTTGCGTGAAATCAATTTTACCATAATCGAGGCCTAGTGATTTTTGTTTTTGAATGACTTCGTCTGGAACTGTGGGAATTCGCTCCCAATTCGTCGCTTTCTTTCCTTTTACCTCCCAATCCTTGCCGCCTAGTTTCACGCTACTCACTTCATCACCGAAAATTGTAGCGGAGGTAGTTGCGAAGTCATCTCCCCAAGGCTCTTTCTGAAATTGCTCCACAACGTAATTGGGGTTGCGCCAAATGGATTGGGGCACTTCAGAAATAGAATTAAGAAATGAATAGTGCTCATGGAATGGATTCAAACCCCCTCGTTTAAAACCCTCCCGGTCGAGAACCCAGCGCTCGGGTTTCCCATTGTTATTCAAGTCGGTTTTGATTACGACCGGACCGTTCCAATTTGAATTTTGCGTGAGGATTAAATCACTTACTTGGGTTTTCCGAATATTGACAACGTGGCGATTCAAAACCAGTTTGTGGTTTTCGAGCGGGGATAACCATGCTGGATCTATGCACGAAACATCAGAATGAACAATCACTAAATCGCATACCCGATTGGCGTCTTCTGGGTTGCGAAAATGCCGAACATCAAAGCCATCCTCCGTCCAAAGTATAGAATGTTGATGAATGAGGTATTCTCGTCTTCTCCAAGCTATACTGAGCGGATGCCACAAGATACCGATGATGGCTTTCATGGATTCAATGTAGGAATCTCTCGATAATATTTTGGGTACGGTGCACGAAACTTTTCACAGGGACATTCGTATCAAATGCATGCGAAGAATCATAGCCAAGGAAATGCCTAAATGGCCCAAATTGGCATGGTACGCTGAATGGAATAAGCATGACGATTCCATCCGTGTTTTTCATGGAGATGCTGTAGAGGTGAGGGAAGACCGATTCTTTGAAGGCGTGTGGGATGGAGACTTTGAAAAAGGTGAATTCCAACATGCACCGGCTTTTTGTGGCTCTGGAGTTGTGCTCAAGGGGCATGATGTCGTTCTGGTACCAACTTTTGTGCCCAATGAACGAATATATGTCACCAAAAATGACCAGTGTAACCACCAATGTGCCTCCAATTCACTCTTGTGTTGGTTGACTCAAACGGGCAAAAGTTTGGATTCTGATTGGCCCGATTATTATGCAGATTTAGTTGAGATGGTGGGCAAGGGTCATACGGATTCATTACCCGAAATCCGGCTTGCAAATGAGGGTGTAGTGGGAGCAGTAGAACTGAGTCCATGGGTGATAGGGCCGGAAAAGAGTTGGAGAGAATCCCCCCGCAAAGGACCGGTTTTCAAGCCAACCTTTGCGTCGTACCGAACGTTTCTTGCCGATACGATGAGAAGGTTAATTGCAAATGCGGAATCGCCATTGCGAAAAACGAAGGTTCATTCGGTCACGAGTCTGAGTACGGGTTTTGATTCCGTCGCCGTAAGTGCGTTGGCTGTCGAATGTGGTGTGAATAAGGGGTTTACAATTTTGGGAAGAGAGGATGCACGTTCTATTGCAAAGAAATTGGGTTTGAAGCTCCGGAGTAAACATCGGGCTTTGACTTGTCTCTTTTCTCGAGCGAAAACGCAAGAATTTCATCTGTTGCCAATCGGCCACAATCGTCCGTCGGGCCTTTTCGAGTCAACTTTGACGGATGGCATGCTTTTTACAGGTGGTGCTGGAGACTATAATTGGTCGCTTTCTCCAGGTTTCAAGGGGGATTTCCTTGTGCGATCTGAGATTCAGACTGCACTTAATGGAAATTCGAATTCTGAGTTTCGATTGCGTGTGGGATGTTTTTTTGTTGCGGTACCTGCGATTGGACAATGGCACTGGCCGCTTACGAATGAAATTTCGAATAGTGCCGAAATGCGGCTATTTCGCGATGTGAGTAGCGACAAATTGAACTATTCACGTCCTATTCCCCGTCGGATTGGTATGGAGGCTGGAATTGAAAGAAAAGATTTTGGGAAAAGGAAGGTTGCTGGAAGTATAATGGTGCCTAGTCTGTTTTTGGGGCGATCCTATTTTTCGTTTTATCGCTTTCTTCGGAGAATTGAAGATGTCAATAAATCATCCTATCCGAAGACAAATCCGGCCTTTTTTCAAACGAGCAAATACAGGTGGGCAATCCACTGGGCCCATGAGGCTTTGAAAGACCGATATAAAATCCGTTAAAAAGATGCGGATAGAACATAAAATAGTGGATTCGTGGCCCAAGCTTGCGTGGTATGCCACGTGGAAAAAAGGCGGAGATACGATGCAGGTATTGTGCGGATCGGGTGTTGAAGTGAGAGAGGACCGCTTATTCGAAGGGGTTTGGGATGGGGATTTTGAGGAGGGAGCGTTTGATCATTCCGCTGCATTCTTTGGTTCGGGTTTGGTACTTCGGGGAAAAGAGGTCGTACTCGTTCCAACAGTAGGAAATCACGAGCGGATTTACGTAACGGCTGATAGCAACTCTGCTGCACAGTGCGCATCCAATTCTCTGTTGTGTTGGTTGACGCAAAGGGGTGAAAAATTGGATTCCAATAGGCCCGATTACTATACGGATTTGTGTCAAATTACCGGCAAAGGTCATATGCAAACACTGCCCTATTTAGAGCTGTCCAATGCGGGGAGAGTGGGGCTGGTTAATTTGAGCTCTTGGGTTATTGGTGACAAAAAAAGTTGGCGAGAAACTCCTCGAAAAGGACCGTCTTTTTCTGCTAATTTTGAATCGTATCGATTGTTTTTAAGCGAATCCATGAAGAGGATTCTATCCAACGCTTCTTCACGGAAAAGGAGGACACCATTAACGGTAAGAACAGCGTTAAGCGAAGGTTTCGACTCTGTGGCGGTAAGCTCCCTTGCTGCCGAGTTGGGGGTAAAGAATGGAGTTTCTGTTCTGGGGCGTGAAGATGCTCGCGCGATCGGAAAGAAGTTGGGATTGAAAATGACGACGAGGCACCGGGCTAGGTGTTGGTTGTATCCGACATGGAAGGCACAAGAGTTTCACGCGCTTCCGATTGGGCAACAGCGCCCACTAGGCTTATTTGAATCAATTCAAGAAGACTCGATTCTGCTTTCTGGACATGTGGGAGATAGGGTTTGGTCCATGGAGGCTGGTTTTACAGGAGACTCGATGATAAGGAAAAGTTTTAGCAGTATTTTAGGGGGTAACTCTGTTTTAGAGTATCGCTTGAGAATAGGGTTGTTGATTGTTCCCATTCCGGGGATTGGATATTGGCACTGGTCCACAATCAATGAGATATCAACTAGTTCTGAGATGCAAAACTTTATGAATCGTGATGATTCCGATTCGATTTACGGAGGAAAATACTCAAGGCCCATCCCGCGAAGAATTGGTTTAGAGGCTGGACTGAGTTGGAACGATTTTGGGATAAAAAAGATTGCAGGAGGCATTGCTGTGCCGGATTCCTTTGTGGGTATTTCGGAAATTTCTTTCCGTCGATATTTAAAAGGAGTGGATGATATTCACAAGTCGACTTATCCCAAAGAATTGAATCCATATTTTCACAAGAACCGATATCGTTGGGGGATTCATTGGGCGCATGAAGGTTTGAAGGACCGTTATCGAGTTGAAAGCAATTAACTTTGTGAACGAGCAAACCTCACCGCAACAGATCCCCAATTTTAGAGGCTTGATTTGTGAAATTTTTTGGTGAATAGATAGCATGTAAATCATTTAAGAAAAAAATGAGGATAAAGTCAAATGTGCTGAATTCTTGGCCGAAGCTCGCATGGTATGCGACGTGGGAGAGAGGAGGAGACACGATGCAAGTGTTTTGCGGGAACAGTGTTGAAGTGAGAAAAGATCGCTTGTTCGAAGGGGCTTGGGATGGAGATTTTGAAGAAGGAGCTTTTGATCTTTCCTCTGCATTCTTTGGTTCGGGATTGGTGCTCGGAGAAGATGAGGTCGTGCTCGTTCCGACAACGGGCAATCGAGAGCGAATCTTCGTAACAGCTGATGGTAATTCAACTGTGCAGTGCGCATCCAATTCTCTGTTGTGCTGGTTGACTCAAATGGGTGAACAGTTGGATCCCGATTGGCCTGACTATTATATTGAGCTGTGCAAGGCGAATGCCTTATGTCCGATTGATGCTAACAATCTTCTTCAGACTTTACCCACTTTGCGACTGGACAAGGGACGAGAGTTAGGCATTGTTAATGTTGCTCCATGGGTGATCGGAACAAAGAAGAGTTGGAGACGTCCTGCGCCGAAAGGCTCACATCATAGCTTCCCGGATCGACATCACTGGCCACAAACAGGTCATCACCGAAATCTTCGAAATCGAGCAACCCAAAATCCCAATCCAAGACTCCTCCGCCCAGGGTGTCTCCGCTGAATTCGAAAGTGGCGTCATCGCCCCAACAGACGAAGTCAGGTGCTTCAAATGCCGCATCGATGTTCAATGAAAACCCCGAGTAATATCCCGAAAACCCTGCGTCGGCGCTGCTACCGAAAAGTCCGACCGCGACGGGCCCAGAAGATTCAACGGTGATGTCCCCGGTGAGGTTGAGGATGCGGTAGGTTTCCCACCCGTCAAACCCGTCCACCAGCACACCACCACCATACACCACGCCATCAATGGTCAGGGTCGCATTCTCCTCAGTAATGGCAAAGATTCCTCCTGAATAGTTCGTGGAACCTATGGATTGAATGCTCGGGATTTCATCCACAGAATGCGGCATCCCGCAAGAGATGGGGGGGATGAAGTTCAATCCTGGAGTGGATTGGCTGCTACTGCCTGCCAAGAATTGATAGACGTATGCCGGTTCAGACAAGCGGATTTACACGTTCGAATGTGGCGCTCCTGTATAAGCGCTGTTGGGTGTCAGATACCATTCTCCAGGCTGCAGGGTTACCGAAGGGGTTGCCGATCCATTCAAGTACACCGCTGTATTGGGATAATGCGCAACAACCAATCCGCGTTCCTGCGAAGAGTCTCCAATGCCTTCCACCAAAATGTGGTCCTGTCCGAGATACGGTACGGGGACAATTTGATCGGCTCCGATGTCCTGATTGCCTGTGCCCGTACCGATCGATCCGCACCAATTGCCAATGTTCACGACGATGTCTCCAGAGCTTTGAATCAGCGCGCCGATCATGCCGGCAAGATTGGCATCGGAATTGGCATAGCCGGAGTAGACACGGCATTCACCAGCGTTGAGTGTAAAGGACAAGTTGTCGTCATTGACGGTGGGTATTCCTGCGAAGACAACTTGGGGATTGTAATTGGAAACCTGCACCTGAACGGCCTCTTCGGTCGCCATGACGCCCAATACAAAAGACCGAATTCCCGCCTGGTTGGAAATCGGCATCGCCCCGTAGCGAAAAGTTGTTCCCTTGGCTTTGGATCCCTTGGAGGTGAGGGCTTCGGCTTGCCAATTGCTCCGGTAGCGTGCATTGCAAAAAACGGGTTCGGTCGACTCTATGATCAGGCCGCGATTGTCAAGAGTGGTGTTCAACTCGTTCTCTGCCACCATCAACTTGCTGCCAGAAGTTTGTCCGTTTTCTACGTAAATCTCCAATGGAGCGCCATTTTGAACCGTGTAAGGAGAATCTCCAAAAGACGCACCGGAACCATCCCGAATGGTGACCTCCACCGGGTCAATACTCGGTGTCGATAAGTACAAATAATGGTCATTGATCTGTCCTGTATCTCGACTATGCAGTGGCGGCACCCAATGGATGGTGTCCAATTGACTCCACGATCCAAGACTGACGAAGCAAGCCGTCAACAACAAAACACCTTGAATGATGGACTGAAGCATATGGGCGGTCTAATGGTTATGTTCGTGCTGGAGAGCGGCTTAAACAATTCTAAATCTAAGGAATGATTGGAAGAGTGGAGAAACAAACCGATTTAGACCTGATGTACCTTCGTCTATTCAATAAAAAGTTCAAACATCATAACGTAAACAGTATGATAAAAAAGACAATATGGCCTCTTGTGCTCTTAGTTGGAATGGCATATGCGTCTCAGGCAGTCGCGCAGAATAGCAT
>CALGEI010000132.1 GCA_937881575.1 uncultured Flavobacteriales bacterium | reverse complement strand
GTCACCTTGTTGACTTTGTGCATGCTAAAAATTACTTTTTTGTCGTCTGACATGGTCGCGCTAATTCTATGGATGTGTGTTGCAATGAGCAAAGAGATGATCCAACATCCCTCCCCGAAGACTGCGAAGATAATGTGTCACGCTTCTCAAGCGGATTCCAATTCCAATAAGGTGATTTCAGGAGGCATGCCCACACGGCCATGAAAACCCAAAACACCGAAACCACGATTGACATAGAGTTGTTGGTCTTTGGAGTGGTACAATCCCGCCCAATGCTCATACCGCCATTTGCTCGGCGACCACTGGATGCCCAACCACGGGATTTCAATGCCGAATTGCATGCCGTGTGTGTGGCCACTCAGCGTCAATTCAACGGGGGCTTTACCGTTTCTCACTTCCTCGGCCCAATGGGTCGGATCGTGGCTCATGAGAATCGTCGGCAATTCTTCGCAGTTGCTGCCCGCCATGGTTTTCTTCAAATCCCCGCTCATCCGGAATCCTTTTCCCCAATTCTCCACGCCCAACAAGACCATCTTCTGACCATCACGCTCCAAATGAACATGTTGGTTTAACAACAAATTGAATCCCATTTCCTCATGGATCTCATAGAGGCGTTGACGGCTTGCCTCTCGCTCCTCCTCGTTGAACGGACCATAGTCCGCATAATCGTGGTTGCCCATTATGGAAAACTTCCCCATCGGCGCGGCCAATTCAGAAAAAGGTCCAATCCAGGGCTCAGCTTCACTCGAATCCGTATTGACCAAGTCCCCCGTAAACAAGATAACATCAGGATTGAGTGCTTCAATGCTCTTCAATGCATCTAAAACGGGAGTCGGCATGTCGGCGAAGCTTCCCAAATGAGCATCCGATATCTGAACAACTCGCAAGCCTCTGAACGCTTCAGGCAAATTGGGAATCGCCACTTTGAGCCGCTCAATGCGGTATGCGTATTTCCCCCAAACCACGCCATAAAGAAAGGACACAAATGTTAGCCCGGCTGCGCCCAACCCCAAAGTCGCGATGAACGAAGACCGGGGAATGGGCCGGTCGCTTGCCCCTGTTTGGACCACACCCCATTGAAAAAGAAGGCGCAGGTCGTCCACCAGTTGAAAGAAGGCCATGACCAGTTTGGGAAGGAAGACCACAAAAAACACCATCGAAAGCACAGACAGCAACCGAGGGTGTGTAACTCGCCAAGTGGGCCACATGAAGGCGTTGACCAAAAAGGCGACCCAGATGACACCAACGAAAAGCAACCAAAAGCGGCTCACAGCATCCCACTGGGGTTGCAACTCAAATTTTCTCTTGAGCAATCGATAAGCCATCCACTCCACGGTCCCCGAAATGGACGAGAGAAAAAACAACATGAAGAGAATTCTCGACAATCCGGGCATGACTATAATTTGACGACAAAATTAAGCCTCATTGAAATCCCCAAGCATACAAGCACGCCATTAATTCAGAAATGTGGAATCAACATTGCAATTCCCAATCGGCTGCTGGTTCTGAACGATTCAGTGCCTGCCATCCCATCAAACCCATCGCATGCACAGAAGCCAATTCATCGCGGCCTTGCAGAAAACGGAAATCGTGACTCGCGAGGATCATGCCGACTCCAGTCTGACTCAATTCCAATAAGGTCTCCCACAAAGCCGTGCGCGAGGGCGCATCCAAAAATGCCGTAGGCTCATCAAGAACCATCCAAGGTGTTTGTTGCAACAAAGCACGAGCAAGCATGACCCGTTGAGCTTGTCCATCGCTCAATGAAGACAGCCTGCGATCGAGCCAAGACTCTCCTCCAACCTGCCGGAGTGTTTGATCGCGGAGGGCATTCGATGGCGACATCAAGTCCAACACCTCAGCAACGCGCAATCCCGATGTGCGAGGGGGCGTACTGGCCATGAACGCCATGCCTTCTCCCCGTTCTTGTGCTGTCGACTTGGACAACAGTCTCCCCTCCCACATGACACTGCCCTTCAGAGGAGTTTGCAATCCCGCCAAAGTGCGGATGAGGGTGCTCTTACCCGCACCGTTGCGTCCGATTACCAAATGAATTCCTGCACCTTGCAACACATCGGAGAAGGGCTCATTTAAAGGAGACGCTGCGTTGTAACCCAAAACAAGGGAGTCCATTTCAATGTCAAAGGGGACGCGTGAATGTTTCATGCATTCCAAGTTTTTCGGAACAACACCCACACCACCATCGGTCCTCCTAAAAGTGACAAGACTGCATTGAGTGGCCAACCTCCCCCATCTATTCCGGGAGCACGGACTCCCCAATCAGCCAACAATGCAATAAACGCCCCTGTCAAGATGGTCAATGGAACCATCAACCGATGACTGCGCTCGTTGCTCATCAGCCTGACCAGATGGGGAATGGCCAATCCCAAAAAGGCGACCGGCCCGCACACGGCTGTGATGATGCCTGCCAAAACGCCCGTTATGCCAATGATCGTCACCTTCAATTTTTTCTCATCCACTCCCATACTTTGTGCTGTAAGAGACCCCAACGTCCAGGCATCTAAATCTCTTGACCTAAAGGATATTAACACCCACGATATCAATACAATAAAAAGCATAATTACAGCCAAATTTAAAGGTGCTTGTCCAAAAGTACCCATGCCCCAAAAGACGAACTGTTGCAGCGCATCCTGAGCCGCTTCTGCTTGCAACACAGTCACGAGAGCGCCAACAACATAACTCAGCATCAAGCCAAAAATGAGTAAAGTCGCTGAACCTTGAAATCGACGGGAGACCAGCAGAACCAGCAACAGGGTCAGCATCCCGCCCAACACAGCGGCACTGGTAATTCCCCACCACCCCCACGCCAAACCTGTCAACAAAACCAAGGCAACTCCCATGCTCGAACCTGCGCTGATTCCCAAGACAGATGGCCCAGCCAACGGATTGTGAAACCACGTTTGCAAGAGCAATCCAGACAGTGCCAATCCACTTCCTGCCGCTATCGCTGTTAACACTCGCGGCAAGCGCACTTGAAACAGAACCAGCGCATCCGTGCTATCCGGCAAGCTCCATGCGTCCATCCAATCAATGGAGATCGGTCCCCATGCCAAGTGAAGGATGACCTGAACAAGGATCCCCACGCTCAAAACGGCACTCAGTTGCTGGGCTGTCATTCTGCGATCCATTCAAAACAAGGTTCAACCTCATGGGACCACGGACGGCTGTCATCGAACAAAGCCACCAAATTTTCCAGCATGGCATCGGGTCGCGCAACCCACCAACCAAAATAATCGCACTGGGATGTATTGGCAACAAACACTTGACGCGTTGGCGGCAGCAACATGGCGTGCCGTTCATCGGCCTTTAAAAAGGATGTCCGCGTCAATGCTTCCGGAAGATGCAGCACCAGCCCCCAAGCATCCGCAGTTTGACTCAGCACGATCATTTCTTCCAACGGCACCTCAACATTGTCTCGGTCGGAATCAGCATCTATGATGTAGTCTAGCCCCGCATCGGCCAACAATCGGGCGATGAAACTCTTAGACCCTGGTGCATGCCATGTGCCTTGTTGCACACTTCCAGTAAACACGCGGGGCTTCATGGGTTTTTGAGTCAATTCAAGACGCAAGCGCTCATATGAATTGGACACTTCCATAAATTTTAAGTCTGCTCGTCGCGCAGAAGAATCTCCCATCAACCAACCCATTGCCCGCATCCACTCGGCACGCCCCAATGGATGCGATTCCAAATATTCCAGAATGGGAACAACCGGTATTTCCCGGCGCACATTCACACCTTCCAATGGGTCTCCAAATGGATAAATAGTCAACGCTGACGGCTTCAATGCCAGCAATTTCTCACGGTCTACTTCCGGTTCACCTCCGATATCCTGAGCCTCCGATTGGGCCAGTTTTTCCAGCGCCGGTTCCCAGCGAATAAATTCGACGTATGCTCCGCCAGACCAATGGGTGCATGCAGAGTCCCACACTGAAATTAGGGCAAGATGGGTCGTGCTCAGGGTAGCCAATCCACGTTCCGGCGCACCAAGAATCACAGCCGTTTCACCCCGATTCATATCCGAAGCCCAGGTTGCCGAATCTCGATAAACCGTGGACAACAAGGTGGAGTCTCCTGGATTCCGGATTTCAAGACACACACGCGCATGCTGAGCATCTTCCCACAGGCGCCACTGAAACCCCTCAGCGTGGGAAGCTTTTTTGATTTTAAACGTAAAGTCCGTGTTGGATTGAGTCGGGTGCGCACAACCGGCCATGACCAGCATGCAGGTCATACCAGAGAAGAAAACAGCCCATGAAATAATCCCAAGACGATACTTCATTCGACAAAGGTACCGCTCAGCGTACCTTTAGCGCCATGGCAAAATCGGACAACGTTCAATCCGTTGAGCACAATCGCAATGAAGATGCGATGCAGCTTCTCTGGTCTCAAATTCAAAAGCAAACGGATACCGCAGCTCAAGGCGGTGGCGCTGCACGCATCGCAAAAGAACACGCCAAAGGAAAACTTACGGCGAGAGAGCGATTGATTGAACTGTTTGACCAAAACACAACACCCTTGGAAATTGGTGGACTGGCAGGCGAAGGCCAATACCCTGAGCACGGGGGCTGTCCTGCCGGTGGAGTAGTCGTTCAAATGGGACACGTTCACAATCGACTTGTCATTGCGGTGGCCAACGACGCCACGGTAAAAGCCGGCGCTTGGTTCCCCATTACCGGGAAAAAGAACCTTCGGGCCCAAGAAATTGCCATGGAGAATCGCATTCCCATCATTTATTTGGTGGATAGCGCCGGCGTTTTCTTGCCGATGCAAAATGAAATCTTCCCCGATAAGGAACACTTTGGACGCATGTTCCGGAACAATGCCCGACTGAGCGCGATGGGCATTCCGCAGATTGCAGCCGTAATGGGATCTTGTGTGGCCGGCGGTGCGTACCTCCCCATCATGAGCGATGAGTCCCTAATTGTGAAAGGAACAGGGTCCATTTTTCTTGCAGGTAGTTATTTGGTCAAAGCCGCCATTGGGGAGGACGTGGACAACGAAACGCTGGGAGGTTCTGAAACGCATAGCTCCATCAGCGGCGTGACGGATTATCAGTGTGAAAACGACCAAGAGGCCTTGTCCACCATACGGCGGTTGGTTTCACACTTGAAGTCACCAGGAACACCCGCTGGATTCAGTCGGGTGCAGGGCGCCAGACCAGCAGGACGAAACCTGTGTTCCATTCTGCCTCCCGAGAGGTCTCAACCTTATGAAGTGAGGGATCTCATCAATGGGCTGGTCGATGCGGATAGTTTTACTGAATACAAAAAAGATTACGGACGAACGTTGGTCACAGGGTATGCTCGAATCGATGGGTGGAGTGTTGGCATTGTAGCCAACCAGCGCAACTTGGTGAAGTCGAAGACGGACGGCATGCAGTTTGGAGGTGTGATCTATTCAGACAGCGCAGACAAAGCAGCGCGATTCATCATGAATTGCAATCAAAAAGGAGTGCCTTTGGTATTCCTTCAAGACGTTTCTGGATTCATGGTAGGGTCCCGAAGCGAGCATGGAGGCATCATTAAAGACGGTGCCAAGATGGTCAATGCTGTGGCCAATTCCGTCGTTCCTAAATTCACCGTCATTGTCGGCAACAGCTACGGAGCAGGCAATTACGCCATGTGCGGAAAGGCATATGACCCGCGACTTATCGTGGCGTGGCCAACGGCACAACTCGCTGTCATGGGAGGAGATCAAGCCGCTAAGGTGTTGCAGCAAATTGAAGTCGCTCGGCTCAAAAAATCCGGAGAGGTTCCGGACGAAGCCATGCAGAAAGCGCTGTATGAAAAAATAGCCGCAGGCTACACGGAACAAACATCACCGGTATACGCCGCATCGCGCCTTTGGGTAGACGCCGTCATTGATCCCAACACGACGCGGGATTGGATTGCTCAAGGCATTGAAGCCGCGAATCATGCACCACTGGAAGCGCCGTTTACATTGGGTGTCATCCAAACGTGAATTACTGCTGTCTCTCTAGATTCAAAAGGGCTGAAAGCATCGCTTCATACAAGCCATTCACTTCGGCATTCTTGCCTTCTTCAATGGCTCCACGAACCAATAAGATGGAATCCATCAATTGATTTTCGTCGTGGACATTTTCAAGTTCTTCAACCCAAGTCAATGCCTCGACAGCCAGACGAAAGTCGCCTTCTACCGCGGAGGTTACAATGACGCGCAATGACTCCTCTGGAACAAATCCAGAACTCCACATGAATCCGATGATATCCGCATAAATCGACTCGAATTCCGGATCTTCCATGGCATCAGCCAACGCATCCGACGCGGCTGAAATCTTCAATGAGCTCAGCATCAATCCTATTTCCGAGCGAACGGTATGAGAGGAATGATCACGAAAAGCTTCCATCATGGGCCTAACCCATTGAATATCTCCAGACTCTTTTGCTTCTTCAAGTGCTGCAAGAACTTCTGTCTCTTTCGAAGAGAACAATGCTGAAATGCCATTCATCTGGCAAATTTAGGAAAGAGCATCGGGCTTATCGCATGTTCCGCACCTGTTCTGGAATCTGCTTCCAATGCTCCAAGAATTCCGTAAGGATCAATGCGGTCGCCCCCCAGACCTCATGGCCTTGTATGGGGTAGGCTGGCATATCATGATAGATTCCGGGAGAAACCTCCATTTTCAAAGGACGCATCGCTTGTTCTTTCAATAGACTTTCGATACTGAATTCGATAACAGCGGCCACTTCTAAAGGATCGATCTTCCAAGACGGCCTGCGCGAAAGCAGCGTTATATAAGGAGTGACAGCAAATCGACTGGGGGGAATAAAACGCTCCGACAACGGACCAAAAATGGCGTCTTTAGGGATGACGACCCCTACTTCTTCATTGAATTCTCTTCGAGCAGTTTCCATTAAATCTCCATCTTCGACTTCTCGTTCCCCACCCGGAATGGAGACTTGGCCACTATGGACACCCGGATATTGCGTGCGTTGCATCAACAGTCCATGCCACACACCGTCCAAGGGGTAAAGAGCCAGGAGAACAGCCGCAAACCGAATTTCAACTCCTTGTTCTTCAGCCAAAGCACGGGAAGGACGAACAAAAGGCATCGCACAATCCGCAGCAGACGCCGCCACCAATCTATGATCACGCATACTGTTTGACAAGATTTTTCGGAGGCCTTGTACAAAATCCTTCATTCTCCAAAGGTCTAACAATTCCCGTCTTAGCGGTACCTTCGATATCTACTTCTCTCTCGTGACTGACTCAACACAACCGCGCA
This sequence comes from uncultured Flavobacteriales bacterium, assembly GCA_937881575.1. GTDB lineage: Bacteria > Bacteroidota > Bacteroidia > Flavobacteriales_D > Sanyastnellaceae > UA16. Next base: position 948 of record CALGEI010000132.1, on the reverse strand, counting down.
TTGCCTTATTGACCGATGACCTCAACTTCCCTCCCTTGGAAGAGTCGTGGGAAGGTCTACTCGCCGTCGGAGGAGATTTGTCTGAAGCGCGGCTCATTTCAGCTTACGAATCGGGCATATTCCCATGGTATGGCGAGGAAGATCCCATTTTATGGTGGGCACCTGAAAAACGTTCCATTCTTCATTTGAATGAGTTAAACATCTCGAAGAGCATGCGCAATGTCATCAATCGCGGTGTCTACGAAATTCGCATGGATACTTCGTTTGAACAAGTCATTCGCTCCTGTGGGGACATTCGACGGGATGGAGAAGGAACTTGGATTTCGGAAGAAATCATCCAAGCCTATATCGCGCTGCACCGCTTAGGATTGGCCCATTCTGTAGAGTCCTGGCACAACAATGAATTGGTCGGAGGTTTGTACGGAGTGTCCATTGGCCGCATGTTCTTCGGTGAAAGCATGTTTTCTCTCATGAACAACGCCTCCAAAACGGCGTTTATCCACTTGGTCAAATGGGCAGGAGAACGGGGATTTGGACCGATAGATTGTCAAGTACAAAATCCGCACTTAGCTTCTTTGGGGGCGAGGGAAATCGATCGTACAGCTTACATGGCGCTCTTAGAATCTCACTTGAAAAAAGCACCCACCTTGCGAGGTGTTTGGAGCCCAACGCCCGCTTAAAATAGAGCGTTGGGGCTCGGTTACACAGAATTGCCTGTGAACACTGATCACCCTCATGCCGCAAGAAAAGGCCGTACATCACTGCATTACAGCGCATTGTACTCACTATCGAATGCTATCAGTTTCGTAATTCACAAGTTTCAAACAAAGGACTCTCACTCGTTAACAATTCGTTCATATTTACTCGAGCCCACGTGGCCCGGAAGTCGAACAGGTCGGGTAATTTGCACACACGATCACAACATTCACCCTCAAGACTTTCAGATGG
>CALGEI010000131.1 GCA_937881575.1 uncultured Flavobacteriales bacterium | reverse complement strand
ACCGGGTTGCAATCCACCCCTCCCCGAATTGACACGCTCAACGGGGCTGCTTATCCTGTTGCATTCGTATTCACTCCGCTCGAGCCCGAAGTCGATGAATGGCCCGAGGAAGACAAAATCTTCGTGCGTCAAATCATCGAGGTTGAACTCACCCTTCCTACACGCGATAACGCACAAGATTTTTTCTTGCTACAGCCTACCGTTGACATCGATGCATTGAGCTTCGAAGAAGATGCTGAAATTCGAGTAAACCGGGAATTTGACCAAGACCCTCGTGCTGAACGGTTGAGCCTTATTGATGGGCTCCTAGTTCAAGAAGTAGCTGGCTCCATCGGACTTGAATCCATCACACTTGAATTGGAAGTTGAGTATTATGGTGAAAACCTCCAAGGGTATGAGGCACTCTCGAAGTCATTGCAGGTTGTTGCCATCACTCCAGAAATGGCTGCCTACTATGTTTCGCTTGAAAATATTGAAAATCCCTCTGGGTTTTCATTGTTTTCAGAACCGTTGCTGGCCTATACCAATATGAGCAGTGGCTATGGTTGTTTTGGCGTGTATCGGAAGATCACGTTGCCGCTGTAAGCGCAAAATATGTACTCAGGACAATCTCGACTTAGTCATACCGAGACGTATATTTTTTTTGTCAATATCACATAATCAGTGATTTAATTAAATCGAACTAGTTAACATTTCAACGTTCATTTCAAAATCGTGTACACATTACACGGGATGATAATCGACGGATGTTTGTGGCAGTCCTCACCCAAAACCCCTTACATCATGGACAATGTTTTCAAATTCATGGGCGGCTTTTTTACAAGCCTCACTCAATTGTTGATTGGATTCGCTGCTTTGGCAGTTGTCACTGAAGTGGTCTTCGGAGCAGAAATGTTTCCCGGTATGACCGTCGTCGACAACCTCACTGCACTGATTTCTCAGTTGGGCAATGGCGGCTTTGTCGGATTGGTGGCCCTGTTGATTCTATGGAACATCCTTCAAAAGAAGTAATTCAACTGAAACCAGTTGAATTGTGAATAAGGTGGTCCGAGTCAAATCGGACCACCGATTCTCACCATCCATGGAACGCATCATCACCATTGTAGCGCTTGTTCTAAGCGTCGCTGGCTTGGGGTATTTGAAATCGGAACAACTGGATCGACGCGCAGAAGAGGAAGCTGAGGCCGCTGCTCAAGCAGAAGCCGCTGCTACCGAAGCCGCTCTGTCCGCTGCAGAAGCCGCGAAGTTTCATTTCACCGTGCCCCACGATCACCGCGCAGACACGCAAGACTTGCAGATTTTCATGAACAGCTTCGAATCAGGAGACGCTGACACGGATTCCATCTCATACCGATGGGAACAGGTGGACGGCGCATCCGTTGAACTGGAGTCTTCTGATGGCCAACTGACTTCTTTTGCTGCTCCTCCTGGAGAATACACATTCCAACTGACTGTCACAGACAGCTATGGAGAACAAGCAACCGAGGAAGCCACTGTCGCTATTCTACCCGAGCCCAACACCAGACCCGCGGCAAGCATTGAAATTTTTGCTGAAGATTGAAACCTTCCACTCTCTGAACGAAACGCGCATCATCCCGGTGCGCGTTTTTTTTATTCGAAGCGAATAAAATCCACCTCAAGCCAAAACGCACCGGGCCTGCCATCATTCTTCATCAAACCAATTCGACCGACATCCTTCGCATCTCCAGCGTCAAAACGCGAACCTGTTGGCCTTCCCATCACAGTCGTCTCGAATGCCTCAAGAGACCACGTCAATGTCTTCCATTCGACCTCATCCACCTCAAATCCCATCTGATGAATGGGCTCATAATAAGCCCCACTGGTCGCCAATCTCAGGGCAAATGTCCCCTTCGACCCCCGCACCCGCATGGTCACTTTTTTGGCTTGACGGATCTGCCCGAGCTCCCAAGGGCTTCGCACACTCACAAAGCCACCGTTGCTTTCCAACGACATCATGCCCTCCCAGCGCATGCACGCGTCAGCAGCCACGACCCTCGATAAGGACACCCCCCCCATGACCCGATCATCAACGGTACTCCAACCTTCCAACCCGCCCTCCTGGGAGCCAAACGAAAAAATGCAGACCATGAGCCAAGGAAGGTTTAACCGTTTCATGCAGATTCAACATCGAAACTGAACCGAAGTTCAAAACCAACAAAAAAGCAGGCCCCGCCTCCCCTTGCTTCGCTTCATTCGCAAGATTACTTTTGAAGCACGGCAATTACCCGCACCCCCTCTATTTCTTGGTTGTTTTCTCATGAGCAGAAAAATGAATTTTCTGTCGCTGACGCTTTTGGTGTTCGCGACGCTCTTTTTTGGTTCCCCCTATTCCACCGGCACCGACCCGCAAGCACTCAACGACATCGACACCGGCGACACCGCCTGGATGATCGTGGCCAGCGCATTCGTCCTCCTCATGACCCCCGGTCTCGCATTCTTTTACGGCGGCATGGTCAACAAGAAGAACGTGATCTCCACCATGCTGCAGAGCTTTGTCGCCTTGGGTGTCATCAGTGTCTTGTGGGTCTTCGTTGGATTCA
>CALGEI010000130.1 GCA_937881575.1 uncultured Flavobacteriales bacterium | reverse complement strand
AAGCACTGTGGCTTTTGCCGCACTTGCAATGTCAACGGGACTGCTGGTTGCCGGGTGTACCCCGGCTGCCGAAGAGCCCGAAGCTGCAACCACTGAGTCAACTGAAGAAGCCGTGGCCTCTGGTCCAGACTTTTCCAGCATTAACGTCGCACTGATTCCTGGTGGAGCACACCCTTACTTCCAGCCATGGAAGGCTGGCGGCGAGGCTGCTGTTGCTGAATTCGGAATCGGATCCAGCGAATTCAACGAGACCGGCGAATGGGATCAGACCAAGCACAATGCCGCAATCGATTCGATGGGCGCTCAGGGGTTCAACGTCTTCGGAATTTTCGGCGTGTCCCCCACGGACATCAACACCACCTTCCAGAACTTGAAGGGTCAGGGCTTCGCCACTGGCTCTTTGGCGTCCTGCCCTGCTGGTGATGTTAACGAAGCAGACTTCTGCCTGTCGACTGACACCGGTGAAGCCGCTTACCTCGCCACCAAGGCTCTCATCGAGCAAATGGGTGGAGCTGGCGCAATTGTTCACCTCACCGGTAACGCTGTTGACTCCAACACCGTCCGTCGTATCGACGGTGTGCAGATGGCAATCGACGAGACTGATGGAGCTGTCACCCTGTTGACAACCATCACCGACATCGACACCGACCTTCAGTCGGCGCAGAAGGCAGTCACTGACCTTCTTGCCGCTCAGGGTGATGCCGTCAACGGAATCGTCACTACCGCCTACAACCCTGCAGTTGCAGCAACCGAAGGCGTCGCCAGCACTGGACTGCCCATCAAGGTCATTGCTATTGATGATGACGCGATCATCCTCGATGCAATCCGCGATGGCACCATTTCCGGAACTGTGGTCCAGAACCCATGGGGCCAAGGTTATGTCGGCAGCTGGGTGCTTGCAGCACTGCAAACCGGTTACTGCACCATGAACGAACCAGGTCTGTATGTTGACTCCGGTTCTTTCTTGGTTACAACCGCCAACGTGGAAACCTACGACACGGAACGTGAAGCAACGTCGAAGAGCATCCTCGCATCGTTCCAAAACGAGTACATGGCCTGCGGCTAAATACCCAGGTTGTTCTCAGGAGTGGACGGCCCGTAGGGCCGTCCACTCCTCTGAGAGAAAAAGCTTTACCCTCTATCTCCAGGACATAGGCAAGGACGCCATGACGATTATCACGAGCGCGCGCGCGTTCCTCATTGATATTCCTGTTGAGACCCCGCGAACGGACGCCGTTCAAGCATTCCTGAAGCAAGAAACAATTTTTGTCCATCTGCACACCTCCGATGGTTTAGAAGGTGTGGGGTACTCCTACACGATCGGTACTGGGGGAACCGCGGTTCTTGCCCTACTCAAGGACTACCTGCTGGACATGGTTGTTGGGATGGACAGCGAGCGGGTGGAACACATCTGGAATACCGTCTATTACGGGACTCGCGCCACTACGACTGGTGCCATCACTTCACTCGCGGTCGCAGCAATCGACACGGCGCTCTGGGACTTACGGGGGTTGAGAAACAAGACCCCCCTCTGGAAAGCAGTGGGTGGCTTCTCAAACCGAGTTCCCCTCTATGACACCGAGGGTGGCTGGTTGCACATCGACACCGAGACACTCGTGGCAGGTGCTCTTGAGTCGAAAAAAAAGGGTTGGTCAGGTGTGAAGGTGAAGATCGGGAAACCGAGTATTGCGGAGGACGTCGAGCGGCTACAGGCTGTTCGGGACGCCGTGGGACCCGACATGGACATAATGGTCGATGCAAATCAATCCATGACTCTGGCCAATGCCCGTCAGCGAGCTGAAGCCCTGCACCCCGTGGGGCTCTTTTGGCTGGAAGAGCCGATGCCCGCCGATGACATCACCGCTCACTCAATTCTTTCTGCAAGTACGTCGATTCCGATTGCGGTGGGAGAGAGCATTTACTCCGCTCAAATGTTTCAGCAGTACCTTCACCAGAACGCTGCGGGGGTCATTCAGGTAGACGTCGCCAGAGTGGGGGGAATAACCCCTTGGCTCAAAGTTGCGCACTTGGCCGAAACCTACAACGTGACAGTATGCCCCCACTTCTTGATGGAGCTCCATGTGTCCTTGGCAGCGGGCATCCCGAACGGTGGATATGTAGAACGCATCCCCCAACTCACTGCCGTTACGACCGAGCGGATGAAGATTGAAAATGGAGCTGCAGTTCCGCCAGATGCTCCTGGGCTGGGCATACCCTGGGACTTCGAGGCAATAGAAAAAATGGTGGTGAGTTCATGAGTGAGCAAGAAAACAAATGGGGCGCTCGATTTGCCCATTTAGCAAGCGACCAACGAGTCATACTTGCGATTCTTGTGATTGCAGTCTTCATTGCATTCGCTATTAGAACCCCAGCATTTCTCAGTGGGCAGTTCGTTATTTTCCCTTTGATCCGAGACACCGCTGTGATTACCATTGTTGGGCTTGCGCAGCTTGTTACGCTCTCTATCGGCCATCTCAATCTGGCAGTAGGCAGGATGGCCGCGGTGTCGGCGATGGTCGCAGGTTATACCTACGAACGTTTGGGGTTTGGGCTACTCGCAGGCCTGCTAGCCGGTGTGCTTGCCGGGGCTCTCGCGGGGATGATCACCGGCTACATCATCGTAAAGTCTCAGGTCAACGCCTTTATTGTCACGTTGGCCATGGACTTTGCGCTCCTAGGCCTCGTGACGTTCACCTATATTTCGCTCACCGATGCCGCCGCATTTACCGTCAAACCAGAGGGTATGGATGTGGTGCGAGCTGGGTCGTTGGCAGATATTTGTGTTTTTGGCTGGTGTGGC
>CALGEI010000129.1 GCA_937881575.1 uncultured Flavobacteriales bacterium | reverse complement strand
GGCGATTGACGCCAAAGTATTCGTGGGCATCGCCGTTCAAAAAGGTGATTTCCAAAAGCAGTCCCTTGTGCGTCAAATCTAAGATGGCGGATTTGGTCGTGAGCTCCAAGTAAGCCTCCTTTTGGGCCTCCTGGGTTGCGGGGGCCATGCTCACCAAAAAGTGATATCCTTCGATGATCCGGCGGCTCATGGCCTCAGCCTGTTCGGCCTTCTCCCCACCATCAGGAAACTTATCGGGATGCCATTCCTTGACCAAGGAGCGGTACTTCTTTTTCAAGGGCGCCAATTCGATCACGCCTTCCACGTCGAACATTCTCTTAAACTCGTTGACTCGTTTCATGGTGGGGCCTGCTTGTGACGCATTTTGTTTGCGGGCGCAAAGCTACGGCTTCAGGTGCGAAGTATCATCAGGCTCAGAATTCGTGGACAGGCTGCGCCCGACGGCACCATGTAGGCTGCGCTTTACCCTGTGCATGCATTTTCCGCCCAATGTCCGACTCACGATGTGCCGGGACGCATTGACTCAATTTAGGCCCGGAGCACACTCCTTGGATTGCGTGTTATTGAGTTGAGTCAAGTGCGTGAGGCCTTGGAGCAACTTCCGTAAATGATCGAATACGGCTCACTCGGACAATCGTGCCGCACAACCGAGTTCTGATCAGAATGTAAATCAAAGGGGGCAACACGGGGGGATTCGGGACGATTCAATCTTACGAAATAGACCGGACCGTGCTTCTAGCCTGAAGTAATCATTTAAATACGATCCCATCCATGCTGAATCGGTCCGGATACTAATGAGCAACCTCACCAATGAGATCCAACATCGCTTTAATCTCAGGCGCAAGGATGATCGTAACCGTATCGGCCCCCTCCTGAGTGAGATGTTGATTGTTGTTTTTTGTTGTTTGAAAAAAACAAGGGTCCCTAACCAACGACTCCTCCTGATTGAGATCAACAAATAAAACCTGACACTGTGCGGCCATTTTCTCGATTGAGCTTCGCCGATTTATTTTCGGCATGCAGTGTTTTTGATACCAAGGGGACTCATATAGCATCACTTCAATTCCACTCTCTTTGCATTCCAAAACAAATCGCTTGACTTCATCCAATACATCCGATTCAATCGGATTGTCTGGAAAAGGAGTCCAATTCCTTTCGTAGTTCTCCATAAAAGCATTGTCGATTGGCTGATAATCACTTCGCTTAAACCCATTTCCCCATTCAACCTCTTTTGGACGAAGGATGGCCTCGGTAATCCAGTCAGGACCGCTTTCAAGAACTGAATGATACTGCAAAACGTCACGAGCGAAATACTTGAATTGATTCCATTCTGATTCCAGAGATAAAAAATTCTTGAATGATTTGGGAAATTTCATTCGTTGTCCATCATTCATACCACTGGATTTGAACGAATGGGTTTCGAGAACCACAATTTTAGGGGAAGACTCTTTGTCTGTCCAATCAAGAATTGATCTGAAATCATTGAAGGCCGCACCAGCGCGAGAAACTGTAAAAACACTCGCGCGCAGCGCACTTTCTAGTAAGGAATCATTGAGTAAATACGTTTGAGAGTTTCCGACAAAAACCACCTCTGCGTTTTTGAAATGGGGATTCTCTTCGATATGCCTGATCTGAAAATTAACCTCATTTCTGTAGGCGTATTCAAACCATCCCGATTGCTCCAAGGCAAGCAACAGGGTGCAGATGCAGAGCAAGCCTATGAGTATTTCTGTGCAAAACCGAAAGAAATGCTTCATGATGTCTTTTTAAAATTGCTCATAGATAAATTCATCTTGAGCCAAGTCATCTTTAGCATTGCCCGCTCCTTCTCGACCGTCGTAAAAACCAAGAAGCACAATTCCAAGCGATAACACCAGAGCAGAGCTCCATCGAAACAATCCATGACCTTGGTGAAATCTTCGATGGGCAGCAGGGCTATATTCTTGAATGCATTCTACGAGAAGAACAATAGCAATGAGGGTCAATGCAACCGACAGTTCAACGATTCCCAATCCAAATTGAAGAAAATGTTCGCTTAGCGCCAGTGAATTCATCTCATTCCACTTCGACAATGAGCGGAATACAACGCCAGCTTCTTGAAGCGTCTCTGATCGAAAGAACACCAAGGAAAGGTACACAGCAGCATGACCAATGCCTCTAGTTACTATTCCCAATACTCTTGATTGCGTCCGTGACGCTGCATCAATCAACGGATCCAGTGAAAAAATAAGCACTCCATTCATGACCCCCCAGAGCAAGAAATTAAAGCCTGAACCATGCCATAGACCCGCAAGCGAAAAAACGAAGAGGACCTTCACTCCTCGATGAAGGTTATTCTTGTGGGCAGGTAGGGCAAAATAAACGTATTCCTTAAACCAATTGTGAATGGTGATATGCCACCTTTGGTAAACAGATCGGATATTCCCCGCAAGCAATGGGCGTCTGAAATTTTCACTCAACTCAAATCCAAGCAACTTAGCCATTCCAATCGCCATATCACAATAGCCCGAAAAGTCACAATAGAGCTGAAAAACGAAGAAAACAATCGCCGTAACGGTGGTTAATGTCGTTAAATCTTCGGGGTGAGCATAAGCCTGATTGACGAATATAGCCAGCCGATCTGCGATTACGACTTTTTTAAATGCCCCCCAAAGGATCCGCAGAAACGCCTTTTTCATGGCATCCAACTCAAATCGATGGGCTCGATGAAATTGGGGCATCAGCGTTTTGGCCCGTTCAATAGGGCCCGCTAAAAGTTGAGGGAAAAAAGCGACATAGGTGAGAAATGTAATGGGGTCTCGCTCCGCTTTTATCGTCCCGCGATAAACGTCTATGGTATAGCTGATTGTCTGGAATGTATAAAAGCTAATCCCAACGGGGAGCACCCAACTTAAGTGAGTCAACGATGCCGATGGCAAGAAAAACCGAAAGATTGGTTCTGCAGCATCAATGAAGAAATTGTGGTATTTGAACAAGGCCAAGAATCCCAGATTCAAGACGAGACTGGAAACCAAAAGGTTTTTTCTCTTCGCCTCATTTTTTTGGCTCTCTAGACGAATCCCCACGACGAAATCGAGTACTGAACTCGTCAAAATGATGCCTAGAAATCGCCAATCCCATGAGGCATAGAAAAGGAAGCTCACGATCAACAAACAGAGATTCCGATACTGAATTCTCGAATCAAAATTCAAAAAACGCCAGTAAAGCAGAAAGAACAGGCTAAAACAAAACCAAAATTTAAACCCTTCAAAGCCCATGAAAAAGTTATTAAAGTTGTAGAGGAAGTTTTATTAAATGAAA
>CALGEI010000128.1 GCA_937881575.1 uncultured Flavobacteriales bacterium | reverse complement strand
TGCTCAACGCACCAATCTAGCGCAGCGTCGTAATCCCGATCGGTAGCTTGTTTGTCGGGCTGAATCGGAGATGGGACTCCGATCTTGGTAGCACGTAAACGCTCTTTTTCCATGTAGGCACCGCGCACGAGTTTCACCCCTAGACGGAACCCGGAGGACTGTGCCTTATCGGTCAACGCTTTCAAATAGGCCAGCCGATCGTGACGGTACAATTGAACAGTCGTGAAGACCACTGCCTGGGTGCGATTGTGCAACAACATTTGTTCTTCTGCCAAGAGATCAATAGCCGGTTGAAGCCAGCTTTCTTCCGCGTCGATGAATACGGGAGTTTTGATGCGCGCAGCTTCAGTGCACAAAGCAGCCACACGCGATCGTACACGCTGCCAAGCCTCACGTTGAGCGTTCGTTAACGTCTTTCCTTCAGACACCAACTCTAAAATCAGGGTGGGTGCGATGCCGCTCACTTTAAAAACGCCGAAAGCGTGATGAGGGTCTTGGTCAGTGGCTTTGATGGCTTCGAGAATGGAGTCAAATGTGGACTCCAGTTCATCTTCGGTTTCTTTGCCTTCTGCGCTATAATCCAAAATGGTCCGAACACCTGATGCGTACAATTTATTGACTTGTGTTTCGCAGCCTTCAATCGTTTCTCCGCCGCAGAAATGACTGTAAATGGTGGGTCGAATGGCCCAACCGATGGGGATTCGAAGTGCCAAAGCCCACTGCATAAGGATTTTTCCGACACCGACTAGCTTGGCGTTTCCGACCGTTTGAAACAAAACGAGTGCACGGCGCAATTCCCCAGAACTGAGGTGAGCGTATGCTTTCTCCGTGTTGTTGAAGTCGGGTAACCCAGAGGGGTTGTCTTTTGAGTATGTCGCTGGCATGGCTCAGTTCCAGATCATTTCGTGGATTGCAAAGATACGGCGGTGGACCGCTCCGTGCGAACTGTTTCAATTCAGTTTCGGAGCGGTCACGGAGGGTGTATATTCGTGCTTCAATCTAGAGAAAAATGAGTGACTGCAACGCCTATATCGACGCCAACCGAGATCGATTCCTTGAAGAACTATTGGTCTTACTTCGAATCCCATCGGTTTCCGCGGATCCGGCATTCGCTCCGGATGTTTTGCGTTGTGCTGAGAATGTAGCCGCAAATTTGAAAGCGGCAGGGGCGGAAAATGTAGAGATTATTGAAACGGAAGGGTACCCGGTCGTTTATGGGGATCGACATGTGTCTGCTGATTTGCCAACCGTTTTGGTTTACGGTCACTATGATGTTCAGCCGGCCGATCCATTGGAATTATGGGACAGTCCCGCTTTCGAACCGATCATCAAGAAAACAGAGCTGCACCCGGAAGGCGCTATTTTCGCAAGAGGAGCATGCGACGACAAGGGACAGTTCTTCATGCATGTCAAGGCCTTTGAAGCGATGGTGCAATCGGACGCCCTAGCGTGCAACATCAAGTTCATGATCGAGGGCGAAGAGGAGGTGGGGTCTGCTCACCTGGAACCGTTTTTGGAGAAACACAAAGAAAAACTAGCCGCTGACATCGTGTTGGTGAGCGATACGGGGATCATCGCCAAGGACATTCCATCCATCACCGTAGGGTTGCGTGGATTGAGTTATGTTGAAGTCGAAATCACCGGCCCCAATCGCGACTTGCACAGTGGTTTGTATGGAGGTGCGGCACCCAACCCCATCAATATCTTGTGTGAAATGATTGCCTCACTCAAGGACGAAGACCAGCGCATTACAGTGGATGGTTTTTACAATGATGTCGTTGAGTTATCGGATGCCGAGCGTGCTGCGATGGCGAAGGCCCCATTCAGTGAGGAGGAGTATAAGAAGAGTATTGACATCGGGGCCATCGAAGGGGAAGCGGGCTATTCGGCCCCTGAGCGCATGAGCATTCGGCCCACGTTGGATGTGAACGGAATGTGGGGAGGGTATACGGGTGATGGAGCCAAAACGGTGATAGCGAGCAAGGCAATGGCCAAAATCTCGATGCGCCTTGTACCCAATCAGGACCCGGATCAGATTACGGAATTGTTTACCCGACACTTTGAAGCCATCGCGCCTCCATCTGT
>CALGEI010000127.1 GCA_937881575.1 uncultured Flavobacteriales bacterium | reverse complement strand
TGATTCCCAAATTCCGTAACAATGTGTGGATGAAGTCGTTCTTTTCTTCGTGCAGATTGCTCCAGATCCTCCTCATAGCTGATTCCATTGATCATGGTCAAAACAAGGCGCTCTCCCACTTGGTCCATTCTTCCGAGTTCGGAACGCATCACCCGGCTAACGCCGGTTGTGCCTTCCCGATGATCGTGAATGAGTACATCATGCAATGTGCCGTCTTCATCCTTTTCGTCTACTCGAATAGCAAATCCCTCAATGCCGTTGTAAAAAACACCCTCTTGTAAGTTCAGAGCAGGGCGCTTCTTGGTCACAGAAAAGAGCAGCGCGCGAAATTTCAAATTGGCCACGGGCCAGGCAGCGTTGGAAAACCAAAATGCTCCCATGGAGACGATGAGCATGGTGGCAACGAGTGGGCGCAAAATGCGATTCAATGACATGCCGGCCGATTTGAGCGCTGTCAACTCGTTTTTTTCAGCCAAAGAGCCCAAAGCCATGATGGAAGCGACTAGAATCCCCAATGGCAGGGCCAAATTCACCAGGCGGGCCGAGGCATACATCATGAGCTCTGCGATGACTAAAGGGGAGAGGCCTTTTCCAATCAAATCATCCGCGTAGACCCACAAAAACTGCATGTCCAGTATGAACAACGCCACGGGCATGGTCACGGCAAATGGCGCCAAGAAGGACCGAAGTAAGAGCAGGGCTATCCGTCGCACGGCTCAAAGATAGGAAGAGAGACTATGGAGAAGACTTTGATTAACTTGCCGGCTCAGCAATTCACTTGACCCATGCGAAATTACTTTTTGACGGCTTGCGCAGCCGCTCTCTTCATCACCGGATGTGGAGCCCCTGAAGGATCGGAAACCACCACTGCAGACGATTGGGCTGTGGCCCAAGAGACTCCGAGCGGAGCGAGCGAACCCGATGCCGACGGCTTTGTTTGGCAGACCGAACAATTTGCGGATTTGAAGTTGATTCGATACCAAGTTCCAGGGTTTGATCAACTCAATGAACGCCAGCAGGCGCTCGTGTATTGCCTCAACCAAGCGGGATTGAGCGGAAGGGACATCATGTATGATCAAAACAATCGCTACAATTTGCGCGTAAGGCATTTGTTGGAGTCCATCTACACAGGATTTGAAGGAGACCGGACTACCAACGGATGGGTGCGATTCGAGACTTACTTAAAGCGGATTTGGTTCTCGAATGGAATTCACCATCATTATTCCAATATGAAGATTCAACCGGAATTCTCTGAAGGTTTCTTTGATGAATTGCTCGCTGCGACGAGTCAATCGGTAACGGATGAGGTGCGTGCGGTCATTTTCAACCCTGAAGTTGAAGCCAAAAAAGTGGAGCAGGATGGAACCAAAGGATTGGTTGAAAATTCGGCTGTGAACTTTTATGGTCCGGATGTGACAACCGATGAAGCCGTTGCGTTTTATGAAAGCTTGGTCGATGGATCAACACGAACGCCGGTGGAGTACAGCTTGAATTCGCGCCTTGTTCGCAATGCAGCGGGAGAAATTGAAGAGCAGACATATAAGATCGGAGGACTCTATTCGGAGGCCATTGAACAAATCGTCTTTTGGTTGAATCAAGCAGCGCAATATGCTGAAAATGACAAGCAGGCAGCGGCTTTGAGGAATTTGATTGCATACTATGAGACCGGCGATTTGGTGAAATGGCAGCTCTATAACATCAATTGGGTGCAGGATACCGAGGGAGATGTGGATTACATCAATGGCTTCATTGAGGTTTACAATGACCCGTTGGGTTACACAGGAAGTTATGAGACCGTGGTTCAAATCAAGGATTTTGATGCCAGTGAGCGCATGAAGGTGTTGATGGACAACGCGCAATGGTTTGAGGACAACATGCCCTTCCTTCCAGAGCACAAAAAAGACGAGGTTGTGGGCATTACATACAACGTAGTGAACGTGGCCGGAGAGGCAGGTGATGCGTCACCGAGCACACCGATCGGTGTGAACCTTCCAAATTCCAATTGGATCCGTGTCATCCACGGATCGAAGTCAGTGAGTTTGGGGAACATTGTCCAAGCGTATGATCAAGCCGGTGGCGGCGGGATGTTGAGTGAATTCGCCCATGATGAGCAGGAGGTCGCTATGGCTGAAAAGCACAGTTCGCTTGCGGGAAAGCTTCACACCGCGATGCACGAAGTCATTGGCCATGCTTCAGGAAAGTTGGAAGAAGGCATTGGCGAGCCCAAGCAAACGATCAAGGAATACAGCTCAACCCTGGAAGAAGGACGTGCCGATTTGGTCGCGTTGTACTTCATGCTCGATGAGAAAATGGTGGAGTTGGGACTGATGGAATCCTTGGAGACGGGACGAGCTGAATACGATAGCTACATCCGAAACGGCATGATGCTTCAATTGCGTCGTTTGGAGTTGGGTGCCAA